>JAGDCC010000002.1 GCA_017958745.1 bacterium
AGTAAAGAAAAAGAACTGAAGAAAGCAAAGAAGAATCTCTCTCTACAAAGAAAAGAGGATACTGTTGTACATGAGGAGAAAATTCGTCCTGCCAAGTTGGATGAGATTATCGGTAGAGAAAAAGAAAAGAAAGCAGTACGTATGATGGTCAAGTCTGCACAGAGAAGGAAAGAACCTGTAGATCACATACTTTTTTATGGACCTCCAGGATTAGGAAAGACAACATTTGCGATGGCAATAGCTAATGAAGTAGGGGCATCTATAAAAATAACTTCTGGTCCTGCAATAGAAAGACAAGGAGATTTAGCTGCTATTCTTACTGGACTGAAACAAAATGATATTCTCTTTATTGATGAAATACATCGTCTTCCAAAAATAATAGAAGAAATTCTCTATCCTGTTATGGAGGATGGAATGTTAGATATTGTAATGGGAAAAGGACCTTCTGCTAAAACAATAAGACTTGGTTTAGAACCTTTTACATTAATTGGTGCGACAACTCAGATTGGAAAAATTAGTTCTCCTATGAGGGACAGGTTTGGATTAATACAAAGATTGGATTTCTTTTCTGATGATGATCTAATCTCTATCCTTTCTCGTGCAGCAAAGCTTTGGAAAATATCTATAGATGATGATTCTCTTAAAATGCTTGCAGGCTGTTCTAGAGGAACAGCAAGAATAGGTTTAAGATTACTAAGAAGGAGTAGGGACTGTGCGGAAAGTAATGGAAAGGATTCTATAACCGTAGATATTGTCGAAGAAACACTAAAATTATTAGGAATAGATAAGCTTGGTTTAGAAAAGATAGATAGAACACTACTGACATCTCTATTAACTAATTTTGGTGGTGGTCCAATTGGACTTTCTACCTTAGCAGCATCTATTTCTGAAGATGAAACAACTATATCCGAAGTATATGAACCATTCCTCATGAAAAATGGTCTTATCCAAAGAACATCAAGAGGAAGAGTTTTAACAGAAAAAGGTTTAAAATATGTAGAAAATTTAGACAATGCCAATAACTAACGAACAAAATACAGACGGAGAGAAGAGGGGGAAGCTGATTTTAATATCCGCATTTATATCTCTTTCCTTGTTTGTTACAAAATTAACACAGAATACAACACAGATTATTGTTAGTGATGTATATCTAACCGCAGGTATTTATTTTCTAATAGTGTTCTTTGGTCTCATATGGGCATTTGATTTCAAGCTAAAGAGAAGATCTTTCCTACTTCTTGCACAGGCAGGCTTGTTTGTAGCTTCTCAGGAGTTATTCATAGAATTCTTCTTCTTCCAGAAGTTCAGCCGTGTCTATGAAGCGTTTATTCTTCTCTTCCTAATACTTATGGTGTTTGTAATTAATTATTTCACATTCCTTAGCATTAACGTACTTAATGTAAATCTGTTTAAGGAAATTCCATTAGCGCAAGTAGGGAGGACCGGTTCTTTTCTCATCTCTATCCTCATGATGTATTTCTATACATTTAGTTTATTGCTTAGTGGTTTTCCTTTGTATATAACTCTTGCTTTGGTATTTATTCTGTATTTTATAAATACATTTATGCACTATGAGAATCTTGGAATAGGGGGTGGGGAAATTTTTAGAAAGACATTACCAATTGTACTAATTTGTTATACATTATTTGTTGGTGTCTTTTTGAGTGGTTATTCTCATGAGACTATTTCTTTGCTTCCGGTTGTGGGGTACTATTTCTGTGTCACTCTTACTACCAAGGAGCATTTATATAATGTGGAAGAAGAAAAAAAGAATTTTATATTAGCAGTTATTGTTTTAGTTATTGTATTCTTCTTTACACTGTTTGCAAATTTATTGGCATAGCCCTAACAGGAGTGGGGGGAGTGTGCTAAGAATCCTATAGTAATAAAATGGCTTTGTTTCACAATATACCTATAGTATTTTTGTCGTTGTGGATAACTACATGCTAATTAATCTTTTATTTGTAACATTTTTTTAGTTATAAAAATAATTCTTAAGATGAAAATGTTCATATATTCCACTACATGGGGGAATACCTTCCTTTCTCCTCTTTTTATGTTATGATTAGAAATATATCAACCGAGTATAATCGTCATTATACGCGGTTACTGTTGGCCAGAAGGAGGGGGAGTGGTCTGACGGGCTCTTTTGATATTTGATGCAAATTAATGCTTTTATAATAATATTTTTATCTTTATGATTTTTTTAATTATTATCTTCTATACAATTTGTCCTGGAAATTTTAAAAAAGCCCCCCTACTTTGGTATTTTTTATTTTTTTATAGTAAAGTATGCCTATGGAAACATTCCCTAAATTAGATGATCAAGATGATTTTCTCTTGTATCTAAGGAATAACAATTATAGTGACCAAACCATTATTAATTATGCACGTGATCTGTGTATATTTGCTGTTTTTTTGTATTTTAGGAATACATCGTTCATTAATTGTACGAAAAAGGATATTAGCATGTTTAAGGGGTATCTAATGGAGGGTAATCACTTAAAAGACCTTGATACAATAAGGAAAAATGATATTGAGAAGCTTAGAGGCTCAGGAAGGCTTGTGAATTCTCAGAATGGTATGATTACACCTCTGAACGGATCCAATTTTGAGGACGAATACCTAGCGAGGGTCTACAGCAAGGTCTACGGGAGTCTTGGCATCAGTGAATACCCACAAAACAAGGCTGCAAGGAAAAATGGAGGTTTAGATCCTGTTAGTATTAATAGAACATTATCTGCAATAAGAAGATTTCTTAAATTAAGAATTAGTTGGGATTTACCAATACCAATGCCACCAGATGCTATTGAAATGATGAAGACAGAAAAGCGTGTTAAGAAAGTTGCTTCTGAGGAAGATTTGGTAAGACTTATTGAATCTCCTATGCAATTTGAACCGGATGAGAAAGTCGCACTTAGAAATAGATGTATGTTGGAGATGTTATTTGCTACAGGAATGAGAATCTCGGAGCTTATAAATCTAGATTTGGAACAGATAAATGTTAAGGGGAAGCTTTATATTCTTGGTAAAGGCAAAAAAGAAAGATCTGTATTCATGACAGATAGGAGTTTGAGTTGGCTTAATGCATATTTAAGAGTCAGACTTAAGTTTGCATTTACAGACCCAGATAGAGAAAATGAAGTCCTTAAGATGTCTGATTTACTTACCGACCGTGAAACATTGGAAGAGGGGGATGTTTCAGATCCAAACTCAGATTTAAATCTTAATATGTTCGATAACGACAACAGAAAATATATTAAGCTAATAGAAGATTATAGAGAAAGTGGATTCTTAAACTCTTTTGACTCCCCTGCTCTTTTTATCCCCTTTTCTGGGAGGGGTGCTAATAAGAAAGATGCGAGAATATCCACGAATTATTTTCAGGATAAAATAGCAGAATATAGAAGAAAACTTGGTATACAGATACCAACTTCTGCGCATAGTCTTAGACATGGTTTTGCAACTTATCTTGCGGAAAATGGCGCTAGTCCTGCAGCATTACAGGTTTTACTTGGTCATGCAAGTTTAAATACTACAACAAGGTATGTACACGCTAGTGAGAAATATGCAGAAGAAACAGTTGAGAAATTACATCCCCTACAACATTAATAGATTGTTATTTGGAAAAAAGAAATAAGAGAGTAGGAAGAAAAGAATATTAAGAATGGTGTGTCTACCAGTGGTAGAGAAAAATAAGATTTCTGCTTGTCCGGCAGACACACCTTTACTTCTTAATTGGTTTCAGTGAGCAACTTCGCTGCGGCTTCGTCTTGATGACGAATTATAGCATTGCGCTCTTTCCATTTGTCGAACATTTCGTTCAAGCCTAATTTCGGATATGCTCGCTCTCGCAGAGCTTCCTCTGTTTTAGAAAGCTTTTCCCAACATTCAGGGTCGATATGTTCGATGTTTGTGGAGCGGTTAAGTTCCATAATGCAATCATGAAACCCCTCGTAATACATGACATTATCAGATTTATTCTCTGAAATGCGCGGATTTGTAGCATCTGTCGAATTCAACGCCATGCATACAATCACCTTCAGTATCTCCGGCTTATTGGAGATTTCTGTGGTCTTTGAAAGACCAAATCTGTACCCAGCTGTATAGAAACCATCTCCGTAGATCATTTTTCCTCCTTTTCTAGCTCAGAAAGTAAATTGTGTAATCTTTTTTCGATTGCATCTTGAATCAATAAGGAATCAGTGGAAAACAGATAGCTTGTTTTTCTCCAAGCTTCCTCAAATCCTCTGACATATTCCTGCTGAGGTGTGTTGGTGATGAGTTTGACCCACTCACTCAAACTCCGCATAGTGAATATCTGTCCTTTGACCCAGTTACGCACCGAATCCGATGCATAGGGTTGTTCAGAGAACAGTCTCTGGATTGTCTCCAGTCCTGCAATCATACCTGTCTTCCAGGTATATTTTTCATCATCCATTTCTTGATCTCCTTTACTTATTTGTAATAATCTCCTTCTTCCGGAGAATAAATCCTCTATATAATCTATAAAGAAAATATTCTTCGGAAGAAGAAATACACAAGTAGGAGAAATTGGAAAAATGTGTCCTACTCTCTTATGTAATCTAAATAAACAAATAGCCAATCTATATAAATAGACGTTGCACATATAAAGTTTATTTAGAAAAATTTATTAAAGAACGCTATCAAGACAATATCATTCTTAATTCTGTATATGCTTATATTATACTATAGGATAGGCAAAAAATCAATATACATGGTTACTGTGCTAGCTAGTATCATTGCTAAAAATATGGTAAAAAATAATATATTATGAACATATTTCTAATAAAAGCAAAGTATTATATAAAGAAGAACTATCACTGGATATTATTGTCTATCCTTCTTTTTTCTATATTAATAATATCTCTCCACTGGGGAAAATACATATTATCTAACGATAACTATTCTGCAGAACTAAATCCGAAAACATCTATAGAAAGATATCTGATCTCCCCTGCATGGAGAAGCTACAGAGCACTAGGTGTTCCTTCTGATAGTGAACAAACAGACTTATTTAGATCTGTAGCATTCTGGGTATTAGAATTAGTCTTACCTACATGGTTAGTCGGACAACTATATTATTGGATTTGTATGGTAATAGGAAGTTTTTCCATGGCATTCTTGGTTAGTAGCTTCATTAAAGAAACCAAACAGAAGAAATATTCTAAATTTGCATTTTTGTTTGCGGGTATAACATACATTTCTACCTTATGGACAATGTGGCTATTCTACCAAAATATGGCGCCTTATATAGCTAATTTTGGCTTCTTACCGCTTCTATTATTAGCAATCTATTGCTATGTAAGAAGACAAACAAAGAAAAGAGCATTATTCCTATTCTTGTCATCTGTCATATTTACGGCTGTATGTATTATATCTACGCTATTTATAGTAGATTGTGTTCTTATATTCTCATACGTAGCATTCTTAATCCTTTGTTCTAAAAAAAATATAAAGATTGGTGTAAAAACATTAACTATTCTTGTATGTACACAGCTATTTTGGATACTTCCATTTATTTTCTATACGGTATCTAACAGCCAGAATGTTATAAGTTCTTATGTAAACAAGACAATTACAGCAAGTACAATAGATCTTGAGTCTAAGATGCAAACAGCTATAAACACAGCAAGATTCTATAACAGAACAATGTTTGACACGGAAAATGATGAGTATGTCTTTCCTATGGCGAATGACTTCAATAACTACGATTTTTATAAAATAATTGGTCTATTTCCTGCTGTATTTTCTATATTTGGTGTTATATTTGGATTCTTTAGAAACAATAAAAAACTAATATATTGGGGGATTATTGCATTTGGATGCTGGTTTCTAATTAAAGTTATAAATCCACCATTAGGTTCTTTGTTTGTATGGTTCCAAGATAACATACCATTTTTTAAGCAGGTGTTCCGTTGGCCGTATTCTAAGTTAGGACTTGTGTTTTTAATCTGTCTTACAGTTCTTTCTTCCTTTGGAGTTATATATGTGGTATCTTTCTTGTCTTCTTTCATACACAGAAGAGGATTAAAGAGATATCTTGTATTCTGTGTTTTGTCCTTAGCAATATTACTTCCCCTATTCTATTCTGAGTATATTTATACAGGAAATCTTTATTCTGAACGTGCAATTGTAGATTTACCAAGTGATTATTATAAATTGGAGGATTATTTACAGAAGACAGACCCTACAGGAAGGATTTATTATGCACCACCAGCAAACAACAACTATTTTAGAGAATATGATTGGGGCTTTTGGGGTTCTCAGTTTATTTCCTACATTGTTTCTAATCCTATTATGGATATGTCTTCTGCTGTTGGTTCTAGCTTTAGTGAAAATGCACTTCTTGATTTTAATGATGCAATTAGAGCGGAAGATTCCACTAAATTTGATTATTTATTACAGAAATTTGATATCTCTTATATCCTCTATGATGCTTCCTTGCGAGCAGATGGCTATGCCTTTGATGTAGATATTCCTTCTATGTTAGGACTTTTTAAGAGGTATCCAATTATATGGAATTATGGCTCTCTTGTTTTGTATCGTGTAGACCAAAACGATACCATTTATGAGGAGTCTCTCTCTAGCAGCTCGGATAACTATTCTTTTGTGAGAGATGTTCCTGCAAATCCATATTTATCCCTAGATGATCTTACTCTTTCTGATTTAAGAATAGAAAATAATAACATTACAGGAGAGTTTGTATACGATGGAAACGATACTTACGTATCTTCTACACTAAATACGGATTATCTTAACAACTATCCAGCAAGGCTGAAGGCAACAGATAAAGGTATCAAGGTTACACCAAGTTATCCTTATCTTACAGATGATGACACTATTGTGCAGTATAAAGTATTTGCTAATAGCGATTATTCCAACTACATTATTGGCAACGATGTTATAGATGCATCTCTTTTGGTGAATGGTGTCACGATAGATAGTACATATAAGCAGGTAAACACAATCTATGGAGTTAAGAAGAATGAGTTTGTTACAAGAAGTCTTGTGCAGGATTTTGTTAACTCTACTGGAAGTGATTGCTCTGGTAGCTCTGTTGTAAACAATACATCTGTAAAGAGCCAGTCTAGTAGTTCTGGATTCTTACTAAAAGGTGCAAGTAAATTACCATGTATTTACACAGCAATAGAAGACCTAAACTACAATAGCAAGTATGTTGTATCTGTTTCTATTAACTGGGAGGCAGATCAAGGTAATTATCCTGGTGTTTGTATCTATTCTGAAACACAGCAGAAGTGTATTAACAACGACAAATTCTATGATTCTGGAGATGCTTATGGTAATGCAACGATTACTGCCAATTCTGTAGTAACAGCAGAAGATAACCTCTCTTTAATTCTTTATGCAACTCATACAGATGATTCTTTCTCTTCTGCTATATTGTTTAAGAAGGTAGATTTCTCCTATGCACTTGTCTATAACAAACTTAATCTAACAAGTTTCTCTAGTGATATATACAGGGACGAAGTTTATCTCCACAAAGGAAATACATATACAGTAAATATTCCAATTGTTTATGGATCTTCTTCCTACACTTATGACAAGACACCTCAGGTTGTGTGGCTTACAAATATTCCAGATAGCGAGAACGATTTATTCTCCATTGCTTCTACAGATTATGGTATTAAACAGAGTGTACAGAAGGATTATCTTAATGAAACAATTAATCTCTTCAACACAACACCTTCTTCTAAATATCTATTCTTCTGGAAGGGAGAAAATATATCTAATATTCCAGCAACACTTTGTCTTGTTTATTCTACGGATAACAAATGCTGGGTGCAGGACATGATGACGCTTGGCTCTAAAGAGGCCGAGATTGTCTTCTTTGAATCTGCTTCTACAGAGAAGTATGTAAACTTTATCCTAAGTAGTACAAGTTACAAACTTCTTACAGAGAATAGATTGGAGAGTTTGTCTTTGTTTAAGTACCCAGATGTATGGAAAAATATCTCTTATGGACAAAGTAGCAAGACAACATACACAGAAGCTTCTTTGAGTCCTGTATTTAAGGGTGCAGCTAACTCTTTCTATTCCTTAAATACATCCAGTATTTCTGGTAATGTTTTGATTACTATTCCACAAGCTTCTTCTCCTGGTTGGATTGCAATTGCTAAGGAAAATGGTAGACTTTCTTTGTTAAGTAATGCTACTCGTGTGAGTGTAGATGGTTGGAAGCAAGGTTGGGATATTACAAATAGAAATATAGATTCTGTATTTGTTTTGTATTGGCCAAATCTTCTTTCCTATCTAGGTTATATTCTTATCTTAGTTATGTTTATTTATTTTATTAGTAAATTTGCACATGGAAGAACAAAATAATACGATTAATACAAATATTAATAATACCGTTAATCCTAATATCTCTAGTGTCCCGAACGTTATTAACAATGTAAATCCACTTCCATTGGTTTCTATTGTTATACCAGTACATAATGGAGAGAAATATATACAGCAGGCATTGGAGAGTTGTTTTACACAGTCTTACTCCAATTACGAAGTTATTGTTGTGGACGATAAATCTACAGACATGACTGTTACTCTACTAAAACAGTATTTATCTATACATACTAATCTTAAGGTTATTCTTGCAGAGAAACAGAATGGTCTTGGTAATGTCCTTAACATTGGTATTAAAAACAGTAATCCTAATGCTAAATATATTGCTAGAATGGATGCAGACGACATCATGTATCCAAAGAGATTAGAAAAGCAGGTTGCATATATGGAAGACCATAGCGATTGTGTTGCTGTTGGTGGACAGGTAGATATTATAGATGGAGACGGACATATTACTGGGGAGCGTAAGTATGCTTTAGAAGATGGCAAGATTAAGGGTAATATGTTTATTTTTTCTCCTTTTGCACATCCAGCAGTAATGTTAAGGAAAGATGCTGTTGTCCAGATTGGTTATTATCCAGAGAATATTTGGAAGGTAGAAGATGTTAAATTCTTCTTTACTCTAAGTAAGGTTGGTAGATTTGCCAATATAGAGGATAAGGTTTTAAAGTATAGAGTTACGTATAAAACAGAGTCTCAAAGCGATATTTTAGGGCATTTTAAGAAGACAGATGAGATTAGAAAATGGGCAAGGAGTGAACTGCATATTGAACCTACTCTTAAAGAGTTAATAGTATGGAAAATAGAGAGTGTTGGTGTAAGGATTTTGTCTATATTTCCAGAAAAGTTTGTTATGGATGTTTTTGGCTTTGTTAGGAAGATTTTTAGTTAAAGAAATAGTAGTAAGAAAAGAATTTTTAATGTTGGAATAGCATGGATATACCATGAGAACATACAGGATACACCCCTGCTATTCCAGATCGATCAATGAGAAAATAATCCCCAGACTATTAGCCAGAGGAATGTCACTATAAAATGGATTGGAAGAAAATGTCCAATACTCTCTTCTGCTCCGTTTTCCTTCAGGTATGCGCATATGCATACCAGGATGATTAACCGCACTATCAGTAAGATTAAAATCATTTGTACTCCTTTCTATTTTTTATGGAATTCTCATAATCTATAGATTATGGAAAAAATATAAACAAAGAGAATTCCACATATGATAAAGGGTCTTATCTTTTCTTACGTACTATTTTATCTAAATAAATGAGAAATAAAATCTTATTATTTATTTAGAAATTATTAATGATCTTTAAATAACATTTCGTTCTTATGGAACTCATCAGTAAGATGCTTGTTAATCTTAGATGTTAAGAATAGTGGTAAGAAAAGAAAGACAGGAGGGAATAGTATGGAAAACCATAGAGAGGAGAGAGATTACGAGAGGTAATCCATACTATTCCACTGTTTCAAGTTTATTTGAACGAGAATTGCTTCCCGTCAAAACTTAAACCATCACCAAACGCAGCATATGTGCCGCTCCAACTTTTCCAATCAGCATTTCTGCTTTGATTGGCCATGGATGAAACGTCACATGTTCCTGACTGTGCCCAGAAGTTCCCTATCTGGGGAAAAGCATTTTTCAACTCCTCATAAGTTGAATTGAAAAATACAACACGGGTACTTAACGCATCACCTACTCCGGACATCCTTCCAGAAAATGAGCTACCAACGCTCTTTATTGAGCAAGCTCGCAAAGGAAGTTTTTCTTCCGGTTCTGTTGCATTACTGCCACCACCAAGTGGTTGTTGCTGCGGTGCAGGTGCTTGAGTCACGGATTGTACACCGGGAAGTCCGTTAAATTTTTCTCCCACGGGGAGATAAATGTGCACATAGTCACCCTTCTCAAACATACAATCTACGCTAGAACCACAAGCTATGACTGTACGTCCATAGGATATTGTGCAGTTATATCCTACTGGACATATGCCAGAGGATTCTGCAACATTGAAGCCTTTCGGCTTGACTCCAGGTTCCCTTTGGTTAATACCCAATGCATCAAGCATTGGATCAGGTGCCTGTCCTATGTATGCAGACGGGTCTACACCAGTCATCCATATTACCGGATCGTATATATTGGTATCATACCAGTCTTGTATACTTACGGATTTGACGAAGTTTCCTTC
>JAGDCC010000010.1 GCA_017958745.1 bacterium
AATACCCAATGCATCAAGCATTGGATCAGGTGCCTGTCCTATGTATGCAGACGGGTCTACACCAGTCATCCATATTACCGGATCGTATATATTGGTATCATACCAGTCTTGTATACTTACGGATTTGACGAAGTTTCCTTCGTTCGCTTCTCCTCGACGTGTTGTTGGCTGTTGTTCTTGGACAACAGGGTCAATTCTCTGTTGTTTCAACTGCTGAAGTAGCTGCATCTCTTGAATTTGCTGTTCGTACTGCAGCTGTTGCCGTGTCTGTGACTGTTGCCACAAACTCTTCAGTTGGGGCGCACATTGGCGCAACAACATCGCTGTAATAAGAATTACAGCAATAAACAGTAGGATTCTTGTCCAATTAGGCTTTCCTTCAGCTTTATCAGCTTCTGGTTTGTCAGCTTTTCCTTCAGCTTTATCAGCTTCCGGTTTGTCAGCTTTTCCTTCAGCTTTATCAGCTTCCGGTTTGTCAGCTTTTCCTTCAGCTTCATCAGCTTTCGGCTGTGTTGCTTTTCCTCTAGCTGCCTCTGCACGCTTCTTGAGGTTATCAAGCCTTTTTTCAGCCTCTTCAAGTTCTTCCTTAATAGCTTCCCTTTCCAGCTTATCAAGAGTTTCCACGCGAAGCTTTTCCTTCAAGAGGGCGATCTTGGTCGCACATTCTTGATATTTAGCTTCTGCCATCTCTGCATAACGCTCTACACATTCTGTAGCAGTGAAAACGATAGGGTTTCCACATGCTTCTTCATAGTTTTCTGCTGCAATGCTGACAGCAGTTTCCCAACCTTTATGACTTTTTTCAAGCCTTTCCAATTTTGTACACATTGTATTCCTCTTTCTTCCCTTTTCGGGATTGTGTAATATTTTCCATAATGCTATGGAATTCTCACTATCTATATAAATGTATTTATATAAACAAAGAGAATTCCACGCTTAAGGAATTAATTACTTTTAAAAAGGAAATATGTATGGTCTTTTCTTACACACTATTTAATCTAAATAAGCAGGATATAAAATCACTGCAAAATTATTTAGAAGTTTTTAAAGAGCAGTTAACTATTTCTAGTATATGTATATTATACTATAGGATTATATCTTGAGTCAATGTAGTATGATATGCATATTACTGGAAATTTGGTAAAGAACTAATGAGTTAGTCTATACATATATTATACTATAGGATTGTTGACAAAACAATAATACATGTAGTGTATCTAAATATCTATTTTAATTTGGAAATAATTATTATTAATAATAAAAAGGGAGAGAGGCAAATGTGTTTTGAGATTTATGTAGTAATACATATACATTTGCCTCTCTCCGAAGCTCAGAAGATTAATTAATCCGTTATTCCAGCCTGCGAGAGGAGGAACAGGATTGAGTTACCGATATTCAGAGAATGATAATTCTCGACTATCCTTTCGAGTCGACCATACTTGATGTAGGAGAGTGATTCATCACTTTTTACCAGATATGAGGTGTAGTCACTATCCTCACGAGTGAATGGCTGTCTCATTATCGAGAATAAGAATTGGTCTTCATGGTCTTCACTCTCGATTTCCTCGAGAACGAGTTTCTCTTCAAACAGTTTCAAAAGGTAGTATTGATAGCTATAATCATTAGCCACCATTTCTTTCTGGGTTGCTACTATAACGTCCCTGGCTTCATTCCAGGTACCCATCGTAAATGTTTCCCCATTCTGAATGCGAGTGCATACTACCTGATACTCGGAAAATCCGAGAAGTAAAAGATCGATATCCTCACTTGGAACCTCAATCCATTCTCCTTTGAATTTAGGATGGTCTTCAGGAACGATAATCTCACTTGTATTGAGTGCGTACCACCCAATATTTGAGGAACGATAAAGTCCCTTGATGTTCAGTGCCTCTCCAACGACCATTTCCTGGTCGTTGTTCATATTCAGAACGACAACATCTTCAGCCAACACAGGACTGATGATCATCGCCATAGCGATAACAACAAATAAAACAAACATAGAAACGCGTTTCATATTGAGACCTCCTTTTTTTGTCTCTTTTTTTTACCTGAAATCTTCTGAACTTTTTAATGAACTACCTATTTAATTTCTTAAAAGGTGATTATTTATATCATATTTCTATGAAAAACGCAAGTACTATAGGCTGTGGGTGAATGCTATACTACTCTCTGGATATCTTTATAAATATACCTGGCTGTTTTGTTAAATCTATATCTGATCCATATATCTCCCCTAGTGCATCTTTTACTGTATATTCGTATTGTGCAAGCTTTTTATCCCATACAGCAATCTGAGAAATATCATAGTCAGGATTTTGTATTATATCTATTGTTCCATTTTCCTCCTGTATAAACAATCCACTTGGTACTAGATTCCATCCTGTTATATTCTTAGTTACTGTTGCATATTCTTCATCAGATGAGCTAAGTGTTCCATATGTATATGTAGATAACTTAAACTCAGATCTTGCAACAACATAATATATATTCCCTGGTTTTAGTTCGAAGTCTTCTCCACATATATGGTCTTCAGTCTGACAATTTTTTGTACTGTACTTTACAATGTCAATCCATTGGTTACTTGCAAAGGATCCAATAGCAAGTATCTTATGGTATGTATATGTAATTAAATCTTTAGCTGTTTTGATAGGAACATCATCCTTATTGACTATTTCATATGCTTCAAAGAAATTATTACCTTTTTCAAAGACTAGTCCTGCTTTTCTTAGATGACAATGATCCTGGTCTATTGCACTGTAAGAAACAACACTATAATCTGTTTTTTCACTAGCTACTTTCTTACAGTATGTATCATTTATCATGGATAGATCTTTCTTATAGTAACAACATGCATTATTTGTTTGTTCTGATTTACCATCTAATGTACATGTATATCCTTTATCTATATTAAAGGATTCTATGTTAGAGGAAGATGGGTATGTACAAGTACATCCGTCTTCATCTAAACAATCTTGACTTGGTTTATCTTCTGTTAATTCTAGTTTGGTCCTTTTATTATCTGGATAAGAACACACCTCACCGTAATCTATGTTTTTAGAGGTTTCACTCTCTCCTGGTAGAGTATATACGCATGTACATCCGTCTTTATCTACACACGCTTTTTGAGGAGTATTTTCGTCTACTTCTAACTTAGTTTTTTCTCCATCTGTATCTGTCTTTTCTACAACTGTTCCATCTGTTTTACAAATCTGTCCTTTTTCTGCACATTGGAATGATGTTCCAGAATAATACAAACATGCACAACCACTGTCTGATGTACATTCTTTATCTGAAGTAGTTATTTGTAATATATCTTCATCTTTTGAACAATAATAACTAGAAATAGTACCATCTGTCTTACAAGTATCTCCTTTTTCTGCACATATCTTTGTTCCGTCTGAATAAACACATACACAACCCTTATCAGAGGTACATTCTCTCTCTGTACTACCTACTTGGAGGATATCTTCATTTTCGTAACAGACATATTCATCTCCCTCTGTATCTTCATCGTCTATAGGATTAGTTCCTGTTCCTGGACCAGTACCAGGACCTGTACCAGTGTCTTCTATATCATCCCAGCTATCATCACTGGAATCATCATTATCTGAACTGTCATTATTTTTGTCTCCACCCTTTGGTTTATCGCCATTTTTTACCTCTTCTAGTATTTCACCATCATCTGATTTCACTACACATCCGTCACAATCGATACATGTTTTTTCATCAGAGTCTATTTCTGTTTTATCTGCAAATCCTTCTCCTACTCCGTTTAAATCCTGTCCAGCAATATAGTCATCCGACATAGCTGTTTCTTTTTCGTACTCGAGTAGAGATGGATATACACATTTTTTGTTTATAAAGTATGCAGATGGAGTTCCTCTTTGTACATCTTCTTTGCTTGCTCCTACTCCATAACAAAATCCAGTTGTATAATCAGTCTCTCCTTCTGAAAGTAAGAATTCTGTACCTTCAGCAAAGCTTTGTGGACAGTGATATTCTCCGTTAACAGGAGTATATGTAATACCATCAATTGAACTAGGATTCTTACAACCATCTGTTCGCTCGTATAAATTTTGACATTTTGGCTGCATTTGGTCGATACATGTTATTGGATTAAGTACACATTTATCATCCTTTTTTGCCTCATCTACATTTTGTTCATATATTTGTATCAGGCCTATATATGTTCCATTAGCATCTTTTGCTCTATTCACAAAACATTCTCCGTTTGTACCATATCCATTCTGTTTAACACAATAATCTGTTTGGTTACATATCCTTACTGTTTGTTCTCCAGGAGCCATATTCTTAGTATCTGTGTTTTTGATTCCTGATCCGCTAACACCCTCTACATTGAATGTATCTGTGAAGGATACAATTTCTTCTTTTAGTTTACTGTGGAATGCTTCCAAGAGTGTTATCATGTCATCTGCTGCATTTTTCATTGCATCATTTAGACATTCATTTTCTGTACATCCATTAGCAGCTAACTCTAATAGGATTGTTTGCTTTAATTTGTTTAGATTTAAATTCTGTAACATTTCTGAGTCTTTATATTTTCCTTTCTTCTTTATCATATCTATTACTTGTTCTGTCCAATTATTTGCATTAGTACTACTTATATCTTGGGCATTTTTTATGTATTTATTAAATTGCTCTAATTTCTTTTGATCTGTTGTATAATTATTACCTAGCTGGTTAGTACTATCGAATAGGTTATAAAGCCTATTTCTCCCAGATCTAGAGTCAAAATTTTCACATGTTTCTGTACCACTCTTTGGTGTCTGTGTAGGGTCTTCCGTTTGTCCTGGATCTTCTGTAGAAGATGAAGATGTTTTTTTGCTATAACTGTTATCGCATTCTCCTGTGTTAAAGTTACAATTATTTTTATGATAACTGGCTTGATTACTGTCAGAATTTACAGAACTACATCCTATACTACCTCCCCCAGAATTACAAATTACATATGGGTCTTGTCTACTAATACGAAAATCTCCAGATTTTACTACTTTTCCATCATCATCAACCATCTGATAATAGATGGTTACATTAGTATTAGGGTCAGTAGGAAGTCCTGTTATTTGGGTTACAGAATCTTCTGTAAATATCCACTCTTGTTTTATTGTTTCTCCTAATACATCATTATTACTGTAATTAGCATATTCTATAAATTCTGGTTTTTCTCCATTGCTATTGAATGCGTATGTACCATGGTCTTGTGTATCTAACATATACTTCTCATTACCTACTTTTACCAATACTAATCTATATTTATCTGTACTACCATTTACTATCTTTGGTTCTAAAGATACTTTGTCATCTACATTATCTGTAGAAAATGTATAATCTCCCCATTTATTATTGGTGGAATCTATTCTATACACATAATCTGTATTATCTTTTAGATTTCTTATTGTCGCATGGTATACATATTTCTTACTATCGTTATCGTAAACATCACTAGATACAGATATAGTATTACTGTATAAACCACTACTATTTTTTTCTTTATAAGATAACTTCTGTACAGATTTATCTGATGATTTCCAATAAAGTTCTACAGAATTTGTCGTAACATTAATAGCTTCTAAAGAAGTAGGTTCTTCACTATGAACTCTATATATTTTAACACCTTGTATTATTACAATAGATATAATTATAGCCAAAACTAATATGCTACCTAATATGAGGTTAATACCATATTTGTTTTTTAATTTAATAAATAGAGATGTTTTCTGTTCCATAGTAATTTATAAATATATTTATAATTAATACCATTAAAGCAAAAATAAGTATAAAACACAATGGAAATATAAGTATTTTTAGATAGTTATAAACACGCTAATGATAAGCCATTAGCGTGTTTTTTATTACTTCTTGTTTATCTTTACGAATACTCCAACCTGTTTTGCAAGATCTTGATCTGATCCATATACCTCACCCAGAGCATCTCTAGTCGTGTATTCAAACGAGGATAGCTTATTATTCCATACGGCCACTTGATCTATATTGTTAGCAGTATTATTTAGAATATTTATAGAACTCTTTCCATCTTTGAGGAATATGTCACTTGGAAGTAGATTCCAACCAGAGATATTCTTGGTTAAAGAACCATATTTGTCTTCTAAATCTATAGATTTACTTAGAGAATTAGCAGAATATTTGAATGGTGTTCTAACATTAACATAGTAAACACTTCCTGGTACTAACTCAAAATCCTCTCCACAAATATGATCTTTTGTATCGCAGTTTTCTTCATCGTATCTAACTAAATCTGACCATTTACCGCTTGTAATGTTTGCAACAGTCATGATTTTATGATGCGTATTTTTAATTAACTCTTTAGCTGTTTTAGCTGTAGATGTATCAGATTCTAGAACATTGAATTGCTCGAAGAAGTTGTTACCTTTATCGAACGACATACCTACTTTTACTAATGTACACTCATCTTCTTCTATATCATCAAATGCTTTAACTTTATTATTCTTGGATGCTTGATTTTTGCAGAATGTAGAGCTCATCATTCCTAATGTGCCCTCGTAATAACAACAAATATTGTCTGTCTTCTCTGATTTTCCATCTAGTGTACATGTATATCCTTCTTCTACTTCTATGATTGTTTTGTTCTTACCGGAAGCAGTAATAGTACAAGTACATCCATCTTTATCTATACAATCTAAACTTGGACTTGTAGAGGAAATAGACAAATCTGTCTTCTTTCCATCTGGATAAGAACACACCTCTCCGTATGAAATCTCTGTAGTTTTTTTACTTTCTCCTGGTAATGTGTAGCTACATGTACAACCGTTTTTATCTTTACATTTCTTGTCTGTTTCTGTGGAGCTATCAACTTCTATATCGGATGGATATTTGACATCATCATCTACTACTGTTCGTCCACCATCTGCTTTACAAACTTCTCCTTTCTTTGCACATTGCAGTTGTCCAGATAGAGAAACACATGCACATCCATTCTTTGATTTACACTTAACATCTTTATCCTCAATATCTATTACTTCTTCATTATCGTAGCAATATTTCCATGTAGAAAGTGTTCCATCTGTGTTACATGAATCTCCTTCTACTGCACAAACATACATTACATCAGAATCTTTTTGACAGTCAAAGCAATCGGAATATTCTGTTTTTTCTGGATAAATACATGCACATCCTTCCTCAAACGAGCATCTCATTGCTTCGTCTGTTACTGTAATTTTTGTTTCATTTGGATTACAGTAATAATCATCTCCTATATCACCTTCTTCATCATCATCTACAATTAAATCTGGATCTGGGTCTTCTATTTCAAGATCTGGTTCTTTTTCCTTCTTTTTAGCACATTCTTCACAGATTGGTGTTGATCCGACAGTTCCACCTCCATAGTAAGGAACTTGTGCATCATCTGGAATTGTCTGCCCTTTACTGCAAGGACATTTTTTTCCTTCGCTATCTGTATATACACCTTCTCCAGTTGCTATTTCACCAGGACCATATTGCTTTTCATCTGCAAAGCCACCACCTACTCCTTTTAGTGCATCATCAGCTATAAACTCATCATTGTATGCAAATTTCTTCTCAAAATCAGCTAACGTGTCGTAGACACACATCATTCCTGCCGTGAACTCTATTGAATTATTACCTGTCTGGTCTAAATCGATTGTTATTTTTTCTTCTCCAGTAAACTTAACTGCAGGAGTACCTCTTTGAACGTCTTCCTTGCTTGCAACCTTTTGTCCGTAGCAATAATGAGTACCTGTTAGATAGCCTGTATCTCCGTTTGCTAATAAATGCTCCGTATCATCATGGAAATCCTGTGGACATGAATACTTCCCGCCAATTGGTTTTAAAGCAAATTGTTTTGACGTGTCAGTTCCATCTTTGTAACATCCGTCCGATTGCTCTTTTTCACAACAATCTTGCTTTATATCTAAACATGTCTCACTCATACAAGTTGGATCTACATACGCTTCGTTATCCGCATTGCTAACTGGGTCTGCAATTCTCTTTATGAATTCTCCGCTTCCTGGCTTCAACTCTCCAGGTGTACATACAGGTGGATTACCTGGACAAGATGCTGTTTCGCAGTGTTCTTGCTGGTAGCATGTTCTTACAAATTGTTCTCCATCTGTAGCTCTATTTTCATTTGAACCTCCCGAGAATTGTCCATTCTCTCCAAAGACATCAAGATATGATACAGTTGTTTTTTGTAATATTGTAGTGAGCTTTGCTCTTAATTCTCCAAAATCTTCTCCTGCAGATTCAAAACATGCTTTATCTGCTGCAGAGGTACAACCATTTAGAGCTGCTGCTAATAGTAGTGTCTGCCCCATTTTTCCAACAAATGTGTTGAATAACTCCATACCTTCCTTACTTAGTGAAAAGATTGGAACACTATACCTTTCATCGGTAGTATATTCTCCGAATCCTTCTAGTTGAAGATAAGATAAAGCTACAGCTCTTGCTATGTTAGATGCCATATCACTTGATATATTATTTGCTTTTTGGATAGCAGCTACTATATCTGCTTGCGTGTATATTCTATGTTGATTAGAGTTTGTGTAAAGTTTTGCCAAATTCTCGTAGTTATCTTGAGTAGAGAATTGTTTTCCAAATAATGTTACATGCATATTTTTTCCCGAATTATTTGATGCTGCTAATACAGCATTACTTGTGTAATTAGCATACTCTATCAAGGTTGGTGTCTTTCCATCTGTGTTAAATGCATATGTACCATGGTCCTCTGTATCGACCATGTACTTTTCGTCTCCAACTTCTACCATAATTAATCTATGCTTTTCTGATGTTCCATCGTATACAATTGGCAAATCGATTCTGTCTGCTACTTTATGTGTCTTAAATGAATAATCTCCATATACATGGTTGGTAGATAATATTCTGTAGGTATAATCTGTGTTATCATCTAGACCATCTATGGTTACAGAGTAGATATATTTATTTGTATTATTATCGAATAATTCTGGTGTAACATCTATCGAGTGATCAAATGTACCACTGGAATTCTTTCTCTTATAACTGACTGTCTGCATAGCAGAATCATCTGATTTCCAGTATATGTCTACGGAATTATTGGAGATGTTCATAACTTCCAATGCTGTTGGAGTCTCAATAACTTTACTTCTTCTGTCTGCAAATATTATTGCAAACACACTGATAATTATTGCTCCTGCAATAATTAGAACATATTCGGTACTTATACCGTACTTTTTAAGTATAGAAAATTGCTTCATTATTTCCGACATTAAATGTTAATTAAGAACATTTAAGCAAAAAAAGAGTATCTTTGCAATGGTATTGAATGTTCTATTCTGATTCAGATGCTATTTTTATAAATATACCTGGTTGTCTAGTTAAATCTATATCTGATCCATATGTCTCCCCTAATATATCTTTAATCGTATATTCGTACTTAGAAGCTAAGTCATCCCACATTGCTATTTGCGTTATGTTATAGTTTGGGTTGTTTATAATATCCATTGTTCCACTTTCTTCTCTAATAAATAATCCACTAGGTACTAAGGTCCATCCTGTAACATTTTTTGTTACAGTTTTATAATCTTGTGTGCTACTTACTAAACCTTGTGTATTTACAGATAGCTTAAATGGAGATTTAGCTACTACGAAATATATATTCCCAGGTACAAGATCGAAGTCTACACCACAAATCCTGTCATCAGAAGAAGTACACTCTTTCTCATCGTATGTTACAATGTTCATCCATTGGTTGCTAGTAAATGTCGCGACAACAACAATCTTATGGTTTGTATATCTTATAAGGTCTTTAGCTGTGTTAATAGGTACTTCATCTTTGTTTGCAATATCTAATGCTTCAAAGAAGTTATAACCTTTTGTGAATTGCACTCCAATTTCTCCTAATTGATTTTCTGTTCCGTTTGTTGTTATTGCAGCATTTTTGTGACAGATATCTCCTTCTTTTACACATTGATATGTTTTTCCAGATGTATATAGACATGCACATCCGTTACTTGAGGTACATGTTTGATCTTCTGTTGTGATATTTATTATTAACTCGTCTTTAGAACAGTATTGTGTACTTATTGTCCCGTCTGCTTTACAGATATCTCCTTTTTCTGCACATGCATTTATACCAGTAGAAGAATACACACAAACACAACCATTATCTGATGTACATTCTCTATCTGTTGTTGTAACTGCTAGTGTTTGTTCGTTCTCATAACATGAGAAACTAATACTTCCTTGTCCATAATTACTACCTTCATTATCGCCATTTTCATTGTTGTCATTTCCTCCACCGCCTCCTCCCATATAGCTTCCGCCTGCTGATTCTCCAAAGTCTAGTGTAACTCCTGTTGGCTTTTTATCATTTCCAACAACGATACATCCATTGCAATCAAAGCATGTCTGATAATCTTTTACCTCTGTCTTTCCTGCGAAACCACTACCGACATCATTTAGGATACCTCCTGTTATGTATGAGTCACTTACTGCTGTATCTACTTCATAATCTCTTAGTGATGGATAAACACATTTTTGTGGTGACTCTGTAGAACCAAACTGTACAGATGGTGTTCCTCTTTGTACTTGATCAGAACTTGTTATTTCTTCACTGTAACAATAATTGTATAGATCATTTTGGAAACTTGTTTCACCTTGAGATAACAAAAATTCTTCCTGTCTTCCTGTGTTGAAATCTTGTGGGCAATTATATGTTCCGTTGTATGACTCGTAACTAGCTGTTTTTGCGCTTGTAGATTCCATACACCCTGGATCTACAGGGTATCTTTCGCAACTGCAATCATCACACTTTTGGTCTATACATTCGTTACCACCTCTCTCGCAATTATATTCTCTGTCATCTTCTATAACATTACCGTCGCTTTCTGTTATCCCGTTTATATATGTTCCATTTGCATTGCTAGAAGATCCGCATGAACACAACGATGGAGGATCTATTCTACATGACTGACTAGAATATTTCTTACACCAATCGACTTGGTAACACATTCTTACTGCTAGATGACCATTGCTTCTTTCCGTGTCTTCTATGTCATATGTTCCTTGTTCGTTAAATGTTCTATATACTGTGTCTGTATAAGATACTATTTGCTCTTTTAGTTTTTTCTCATACCAAGAGAGAAGATTCTTCATGTCTTCTGCAGCATCTTTTATCTGTTTTTGGTCACATCCATTTGTTTCATCACAACCATTTTTAACTGCTTCTAACAGTATTGTTCTTTTTAGATTGTCATAATTAGCAACGGAGCATAAGCTTGTAGAACTTCCAGAGCAATTAGCATCTAATTTTATTTGGTCTGTTATTCTTGTTACGATAGTTTCTGCATCAGAACTTGGTATCTTTTCTGCTATTTCTATATAACTTTCTAATTGTTCCTGACTCATAGGAGATCTTGGATTTGTTGTTCTTTCATTTGCTTCACTTAATAATTGTGCTAAATATTCTACTGCACCACTTTTGTCATCGTAGCTTCTATTTACTACATCATTAGAATAACAGCTCGCATTGTTTACACTTGTTGTACTGCCTAATACTTCTTTTTCTCCATAATTTGCATATTCTATGAATGTAGGATTTTCTATTGTGCTGTTTATGGCATATGTTCCATGGTCTTGTGTATCTATCATTATTGTATCTTTACCTGTATCTACAATAT
>JAGDCC010000011.1 GCA_017958745.1 bacterium
AGCAGTCTGGAATGTGAAGACAACATCATCAATGGTCAAATCAGATCCATCAGACCACTTCCTATCTCGGTTAATGACAAAATCATATGTAAGACTATCGTCACTAGACTTCCAAGACTTCGCTATACCCTCAACAGGATTTCCCTGTGCATCTATGTTAATAAATTTCTCAAAAACAAGACTCTCTACAGTTCTATCAACATAATTCGTAGAAATAAACAACGGGTTAAAAGAAGAAATATAACCTACAGAACCCTCAGTAAAAGAATTCTCCTTTCCAGACTTACTGAATACCTCTGCAAAAGAACTAGATTGTAATAACAAGCACAAACAAACAGCAACAAAAGAGAAAACCAAAATATAACTAAAAGGAATTAACTTCTTAAATGCACTAGCAACAGCAAGCGGATATTCCCACACAATATCTTTTAAACTCTTCCTTTGTACAGGACTTTTTCCTACAACCTTGAGATTAGGAGTTATATCATCCAAAACCTCACCCATTGATTTGATTTGTGTGTTTTCCCTAACCTGCTTAGATTTACTCATATAAAAAATATGATATTTATACTAAGAAGCATATTTAAGTATTATCAATGATAGTGCTGCAAGCAATACTATCAAAACAATACTAGAAACAGAAAGGAACTTCTCAAAACCTCTTCTGGTACGGTAGACTTCACCACCACCACCGAACATTTTTCCTAATCCCTCTGCTCTATTCTGCAACAATATGCTTAAAATAAGCAGTACACATATAACAACTTGTGCTATTAATAATATCTTTGTAGTATCCATGTGCGTATTATACACTATTTTTGCAAAAATTAGTTATTTATCATTATTATCCATCACTCTGAATAGAGATACTAGAAAAGAATCAAAAACAGATACAATAGCTATAATTGCTTCTTTGCCAAGCATTGTTGCTGGTATATGTATATTAAATATAGTAGTACCGGCAAAATCATATGTATTAATGGCAAAATCTACCATAAACAAATCAAACAGATAAAACAACCCAACAAGCGCAAGAGAACTCATCAAAAAATATGTAACAAAATTTGCTTTTATAGTTAAAAATCTAAGGAACGGTTCTACTGCTAACTGTGCTAGAGCAATTATTAAATAAACTGCTATTAAATACGGAATAATTGTTGGCATATGTATACCAAAACCAACACATCCAATAGAGAAAAAAAGTATCAATACACAGACATATAAATGTTTCAAAATTTTCATAAATTCATAATACAATGTTTAAAGACAAAAAACAAAAATTTTTTTATAAGTCTTGTATTAAATAATTTCTTATATATACTTATAGTACATAGATATACAACTGCCTTATGATAAACAACGCTAAAACAAAAATAATCGCAACAATAGGACCTTCTTGCTGGGAAGACAGTGTTATCTCCCAAATGATAGAAGCAGGAATGGATTTAGCAAGAATAAATGCATCTTTTGCAGATGAGGCAGAATTAGAAAGAGTATCTACACAAATAAGGAGGTTATCTCCAAGAGTCGGTATTATTCTTGATACAAAAGGTAACAAGATAAGAGTCACTGGTTTTGAGAAGCCAAGAGAAATCAAAGATAAAGTTATTCTCTCCTCTGAGAAATCTAAAGATTCAAAGGTTATACAAGTAGGTTATCCCAATTTGCATGAGGTATTAGTTGTTGGTGCACGCATTCTTATAGATGATGGAAACATACAGGTAGAGGTTAGTAAGATAGAAGGTAAAAATATCCACTGTAAAGTTATACAAGGTGGTATTTTAAAGAAGAACAAGACAGTGAATATTCCAGCAATTGCACTATCATTCCCTCCGCTAAGTGATAAGGATAAATCAGATATTCTATATGCTGCTAAACATAGTGAGAACTTTGATTTTATTAGTATGTCTTTTACAAGAAATAAAGAAGATTTACTTGTTGTTAAGGAGATGATTAAGGGAACCAATCTCAAACTTATTGCAAAGATAGAATGTGAAGAAGGAGTTAGAAACTTTGATGATATTCTTACAGTTGCAGATGCAGTAATGGTAGCAAGAGGAGATATGGGCAATGAGATGGATTTAGAAGCTGTACCTGTTATACAAAAGCAATTGATAAGAAAATGTAGAGAAAAAGGTGTACCTGTAATAGTTGCTACACAAATGCTTGAATCTATGACAAGTAATATTCGTCCAACGAGAGCAGAAGTGTCAGATGTAGCAAATGCAGTTATGGATGGTGCAGATTGCGTAATGTTATCTGCAGAGACATCTACAGGTAGTTATCCAGTACAGGCAATCTCCATGATGAATAAAGTCGCTTTACAGGCAGAATCTGCTTCTGTTCCTGCCAAGATAGAAGGTACTGTATCCCCTATTGTTGGTGTAGATGATTTGGCATCCTGTGCTTGTGAGATAGCAGATAAAGGACATGCAAAAGCAATTCTCATCTCTTCTGATGAATCTACAACAGTAGGTAGTGTTTCTAGACATATGCCAAACGTTCCTATTTATGTTGTTAGTACAAATATAGATACCATTAGACAAAATTCTATTTATAGAGGAGTTAAAACTTTCTATATAGAGAATCTAAGTAAGGATAGAGATTTCACCATTAGCGATGCTATAGAGAGGATTTATTCTTACGGAGAGCTAGATCTTGGAGATACAATTGCAGTACTTTCTGGTAGTTCTATCAGAGACAAGAGAGGTGATACTATTTTAGAATTAGTTAGAATCAAGGACTTCATTAATTAATAAATGCCTTGCTAATACTGGATTTGTTAGCATTTATATGGTAATCTTATTCCCCTATGAACGCGATAACTGTTTATAACCTTAGTAAAACGTACAAGGTACAGGAAGTTTCTTCTTTTTTTAGAAGGAAAACTAAGGAGATAAATGCTATTAATAACATCTCTTTTGATATAGAGAGCGGAGAGTTGGTTGGTTTTGTTGGTATGAATGGTGCAGGAAAAACTACTACTCTTAAATGCTTATCTGGTCTTTTAACAAGAGATGGTGGAGATATTTCTGTGTTAGGTCATGATCCACAGAAAAGAGGGAATGAATTTCTCAAAAAGATTTCTCTTGTTATGGGTAATAAGAGTCAGTTATGGTTAGAACTTCCCCCTATGGATTCCTTCTTATTAAACAAAGAGATATACGAGATTCCAGACTCTAGATTTAAGAAGACTCTCAATAATTTAGTAGATTGTTTGGATATCAGAGATTGTTTAAATATTCCTACTAGAAAACTATCTCTAGGAAACAGAATGAAGTGTGAGCTTGTTCTTAGCCTTTTACATAATCCTGAGATTCTTTTTCTAGATGAACCTACCATTGGATTGGATGTTATTTCCCAAGAGAAGCTTAGATCTTTTCTGAAGGATTACAACAAAGAGCATAAGTCTACCATTCTGTTCACTAGTCATAATATGGCAGAGGTTAATGATTTATGTTCTCGTGTAATATTAATTAATAATGGAAATATTATTTATAATGGTTCTGTAGATCATTTAAAGAGTCTTTATGGAAAAGACAAGAAGATACGATTTACACTTAAAGAAAAATATCTCAAAAAAGATGTGCACTCTATAGTTAATGAGTTTGGTAAATTACAGAGATTCACTGGTAAAAGTGGTGTTATTGTTTTAAAAAAAGATAATACAAATAAGTTGTTGTCTGTTATATTAAGAAAGCTTCCAATAGATAATATAGATATAGAGCAACCTAGCTTAGAGGATGTTGTTAGGAACATTTTTTCTAATGACGAATCTATTTCTCTATTATAATAATTATTAGAATTATGTTATACTTAACCGTTACGGTGACATAGCCAAGTTGGTTAAGGCCACGGTCTGCAAAACCGTTATCATGGGTTCGAGTCCCATTGTCACCTCCATATTTATTAAATATTCACACATGAGTAATAAAATAATAAAGAAGATATTTGGTGGAGTTAACTTAACATGGCCCAAAGTCATTATTATGGCAATTGTTATAGGAATCTACACCGCTGTCATGGTAATGTTAGAAATAACCAAAGATACCTCATTCAGTGATTTAGCTGTTACATTTGAAGTTTGGATATTTTGGGGAATATTCATAATTATGAATAGTAAATCTGCCAAAGACTCTGCACTAAAATGTTTTATCTTCTTCCTTATTAGCCAACCATTAATTTATTTAGTACAAGATGTAATTAATGGTAGTAGCCTATTCATGACTTATTATAGAAACTGGATACCATTTACAATAGCATGCTTACCAATGGGATTTATTGGATACTTTATGAAGAAAGATAAATGGTGGGGTTTATTAATACTCTTACCAATAATGATTTTACTTGGATTACAATTAAGTATATATACATCTTATACAATATTTTCTTTTCCAAGACATTTATTAACTGTACTATTCTGCATCGTTACACTTATACTCTACCCTCTTGCAATTTTTAATAATAAGAAAATTAG
This sequence comes from bacterium, assembly GCA_017958745.1. GTDB lineage: Bacteria > Patescibacteriota > Dojkabacteria > SC72 > SC72 > UBA5232. The sequence goes on from JAGDCC010000011.1 coordinate 4,478, forward strand.
ATTAACTGGAGCAGTAATAGGATGCTTGATTACCTTAGCCTTTATAACATGGAATTTCATTAAGCCTCCAGTTTATAGCACAGATATTTTAGTTAGTGGAAATGAATACAATTTTGATAATACTTACCATGCCTATCTTACAGATAGTAAATATGGGGATTTGAGCTTGAGATATGAAGAAGCAATAGAAAGTTGGTTAGTCCATGCAGAATTAAAGAAAGCTGGTAAAACACAGTTTGTTTTAGAATCTCCAAGTGGTGAGAAAAGAACATTTGATATAAATATCCAAAGAGATACATATACAATAGAAGAAATTATGTAATAACCTGTTTACATACAATTGGTCTTGTATATAGCTACACCATCCTCTAAATATATTCTATGTAGAATATTTAATATCTTCTCCTTGTCCTCTGGAGAATAGTTACCAGAATCTTCATAGATATAATCTGTAACCACGTAGTCTACTCCTAATTTACAAATATCATTGTAATTTAAGTTCAATCTCATTAAATCTGGTGTTATAAGAGTAAAAGAACTCTCCTGCTCTGTAATATGTACTTGTACATGAGAATATCTATTGTAAACATCATCATAGACTTTATCTGGATCTATTAATTTCCAATAGCCATAGTTTGGTAAATAATTAACAGAATTAATAACTCTTGCACCCTGTGCCAACGTCGCCTGTGCTAAGAACATATGATTCTCTGTAGACATCCATATACTGTCTTTATCCTCTTTAATAATATCCTTAATTTCTCCATACAATGGCTTATCCATATATGCATCTGCACCAACAACAAGAGGATGCACAGTTAACAATTGGAATAATCCAAACGCAATGAAGAAAGCAATAAGAAGACAGTTCGTTATTTTTCTCCTAGATAAAACTAAGAAAGAAGTAGGAAGGATTACACAAGCAGACAGAATACATTTAACCTTAGTCATATATATCATATTAAACATAGCATCTATGCTCTTTTTACTAAGATAAATAGCAGCTATTGTAAATAATATAGAAATAATTGCATTTACAAATAACTCTATCTTCTTCTGCTTCTTATCTTTAGAATAATCGGAAATAAGTCTAATCAAAATCAGCAAACATACATACTGTATCGTTGGAGTCAATCTCTTTACAGGAACCATAAATAGTAAAGATACTTTCGCAAAAATACCACACTCAACAAGTGAGAAGAATAAGAATATTACCTCCAAAATCATCAAAGCATTTAATAAATGATCTACTTTTTTCTTTCTTATATTTTTTATAATCTGAATTACACCTAAGATTATAGGTAATGGGAAAAAGGATATAAAAGAA
>JAGDCC010000012.1 GCA_017958745.1 bacterium
GAATAGCTACATATACCACATATCCAATCTACTATTAGAAGTAGAAGAAATAGGAGATATTAAAAAGCCCGTACAATCCAAAAGTCTAACAATACCAAACAGCGGACTACTACTAGAACCACACAAACTATATCTAGGCACAACAGGAGAAGTTATAGGAAGTAAAGATTATGTAACATCCTTAATCGGTATGGATAAAACATCCAAACTTGGAATGTATGTACAAGTAACTGCAGATCTAGGACAACTAGGACAAGCCCACCAATGGACATTAGAAATAGAAGTAATACAACCACTAAAAATTTATCCATGGACAGAAATTGGACAAGTCACATTCTGGAAACCTTACGGAGATTACAATAGAAACAATACAGAATTCTATTCCACACAAAATAAACCACATACTAGCATGATGTATAAAGAATTAAATTAAACAATAAAAAGTAATGATTCTAACAGGAGAAAAAATTACAGAAGAAGTAAATAATAAAAAAATAATAATAACTCCTTTTAACAAAGAAGATCTAAATACTAACTCTTATGACTTCCATCTAAGCAATAGATTATTGGTTTATAAGAGCAATGAACTAGATTTTAGAGAGAATAATCCAACAGAAGAATTAATAATACCAAAGGAAGGATTAACACTCTCTCCAGATAAAATTTACATAGGACAAACAGCAGAAACAATTGGAAGCAAGTATTATGTTCCAATAATAAGAGGAAGATCTTCTACAGGAAGACTAGGACTATATATAAACATAACAAGTGACCTAAAGGATCTAGGAGACATTTCTCCATGCGAGCTTACATTACATGTAGTAGAACCACTTATCATTTATCCAAATATTAAAATCGGGCAAGTTACATTCTGGACAATAGAAGATTAGTCATTTATCTCCACAACCTTATTCTTACTCTTTAACCCTCTTTTTATAATCACATTACTAGGAGAAACTCCAAAATGCTTAGAAACAATCTTAATTATCTCTTTATTTGCCTTATTATCTACAGCAGGTTTATTAGTACATATAGTATAAATATCCGTTGATTTATCATAAGAGATAGAATTTTCCTTTTTATTAGTTTTTACAACAATATTTATTACCATATTGTATAATACCATTATGAAGTTGGAATTCAAAAATCTAAAAGAGTTACACGAATACTATGCTGTACATAACAACTGCAAGTTAAAAGATGTAGCTACACAACCCGTATACGAGATAGATCCTCCTAAAGAAGGTATTGTATTAATTGGAGAAGCTCCAGGTAAAAATGAAGATTTACAAGGAAGACCTTTTGTAGGTGCTGCAGGTAAGTTCCTTAATGACCTTTTAGACCATGTAGGACTACAGAGAGAAGATATCTATGTTTCTAATGTCGTTAAATACAGACCACCTGCAAATAGAGATCCACAAGAAGAAGAAAAAGACGCTTGCAGAGTATGGTTAAATGCAGAATTGCTGTATATCAAGCCAAGGATAATAGTTACATTAGGAAGACATGCATTAAGTAGATTTGTACCAGATGCAAATATCTCTAGCTGTCACGGAAATGTCTTTATGCACAAGAGTCGTATACCAGTATTTGCTATGTTCCATCCTGCTGCAGCCCTTTATAATCCAAATCTTAAAGAGACAATGTTTAAAGATATGGAAAAACTTGTAGATTATCTAAAAAAATTACCTGCAATAGAAGAAAAGGAAGAAGCAATAAATGACCTTTTGAAGCTATAATTTACATATAAAAAATAATTCATAATTATTATTAAAGTGCACAACATATTGTATTAACAACATGTTCCATATAGCTTCTTGTGTAGTGCTATAAGTTGTTGACACTTAATAAATACTATTTTATTCTAGAAGTACTATGGATGAAGATAATAAAAAGAAGAAAATTCCTAGAAGAAAGAGTGTGCATGTAGTGTTCTACTCCTGTCCACATTGTAGTCATGAAATGGATGATATAAAGTTCTGTCCTGTTTGTGATGAACCAATGAGAGTTATAGATGTAGTAGATAAGTTTGGAGAAGATGCAGAGAAGTTTATTGCACGTGCACAGAAGAGATTAAGCCAAAAGAAACCAGTTATCTCTGATTATGCAGACGACGATGATTACGTTGGTGTAGATAAAGAAGAGCCAAACATTATTCTTATGGGAGATGAGAAAGACAACCTTGATGATGGTGGGATTGATCCTTCTATAGATGATGATGGAGGTTTAGATGTTATCTTCCCAGATGACACTCCATATACTCCTGCAGAGTCCATGGATACAGACGATGATTTATCCAAAGCATTGGAGCAGTTAGATACAGAAGAAGATGAGGATATAACTGCAGAAGACTTCGGCTTTGAGGATGGGGATATTCCAGAATTATAATCTAACATCCTTCCCAATAATTCTAATTATTTATTTTTCTGTTAAACAATAAGCATTTCTGCTTACTTATCATGTATGAAAAATGTGTAGATATGAGAACTACTTCTTAGCTAGTTTTCTACCCATTACAAAACCATCTCTCTTAACTAATACTACAGCACCCAATGCAGTAAGCATTACTAAGATATTGTAATAAACATTTGTAATAGCAATACAGGATAAAATTGTAGACAATACTCTACCAATAAGTAAAGATTTATAAGGCATATACTTCTTTACCCTAAACATATGTAAAATCTCCATACCAATAGCAGTCTCAACCCATATTCTACCAACCAATAAAGCAAACAGAATAAAACCAATAACCATAAATGCAATATACATACCAAACACAGAAAGAGAAAGGAAGATAATAAGGAAAGGAGCAATAAACATAACTAACAATCCAACCAAAGTACATTTAATAAAACCCTCTATAGAAAGAGTAATCCTATTACAAATAGTACCAGTCTTAACAGGAGCAAGATATATAACTAAAGCACCTGCTAACAATAAAGAAACAAAATTAATAAAAATAGTAACAACCTCTATAAACAATTTTTTGCTAGCAATAAAATTCTTAATTTTTGTAGAAAATGACTTCTCTCGGACATTAACACCCTGGTCATTAGCAATCTTCTCTATAGTAGAATTGTAGTAGATATTGCCAGAAATCTTTGCCTCATCTACACTCCATTTCTGCCCAAGTAATATAAGATCCCCATTTATATCTGCATCTGTAGTGCTAGACATAGTAGCCATTCTCACATCGTCTGAGAAATTACCAGAAAGATTATTAGCAATAGAAGCAATCCACGCATCTTTCTTACAATCTCCAGTAAAAGTAAATGTATTTGCAACAGAATACAAATCTCCAATAATCTCACCCTTAACAATTACACTATTTCCACCAATAAACACATTGCCAACCGTATTGTTATCTAGATTCACACTATTACCAAGCAAGTACAAATCTCCATTAACATCTCCGCCTATACTAATATTCTCTCCAACAGCAAAAACATCTCCATTAATAGTACCATCTAATTTAATAGTCTCTCCAAATATGTATAAATCATCATTAATAGTAGAACTCTTATCCATAGAATAGGATTTAAAAAGAAACTCAGCTGCCCTACTCTCATGAGTAAATTGAGAAAACAACAAGCAAATAATAGGAAGAAGCAGAATAACTTTAGCAACAGCTAACTTATTTAGATTTATCATATTAGTAAAGATTCATATAAATATATAACGGAATAATAACATACTTTTTACGCCCTGTGCTACCACAAGCACCCAGTACAAATATAGTATATAATGATTAATTAATTGTAATAAAAGAACCACATGACCAAATACATATTCATGTTCTTAACATTTTCTTTTCTCGGATGGATACTAGATACAACATACTGTTCTCTCTTTATATACAAGAAATTTACCCCAAGTGGTTATTACAAGAATATTCCAATCTGCCCAGTATATGGACTAGGTGGAATACTGATATATGCACTATTTGTATTATTCCAAAATGTACCTGGATATTGGGTAATACCAATTACATCTATAGCTGTAATCGCATTAGAATATTTCGCAGGAATGTTCTGCGAAGATGTATTAAAAGAAAGACTTTGGGATTACTCAGACAAAAAATATCATCTAAACGGATACATTACATTAGAAAATTCTATCTATTGGATACTAATAGTACTAGGACTCTATTGGCTAATAGGTTCTAAAATATACATACTCACAGATTTATTATCTGACATCGATTCTAAGATAGGTGCATTGGATGTATTTATAGCATGCCCATTTATGATTTTCCTGTATGAACTAACAATCTACACAAGAGATAAAAGATTAGGATTCAGAACAAAGAGTGAGCTATACAAAAAAATAGAAGAATTAGAAAGTAAAGATCTAGGAAAAAATTGGAAAGAAATACAACAAAAACTTAAAAGAAAGATTCTAGGAAAGTAGCATTTTTACGTTCATTTTATGATAAAATACATCAATGAATGTATTAATAATAATACTGAATTACAACGGCATAGAAATACTAAAAAAGAATTTATCCTCTGTTGTTAAAAATGACTATCCTACTTTTGATATCTTACTTGTAGACAACAATTCTACGGATAATTCTATAAAATATGTTAAAGAAACATATCCAAATGTAATGATTCTCAAAAATGATGCTAATCTTGGCTTTGGTAAAGCAAATAATATTGCAGTATCTAAATATCCAAATTACGATGCATATCTCTTCTTAAATAATGATATGTATGTAGAAAAAAAATTCCTAACACACTTAGTAAAAGTATTGGAGAAGGATAATGAAATCGGTGCTGTAGGACCAAAAATACTCTACTACAAGAAAAAGGATGACAAATACATAATAAATTCTGCAGGTATAAAAGTAACAAAACACTACATGGCCTACGACAGATACGAAGGAGAAATAGACAACGACAAAATAAATGTAGCAGAAGAAGTAGATGCACTAACAGGAGGAGCACTACTCGTTAGAAAGGAAGCATACAATAAAGTAAACGGCTTTAACGACAAAATGTTCTTCTATTACGAAGATGTAGATTTGTCTCTAAGATTAAGAGATAATGGATACAAACTATACTATTGTGGCAAAAGTGTTGTATACCACGACCATATGGGAACAGCGAAGAAGATGTTTTCTTCTACAAAAAGAAACATCTTGTCCATGAAAAATAGATTTATTACAATAAAAGAAAGAGAAAACACATTTAAAGCAATAGAGCTAACAAGTTGGTATCTTTATAATTGGTTGTTATGGAAGATTTTTTATGGTAAAAAGCTAACATTAAAAGATTATTTATCTAAAAAAGATGACTAGAAATGATATAGATTTATACAAACAATTTGTAAAAACAACATTCAAGATGAGATATAAAGGCTCAATACTTGGATTTTTGTGGGTCTTGCTCAAGCCATTTTTTACATTCCTAATATTGTTTGTCGTATTCTCACAAGCATCTAGTAGTGCTGGAGGACTAACAAATCAGCAATATGCTGTATATCTATTGTCTGGTCTTATTATTTACACATTCTTCCAAGAAGGAATCACATGGGGGCTAAATGCAATAATGTCAAAAGACAGCCTTATCATAAAGATAAAGTTTAACAGAGAAATTGTTGTAATAAGTGCAATCACAATGGCATTAATTAATCTTGGAATAAATCTATTTATTATCTCCATCGTAGCACTATGCCTTAACGTACATATAACAATACCAGCAATACTTTATGTACTACTCGTATGCCTAACACTATTTATCGCAATGTATGGAGTCTCATTCTTTACAAGCATATGGATGGTACACATCAGAGACTTAGCACATATAATGGAATTAGTATTGCAATTACTATTCTATGCAACAGCTATATTCTACCCAGTAGAAATGATTCCAGAAAAATACAGATTCATAGTAAATTGGAATCCAATAGCAATATTTATCCGTACCGTAAGAAGCGCATTAATCTACAACAAGTACGAAAACATTAATTTTGTATTATGTGCCCTACTCGTTTCTA
>JAGDCC010000013.1 GCA_017958745.1 bacterium
AAATCTAGATACATTAGCAACTCCTGTTGCAGAACCAGTTGTAACAGAAACAGTTCCAGAAGTTGCTCCAATTGCAGAAGCTCCAGTTGTGGATAATCAAATGCCAAATCTAGATACATTAGCAACTCCTGTTGCAGAACCTGCAGTAACAGAAACAGTTCCAGAAGTTGCTCCTATTGCAGAAGCTCCAGTTATGGATAATCAAATGCCAAATCTAGATACATTAGCGACTCCTGTTGCAGAACCTGCAGTAACAGAAACAGTTCCAGAAGTTGCCTCTGTTGCGGAGACACCTGTTATGGATAACCAATTACCAAACTTAGATACATTAGCAACTCCTGTTGCAGAACCAGTACAGCCAGTAACACCAGCTGTTGAGACACCAGTAGAGCAATCATATACCATTCCTGTAGAACCAATACAAACTCAAGAACAAACTCCGGTAGAAACACAACCAGCTGCAGCTCCAACAGAGACTACTACACCAGCATCTTCTATAGAAGCAGATTTACAGAACCTTCTTAACCAACAAATAACAAATATTACAAATCAAACATCTGGAACACCACAACAACCTGCACAGCCGACTCTATAATAGAGATAGATAGAAGTTGTAATTAAAAAGCAAGTTTAAATGTGTTAGAAATTCTTCCACATTTGGCTTGCTTTTACTTTATCATCACCAACATATTTACTATTAAGACCTTTAGAACCATATGGATTCTCACACTCTTGATCTAACTCCTCAAAAGCAATCTGCGCAATCTTCATACCCTCATAAATTTTAATTGGAAGAGGAGAAACATTTGCAAGCTCCAAAGTCATTCTCAATTCATTACCTGGATCCAAAAAGCCAGCAGTAGCATGGATAATTAACCCTACTCTACCAAGAGAACTCTTACCCTCCAGCCTACCAACATGCTTGCTATCTACTCCCGTAACCTCTTTTAAGTTAGCAAGAACAAATTCATTAGGATGGATAATAAAAAAGCCACCTTCGCCAATATCTATTTCCCTCATCAAATCCTTTGGCTTCTTTTTAACATCTATTAAAGCATTACTTTCTCTATTAAAAACAAGAAAATATCTATCTAAGTGCAAATCATAAGAAGCAGGTTGCAAGAACTCTTCTTTAAAAGGATCTATACTAATACTTCCATTCTTTATACACTCTTTAATACTTTTATCAGATAGAATCATAATAATTATTTTTTAATTTAAATATTATTTAATACAAACTTATACTAGGAATTGGATACTTTTTAGAAAAATCTACAACTTCTCTCTTTATATTCATTAACTTATTCTTATCTTTATGATTTCTTAATGCTTCATCTACAAAAGAAGAAATCTGTAACATTTCCTTTTCCTTCATACCACGTGTAGTAATTGCAGGAACACCTATTCTAATACCAGAAGGGTCCCATGTATTTCTAGTATCATTAGGTATTGTATTTTTGTTAATTGTAATATTTACACTTTCTAATGTAACAGATGCTTCCTCTCCTGTTAGTCCAACAGAATCTACAATATTAACCAAGAACATATGGTTATCTGTACCGCCAGAAATAATCTTATACCCCCTACTCTGCAAAGCTTCTGCTAAAGTTTGTGCATTTTTAATAATCTGTTTTGAGTACTCCTTGAACTCTTCTGTAGATGCCTCTTTAAGTGCGACAGCTATACCAGCAATAATATGGTTATGTGGACCTCCCTGTATACCTGGGAACACTGCTTTATCTATTTCTTTGGCTAATGAATCACTACACATAATTAATGCTCCTCTAGGACCTCTTAGTGTCTTGTGTGTAGTTGTTGTTACTACATCTGCAATACCAACTGGAGACGGATAACACCCACTAGCAACAAGTCCTGCTACATGAGAAATATCTGCAACAAGGTATGCACCAACACCATCTGCTATTTTTCTAAATTCCTTCCAATCTATAATTCTAGAATATGCAGAAAAACCTGCCCAAATAAGTTTAGGTTTATATTCATTAGCAAGTCTGCGTACTTCATCATAGTCGATGTAACCATTATCATCTACACCGTAAGTTATATTGTTATAATATTTACCACTAACAGAAGCCTTAAATCCATGAGAAAGATGACCACCTGCACTCAAAGACATACTCATTGTTGTATCTCCAGTTTGTAATAAAGCAACATGTACAGCAAGATTTGCAGGAGAACCAGAATATGGTTGTACATTTACATGGTCTGCATGGAATAATTCCTTTGCTCTATCTATAGCCAACTGCTCTATTTCATCTATGTAGGTATTTCCACCATAATACCTTTTACCTGGATATCCTTCTGAATACTTGTTAGTAAGAATAGAACCCATACACTCTAAAACATCTTTAGAGACATAATTCTCAGAAGCAATTAATTCTACTCCTTCTACCTGTCTTTTTGCTTCTTTATTAATTAAATTCTCTATTTCCTTGTCTATCATGGTAACAATGCATTAAATTTAACAATAAAGATGCAATTGTCATAGGACCAACACCTCCTGGAACAGGAGTTATGTAGGATACAATATCCACAACATCTTCAACATCTACATCTCCAACTAGTTGTCCTGTTTGTGGATGCTTGTTAGAACCGACATCTATAACAATACAATCCTTCTTAATAAAATCTTTATTAACATACAAAGGAATACCTACAGCAGAAACAAGTATATCCGCCTGTCTACATACATCTGGAGCATTTTTTGTATAAGAATTACATACCGTAACTGTTGCGTGGTCATTAAGTAGCATTGCAATAAGTGGTTTACCTACAATCTCACTTGCACCTAACAACACAACATTTTTACTAGATAGGTTAATTTTGTAATACTTAAACAATTCCATAATACCGATAGGTGTTGCTGGCGCAATAGCACTTTTATCTCCTTGGAAAAGTTTACCTAAATTTGTTGGTGTAAGACCGTCAACATCTTTCTCTGGAGAAATAGTTTCCAAGACAACATTAGTATCTATCTGGTCTGGCAAAGGTAGCTGTACCATAATTCCATCTACAGTTTCATCATCATTGAGAGATTTTATTAATTTTGTAACTTCTTCTGTCTCTGTCTTCTCATCTAAATGATGTACCTTAACATCTATACCAACCTCTACAGCCTTCTTTTCCTTCATGTTCACATATTTAATGCTACCAAAATCATCACCAACAAGAATAACATCGAGTCTAGGTATCCTTTCAATATTCTTTTTAATTAAGAAAACCTCTCTCGTTAAATCTTCTACTATTTTTTCGGAAACTTTTTTCCCATCTAAGATTTGCATGGTGGTATTCTATCATTTTTTGTATTGTTCATACAATTTTCCCTTCTTTTTCATCAATTCCTTCAATGAACCAGACTCCACTATGCTTCCATTTTCAAAATAGTAAACACGATCAAATTTCTCTAAGAATTTTGTATTTCTTGTAATATAAATAACAGACCTTTCTTTTCCTATATATTTCAACACATTGTCCAAAATACTTTCAGCAGAGAAATCATCTATATATGTAAATGGCTCATCCATAATAAATATATTCTTGTTTCTATATAACATTCTTGCTATTGCTAATCTTTGCCAATCTCCTGCAGATAAATCTTTTCCAGATGGGAAAGTCTTTCCAACAATAGAAGAATCTTGTAAACCAACTCTCTTTTTTAACTTCTTTAGCTGAGAAATATTAGAAACTTTGTTATACAAGTCGTTATCTACATTTTTCCTTTGTCCAGATATAACAACATTTTCTTTTACACTAAAATTATAATTAATGAAATTTTGGAATATTACAGATATTTTCTTTTTTAACTCGCCTCTAGCTAATTCTTTTGTTGGAATACCATCTAACAAGTATTGTTGAGGTTTTTCTACTTCGTACATACCCGTAAGAATTTTTACTGTACTACTCTTACCAGAGCCATCTTCTCCTAAAAACGCGACCTTCTCTCCTGGTTTTACTGTTAGATTAAGATTTTTTAATATTTTTGTTTCTGGATTATCTGGATAGGAAAATGTAAGATTATGGAATTCTAGTAATGGTGTATTTTTAGATAATTTCTTACTTCCTTGGTATCTGTCTTCAAAGCCGGAGTATTCTATTAAATCAAAATAGCCAGATATATAACCAATATTCACGGAAATTATAGATAGAGAATTAAATATGTTATAGATACTGTCATATGCGATATCTATGTAATCGTAGAGAGCCTTAAATGTTCCAACAGACATTTTCTTTATTATACAAACAGACAAGGAATAAACTATATACGCGTATTTAAATACTTGTCCAAGAATACTTGTAACTGTTTTACTAGTGTAAAAAGAAGACTGTGCTTTAGAATAACCATCTATGTATTCTTCATATTCTTCTTTATCCCTTCTTTTTATATGGTTAAAGATATTGTTAACTCTTAGCTCTGCAAAGTTTGTAATTGTTGTTGCAAGCTCTTGTACATAGACAATAAACTTAATTTTTCCAACACTCTCATCCTGGAAATCTTTAAGATTTTTTCTCTTAATATGGCTAAGCATTATTTCTGGTAGTGTAAATAGAATTATAAACAATGCACTCCACCCCATTGTTTCGTAAACAATATATATAGCAATACCTCCTCTTATTATTCTGCTCATAATATTAGAAAAATTTGTATATATTTCTACAATTTTGGGAATAGAGAATGTTGGTGCATAAGTTACCAACTTTTGGAACTCATCCTCCTCTACATCTTGCATATTAGATTGAGAGATTTTGGATATCATTTCATACTTGGTATCCTGTGTAATTCTTTCCGTTAATAGGCTTACTACATAATTGTTAGCCTGCTGACATATTTGTATAATTGCCTTAAGAACCAATATAAGAACAATATATTTAAAAGTATCTGTTTCTATAAATAAATGGATATCAAAAGTATCTTGCTCAGATAGTATTTTTATTGCACTATCCAATAATTTTCCAAGTATAGTTACAGAAAAAATTTCTGCTATTGTAGAGATTATAGATAAAACAGTATTTTCTACCGTTAATACAGTATAATTTTTATAAATAAACTTTATTACTTTGTATCTTTTAGAGAAATTTTCTTTATTCATAAGATCCGGTTGCACAATGCAAAGTGTCTTCTGTTACATAAATGTCTACACTGGCAGTATTATTATTGCTCGTTACAAGTGTCAATGTTGCAGAACCTGCATTAAGCCCAAGAACACTTACAGAATTACCTGGAGCACCAGATATATAGATACTTGGCGTAAAGTCTGTCTGCCCAGATGTAATAACTGGCTTAGATATATACCACCCAACAACAGTTTCTTCTGTACTTGGAAGTGTTGCAGTTACATCTTTAACCTCACCCTTACAGATAGGTATTGCTCCATAAGATTTATCAATCTTAGGACTAAGTGTAATGCTTGTTACTCTAATAACAATAGTTGCAGGGTCCTCTTTATGATCTGCAAAAGTTGCAGTAACAGTTACTGTTCCATTTTTTAGCGGTACAACCGTTTGTGTTGGTCCTGGTTTACAATTCATATAGATGACTCCTGTAGAATCACCAACCTCTGTAATACTCCAGCTTTCTGCTGCAACAGGACTTCCATCCACACCTCTTGCAGTTAGTGTTATTTCTGCATTCTCTGACTGCAAGACAACAATACTTGGATAATTAATATCTGTGCCAATAGAACTCATCTGTGTACCATTCGCAGCCTCTGCTGTTATATATGCATAATGAGATTCAACAACAGTAACCGTAGAAGAAGCTGTATAATTTTCTTTTGTCTTAATAGAAACTGTAATACTTCCAGCTTTTATTCCAAATATTCTACAAGAATTATCTTCCTCTATAAGTGTTGCAGTAGCAATAGTTTCATCACTAGAAGTACACTCTGTAACATAATCGTTAGTCTGTAGATACACACTATTTAAAACAACCTCACCACCAACAAGGATACTAGATATAGAAGGATTAATAGAAAGTCTTGCATCGTTTACTGTGATTAACGGAGAAACTATACCTCTTGGATAATTCTTAGTTGTTACTTTTATTCTCACTGTACCATTTGCGATGCCCTTTACAACTTGTTCCGTAGAGTTTGCCTGACTTACACTTGCAGTCATATAGACAACAGGATCATCTGCAACACCACTTTCAGGATTAGATTCAATAATTTGCCAGCTTGTAACAGAATCGTTTGCCTCAAGAAGTTTAACTTTCAATGTATATGAACAATCTACGCAAATAGTTAAATCTCCAGAAGGATTCTCAAAAGAAACTGGAGCATCACTTACAGTAATTGTCTTATCTATAAACAAACCACTTCTTGCTATTGCTCTAATCTTTGCCTTACCATTATTAACCGTAGTAACTTTCTGCATAGGACCTGCACCACCTTCTATATAGACAACTATAGATTCGCTTGGATTATCCGGTATAGACTCCATAATTTGCCAACTAATAATAGAATCTGCTTCGTCCGTTAAATACGCCTCATAATTAACAACTGTACCTGCAGTAACAACACCACCATTACCATCTGCTGTTGTTTTGATACTTATTGTATTATTGCCGACATAACTTCTATAAGCATCCAACCAACTTATAAAATCTCCAACACCTATTGTTCCATCATTATTTAAATCACAATAAGAATCATCCTGATAAGAAGAACAATAAGTACTCGCACATCTTTTATAAGCCTCTAATAAGACTGTGTAGTCATTAATAGATATTGTTCCATCCTTGTTTAGGTCAGCCCTTTCCAAACCAGGAGCAATACCTAAAGTAGCTTCACCAAGAACCTGCGAATTTATATCAACATTATTACCTGCATACAAAATCCTATTTGTATTAAGGTTGCTATTCAAATAAGACTTATCTTCTACAGATAACACAGATACCACACAAAGAAATGTCGTTAACACAAAAGAAAATAGCATTAAAGTTGTTGCCCAAACCTTATTCATACAGATACACTTTACCATAATATAGAATGTACTTCTATATCCCATTCTTAAAAAATTTATACCATGTTGTAAATGCACTTTCGGTCGTTACTTCTTCTTTTCCATACAGATATTCATCAACACTTTCCTTCGCTTTCTCGAGTGTATTATCCGGAATTACAAATACAAATTCATTTTCACCAGAATAATTAAGTCTATCTCTTGCCTGAGCTTCTAGATAATCATTGGATTTCATATCATTCAGCGTTAATTCTAGCTCCAAATTCTTTACTCTCAGCTCATTTACCTCCCTATTTGCTTCTTTAGAAATATCTAATTTTGCAATTGTAATCTCTATAGAATGGTAAATATTGTAAACAAGATAAATTGAAACAACTAGAAAAATAAATTTCACGACATAATTCTTCAAGAAAGAATTTCTAGCGGAATTTTTGGTCCCGTTATACTCCCTTTTTCTCCCATTTTTATAAACGACATTATTCATAAAAATATACTATCAACAAGGCGCATTTTTTACAAATCCTATACTGTTATTCTATATCCATTTTTATCTTGCATTATAGTACTACCTTCTGTATAATTATAAGCCATAACATATATCAAAGTACTCAAATGGGACAAATAACAAATCCAGATTTTAAAGAAAAAGCAGAGTTATTCACAGAAGATTTGAGATCTAAAAATCGTTCAGAATCAACTGTGATAGCATACAGCAAGGATATTGAGCAACTTCTTAATTTTTTGTCCCAAAGAGGCATTGATTCTCTAGACAAAACTACAGCAGAGGACTTACAGGCATATAAGCAAAATCTACAGGATAATAGCTACACTCTAAAAAGTATTTCTAGAAAAATTAACAGTACAAGAACATTCTTTAGATATCTTTTTGAAAATGGCTATGTAAAAGATAATGTATCAGAAAAGCTTGCACACCCTCGTTTCGAGATGAAGCCACCAAGAGTACTTTCTGAGATGGAATACAGAGCATTAAGAGATGTTAGTAGAATAGATATAAGACTTTATTCCATCGTAGAAATATTACTGCAGACTGGTATTAGAATTGGAGAATTGGCAAACCTTTCTCTAGAAGATATTAGACAATCTAAGGATGGAAGAATTAGTTACCTATACATAAAGCCAGCGGGTAGTCATGGTGCTAGAAAGGTTCCACTAAATAGATCTGCAAAAGCAGCAATTGACGAGTACTTGAAAGTCAGACCAGAAACAGAAGAAGAGACAGTCTTTGTTACCAAAAATGGAAGACCTTTATTGGTTAGGAACATCAGAACAGCAATAGACAAATCTTTCGAAAAAGCAGGCATTAAAAATGCTAAAGTAAATGATCTTAGAAACACATTTATTGCACACCACCTAATAAATGGTGTAAGTTTAGCAGTTGTTTCTAAACTTGTTGGTCATAAGAGAATCTCTACAACAGAAAAATATCTTACAGTTATCAATGTAAGAGTCAAAGAGGAAGAAAATCTTAAAGAGTTATAACTATACCTCCTTCTTCTTAAACAATAATAATGCTCCACAAAGTCCAGACAAACTCAACAATAAAGTAAGCATATAAGGTATAATCTTATCATCAGTTTGTGGATTATCTACTACTTTCTGTTCTGTTTCTGTTTCTGTTTCCACTTCTACAGTATCCTCTCCCTCTGCTTTCCAACTTGCCTCTATCGTTACATTCTCAAATGGCATCGTAAACTTATTTCCATCTATACTAACGATATCATCACTCTCCCCTAATATCTCTCCTTCTTCAAATTCTACTGTTTCTCCAGAATCTGTAGTTATAATTAACTTTGTTAAGTTATATCCACTCTTTGCATTTATCCTGAAGCTAATTACTTCACCACCAAGTGAATTGTCTATAACTTCTATTGTTCCATTACCATCTGTTTTTGTTTTTATTAAATACATGAGTTCGTTTGGAATTGTAATAACTGGACGGATACCACATCCTAAAGTAGTTAAATAGCTATAAACAGTAGCACCACATATAACAGCTGTTCCACTTATAGCAAAACCAGATTCACAAACACCTCCCTTACTATCTATAAACAAAACATTTCTATAGTCATTATTACTAACATTATACGATGAGCTCGAAGTATATCCAGATCTTATCCAGTATGTCGTATTATATAAGAAACTTTGTTTATCATTTAAATAATCTTGAAGGAATACAAACTCCCCAAAATTATTCACTCTACCTATAGTTGTAGCATATCCATACCATTCACCATAAGTGATAGATTTGTCATTACTTTTAATAATGGTATTAATATCATCTAATGTAAGCAAATCAATATCATTAACCTCAAAATCATTAGCACTTAAAGTATTTTTATAAGAATTAATTATACTTGATACATTCTTTCCCTCAGTAATATAATAATCGTAAAAGAAATTATCATACTTTTCTTTAGTACTTGAATTCTCAATAAAATCAGAAACATCAGTAGCTGCATAAGGACTTGTAGGAATAGGCTCTACCCCATCTTTAAGATAAACATCACCAACTTGTGGATACAAATAATTTTCATCTGCATCCCAGTGAGCACTCAATGCATCAGATCTTTGTTTCATCTCATCTGCCTGTATCTCAATTTCTACAAAGCAGTAACCTGGAACATCATATACACCACCTGTCTTTAACGTTCCTTCTTTAGATGCAGCTAATTCTTGGCAGTACTGTTCATCTGTTCTTGTATCCGTACTTTCTTTTACGATTTCTTCTTTAAACACAGAAGAACCTGTATATAGATTATATTTAGATAACAATCTTAACTCCTCATCAGTAGAATCAACTATGTAAAAATGCTCTGTTCCACAGGCTATTTCACTACCAATACTCTTTCCATCTCCTGAAACTACTTTGCAATACTCTTTAGCAAAAACAGAAGTTGGTATAAACAATACAGACAACAATACTAATAAAGAAACGACATAATTTTTCATCAAAATAATTCTTTTAAAACAATTTATATTACTTCTCTTTATATAAGAGATTCTTCTTTATATAAGAATAAGTTCCAATACTTATGCTCAACAAAAATAGTAATACAAATACTATCGTATTATCTCCTGTCTTAGGATTATCTTCTTTTACCTCTGCAACGTCTGAAACTCCTAACCAGCTTGCTTCTATAGTCACATTCTCAAATGGCATTGTAAAGATATTTTTATCAATAGTTACAATACCTTCACTATCTATAACAATATTACCTTCCTCAAAAATAACTGACTCACCAGAATCAGTAGTTATTGTAAGTTTAACTAGTTTAAAATCTTTTTTAGCAGAAACCTTAAAACTTATTGTTTCACCTCCAAATGCACTATCTACAACTTCTAGTTCACCATTACCATCAGTTTTTGTGAAGATCTTATACTTAATACTGTCTTTAGCAATTGTTACAACAGGCCTAATTCCAGCTCTAGGAATTCCTCCACATCCACTCCAGGAATAGCAAATATCTCCAGCAGTAGACACAAAATAAACTTTACCATTATAAGAATTATAATCTCCATTTGGCACATTACCTACAAAAGTTCTTGTCCAATATGTTGTATTCCAAACCCATTTATATTCATTAGACAAATATTGCTTTAAATCACCTAAATAAGAAATAACCAAATCACCATCGCCTTCTTCCGGATCTAATGCATACGAA
Organism: bacterium; assembly: GCA_017958745.1. GTDB lineage: Bacteria > Patescibacteriota > Dojkabacteria > SC72 > SC72 > UBA5232. The sequence continues at coordinate 10,662 of JAGDCC010000013.1, forward strand.
GCATTAAACCATGTAGTCAAAGGCAGCTCACTACCACTAACTGTTTTAACCAAACCAAATAACTCTTTAATACTTAGCAAATTCACATCAGATACCTCATATCCCATACTTACAAGATTAGCATTATAATCTTGCAAATATTTATTAATCATGGATCCTTGTACAAAATTAAAGTCAGTATATCCATCTACAAAATTATCATAATTTTCTGTATGCGAATATGGAGAATCATTTACACCAGTAAAAAGTACTGTTGTAGCATATATAGGATAATTAGCTTTACCCTTTTCTCCTGTAACACCTAATGCCAATTCATTTTGTAGTGCATATCCTTCAGCATTACTACCTATCGTATTAAAAGGATACAATTTTATTGACATTTTCTGATAAGTCTTACCATTATCTTCTAAGAATTCTTCTGGAACAAAAGAATAGAAAGTATTGTACCCAGCTTCTAAATCAAAATCGTTTAAACTATATACATTATTAAAATTGAATTTTTCTTTAATTTTAGTGAAAAAAACATCCAAATCACTTACAATCTCTCCTTCAAAATAAGAAACAGGATTAACATAACAAGAAGATTCATCAGATGGATCAAGACATTCGTATAGTACATAAGTAGTTGTTTTATCAAGGGTCATTTTATCGTAATTCGCACCTACATAAATATTGTATTTTGACAGCATTTTAACATTACCCTCATCAGAATCAACAACATAGAAATGTTCTGTACCGCATGCTATTTCACTACCAATATCAGTACCATTACCAGAAACTACCTCACAATACTCTTTTGCCAAAACTGTTGCTGGTAAGAACAAAACAAACAATAGAACCAGTAAAAATATTTTGAAATTTTTCATTTATTTCCACAATAAAATTAATTATATTTCCTTTTTTAACAAAAATGTTCCTATGCTTATACTTACGCCTAAGCTTACAAACAATAACATGAGTAACATCATAACTTCATCACCTGTTACTGGATTACTTTCAGATCCTTTTTCTATTTCTTTCTCTACTTCCTCTGGTACTAATTCATCTGTCTCTGATAACCACTTTGCTTCTATTGTTACGTTTTCAAATGGCATTGTAAATTTACTACTATCTATACTTATTGTTCCATCTGCATTCTCTACTGTTTCTCCTTCATCAAATTCAACTGTTTCACCAGAATCTGTTGTTATTACTAATTTACTCAATTTATAACCCTTATTAGCATTTACTCTAAAACTTATTACCTCACCTCCTAGAGAATTCTCTACAACATCTATAGTTCCATTACCATCTGTAACTGTTTTTATTAAATACTGAAGTTCATTAGGAATTGTTATAACAGGACGGACTCCACAACCTATTTTAGAAATATTACTAGTGAATGTTGCACCACAATATGTAAAACTTCCAATTGTGTTAAAACCAGATTCACAAACACCACCCCTACTACTTATAAATAAGATATAATCATTTGAATAAGTCAATACGTTTCCTGACGTACTTCCATTTACATAACCAGTCCTCATCCAATACGTTGTGTTATACAAAAAGCTTTGTTTATCTGTAAGATAATCCTGCAAAAAGACAAATTCTCCAAGGTCATTAACTCTACCAGGATCTGTTGCATAATCATGCCAGTCACTATAAGGAATTGTTTTATCATTACTTTTTACAACAGTATTAATATCATCTAGTGTAAGCAATGTTATATCATTTACCTCAAAATCCTCACCAATTAACATTTCTTTATAAGATAAAATAGCATCTGCTAATTTGTTTTCAGAGACAGGGTATGAATATGATTCTGTGGAGAAACTATAATCAGTAAACATACCATCGTATTTTCCTGCAGTATTCTGATCACGATACAAGTACCCTATATATACAGGGGATCCACCATTATTTGGACCACTCTCATATCCCATTATTAGATATACATCACCTACTTGTGGATATAAATAATTACCATCTTTATCCCAATGAGCACTTAATGCATTTTCACTTTGTTTTATAACACTTCCAGTTATTTCTTTTTCTATAAAACAATACCCAGAAACATCATAAACACCAGTCGTTTTTAGTGTTCCACCTCTTTCAGTCGCTAACGCTTGGCAATATTCTAAATCTGTTCTTGTATCTGTACTATCTTTTACAATCTCTTCTCTATCAATTATATTTCCCATATACAAATTATATTTTGCTAGCATCTTAATCTCGTTATCCGTGGATTCTATAATATTAAAATGTTCTGTACCACACGCTATTTCACTACCAATTTCTTTTCCATCTCCAGATACTACCCTACAAACTTCTTTAGCAGAAACTGCTGCTGGTAAGAATAAAAGAAACAATAATATAAGGAAAAATAATTTTGATTTTTTCATTTACTTAAACAATCAAATAATTTATATCCTACATTAAATATTTTTCTCTAGCAAATTAATTAAAATTTTCTTTTTAATACATATGTTCCAATACATATACTTACACTTAAGCTTACCCAAAATAACATGAGTAATCTCAATACCTCATCTCCTGTTACTGGATTACTCTCTGCTTTCTTCTCTACTTCCTCTGGTACTAATTCATCTGCCTCTGATAACCACCTTGCTTCTATTGTTACGTTTTCAAACGGCATCGTAAATTTACTACTATCTATACTTATTGTTCCATCTGCATTCTCTACTGTTTCTCCTTCATTAAACTCAACTGTCTCTCCTGAATCCGTTGTTATTATTAATTTACTTAACTTAAACCCTTTATTACCATTTACTCTAAAACTTATTACCTCACCTCCTAGAGAATTCTCTACAACATCTATAGTTCCATTACCATCTGTAATTGTTTTTATTAAATACTGAATTTCATTAGGAATAGTTACTACTGGACGTATTCCACAACCGATTTGAGTAGTATCTATACAGAAAGCAAAACCTGCAGCACATATTTTACCCATAGATCCTGTAAAAACGTAATAATAAGTACCATAAGTATTAGACACATCCGTTCTATTCAAGACAACCTTAAAAATTGTTTTATTCCAATAAGTTGTAGAATACAACCAAGAATATTGATCCAACACATAATCACGAATATTACCAAACGTACCGAGTATATTATACATAGCAGAACCACCTGCCAAACCAAATTGGGCTCTAAGATTTTTAACATTATCTCCCCATTCAATCAAAGGAAGATTTTTATTTGTTGTTCTATTTATTATGCCATCTAACTCAGACAGCGATAACAAATCTATATTACTAACCTCAACATTCATACTTTCTAAAGAGTTTTTATATGCTAAAAGTTCGTTCCCTATAACACTATTATTAGATAGATCAACAACATAATCTTTAAATCCTAGGTCACTATTATCATAAGTAACAGAAGTATCTATAACTTTAGCATCTTCACTATATCCACTAGTATAACTAGAACCGTCACCTCTTAGATAATTATCACCTATTTGTGGATATAAATAGTTTCCTTCACTATCGATATGAGCACCTATTGCTTCTTCACTCTGTAGAACAGTATCTGTTTCTATTTTCTTCTCTAGATAACAATAATTTTCTGTATCTATATAATAATTAGAATCATCTAAAAGACCTGTATACATTTTAAATGCAACACCTCTTTCAGTAGCTAGGTCATTACAATACTCATAGTAGGTTCTACTATCACCTGGTTCTCTCTCTATTTCCACTCTATCTATAATATATCCAGTATACAAATTATACTTTGCAAGCATTCTTACACTATTTTCATTAGAATCAAGAACATAAAAATGTTCAGAACCACATGCAATTTCACTTCCAAGACTTTTTCCATCACCAGAGACTACTTCACAATGTTCATTGGCAAATGTTCCACCAGGAAAAAACAATAATAACAGTAAGAAAAGTAAAACTAATTTATACTTAATCATTAATGTATACACAAACAAATAATATATATACTATATTACCAAATTTTTACATGCAAGTAGTCAAAAATATACTTTTACAGATATCTTAAAAAGATAACAGATATGTTATCTTTCAAAGGAAACAAGAGCATGAATATATTAACAAATTGAATAAATGAAAAAAATATGAAGTTATAGTTGTTGGCTGTGGACCTGCAGGTGTTGCTGCTGCCAAAATATTAAAGAAAAACAATATAAATTATTGCATGATAGACAAAAAACACTTTACAGAGAATTATCCAAGAGAAAATTTTTAAGTACTCTTTTATATTCTAGTTTTGGAAAAATATTTATTAAAATAGGATTAAGTAATAAATATTTCATTAAATATCTAAATAGAATGTTTGGATAAAGATTATTCTGTAAACTGATGAGACTCAACTACCCAAGTATTAACAATTTACAAACTAAAAAAAAAATTGCTACAATACTGGTGTACACTTATATAAATTTATAAAAAA
>JAGDCC010000014.1 GCA_017958745.1 bacterium
GGATAAAATGCCATCTAAGAAAGTGTCCTTCTTTTTGTTCTTGTAAATTCTTTTTACAAAGATAAGCCTTGATGGTGCAAATAGGTTTTGTGATGACAACGTGTCAAGAATCGTTGCAGGTTGTATATCTTCTCCTTGTAGAATTGTTATCTCTAGGGTAGGAGTTTCTTTCTTCTTTTGTTCTATATAATTATGTACATCTTCTAGGGAGAGAAATGGAGCATTCCCATGAAATAGTCTATACTCCATCTTCTTCTTGTGTGTTATCTATTGTTGTGTCTTGTTCTGTTTCTTGTGTTTCTAATAATTCTTCTCCTAGTAATATTACAAGATGTCCTTTCCCTGTATTGGCAGATACATAATCTGGTCTTGTTTCGCTTACTTGTATACCTTGTGATTTAAAGTATTCTGTGAACTTCTCTGCGGTTGCTTTGAATTCTGTTCCATCTGGGTCGTAGACATATGTTCCTTGCTTTCCTGAATTAAGCACTGCTAAGAATGTTATATCTGTGTATTTGAATTGTTTTTCTAATTCTTGTACTTTAGCAAATGTATCATAATACCCATATCCTATGTCGTATACATATACTTCTGCTTGTTCTGCATAAAATGCAGGACTTTCCATTGCTAGGTTTACGTATTCTTTGATTTTGTCATAGTGGCCAAAACCTGCAATTGGTCCTATTGCATATGCACCACTTTCCATTGTTTTTACTTCTATTAAACTTTTTCCTCCAGAGTATGGGTCTAAGACAAATGAGTACATGGATCCACTTCCTTCTTTGTAGTCGTTTCCAAGGTTTAATGCTGCTCTTATGTCATCTATAGTGAATTCTGATACTCTTACATTGTCTGCAACTGACGATCTTATACTTAGAATTGCACTTGGGTCTGTAAGTGTGCTGCTACTCATTATTTTATCTTCTACTGCTTGTATGACTTTTTGTTGTCTTTTTGCTCTTGAGAAGTCTGATCCCTCTCCATTATCCGTTGAGTGTCTTGATCTTGCATACTTGAGTGCGAGGTCTCCGTTCATGGTTTGTGGACCTGCTTTGAAGGATATTGTCTGATATCCGTAATCTTCTGTTGGGTAATTGTAATCTGTGAATGAATTTTCTACATCTACTTCTATTCCTCCAATTGTATCTACTATTTCCGTAAATGCTTGGAAGTCAAACATCGCATAGTATTGTATTTCTTGTCCTGTCACTTCTGTTACTGTTCTCATTAATTCTTGCATTCCTGTCCCTTCTTTTCTTTGTTCTGCGGTCATGTATGATGCATTTATTCTTTGATACCAATTAGAACCTTTGTATGTTTCTACGTGGAAATCTCTTGGAATAGAAATCATGACAATATTGTTTGTGTCATAGTTGTACGATACAAGTATGATTGTGTCTGTGTTTAATAATGCAGTTCCTTCTCTTGTGTCTACTCCTACAACTAGTACATTTGTATACTTTCCTGTTGAGTCTTTCTTTAATTCTGGCTCCTTGTCCATGATGATATCTGTTGGCGTGAATTTGAAGCCCATCTTCTTTCCAGCACTGTATGTCTTTATTACAAAGTATCCTGCATATCCTATGATTCCTAAAATAATTAAGACTACAAATATTCCAATTATCTTTCCAACACTACCACTCTTTTTCTTTTTTTCTTCTCTCTTTGGTTGCTGTTGTACAGTTCTTTTTTTTCTTGATACTTTTTTATTTTCTTCCGTAGTATCTACTGTTTGTATAATCATAGGGCTTTTTATTAATTTTATATAACAATCTAATCTTTAATTATTAACTAGATTAGAGTAGGAATCAATACAAATATTTAGAAACATTTGAGTTGTGTTCTTGTAGTGTTTTAGCATAGTGGATTTGTCCATTGTTGTCATGAATGTAGTAATAATATTCGCTTTCTTCTGGATTGAGTGTCGCTTTTAGTGTTTCTATTCCTGGATTGCAAATTGGGGTAGGTGGAAGACCCTCTTTTTTGTATACGTTGTATGGAGTATCTTCTTCTATATCCTGCTCTGTTATTACATGTTTCCAATCCTTGTATGCATACAATAGTGATGCATCTATTTGTAACAACCATCCCTCGTTGTATCTTTTCCATATGATTCCGGCAATAATTGGCTTTTCTTCTGCTTTTCTAGATTCTCTCTCTACTAAACTTGCAACAATAACATCCTTGTATGTATATGGCTCTCCAATTTTATCTTTGAATGTGTAAACTAATTTTTCTATAACTGTTTTTGCTGTGCTTTCTGGAGCAAATGCATATCTGTCTGGATATAAGAATCCCTCTAAATCTTCTACACCATCTGCTAGTTCTAATGTAGAAATAAACTCCACATCTTCTGATAGTGCTAGGAATTCTTCTGCAGAAAACTCTGTTTGCCCATATAAAGTGAATTCTTCTTGTACTATCTTAGCAATTTCGTCTTTTCTAAGACCTTCCGGTATTGTCACCCAAACATCTTTGTTTACTGCATGTTGGAGTGTTTCGAAAAGTTCTGTCATGGTTGTGTTCTTTTTTATGAAGAATGTTCCAGCTTCTAATTTTGTTCCAATCTTCTGACTTCTTAAATAGTATTTTGCAAATGATTTGTAATCTTTTCTGAGTAGTCCGTTTTCTATAAGAGATTCAATTATTTGTTGTGGTGTTTCTCCAGGTTCTACGACAAATGTTACTTGTTCCTCACTATCTGAGTTTGGTTGTGTTAGTGATTTGTTATATTTATTTTTTATTACAAAAAAGGAAATTGCAAATGCAATTATTATTAGAAAAAATAGTGTTGTAAAAATGGTTCTTAGTTTCATTATGAATGTAATTAAGTAAAATTAGGCAACTTAGAAATGTTATCATATTTTTTATTAAAAAACATTTCCTCTATTGTGAAATTTTTATTTGTTGCTATCTAGGAATTCTTGTAGGAATACAGTTGCGGCAACTTTATCTATTTTGCCTCTTGTTCCTTTAATATTTTGTCCTGTTTCTTTAAGCATATTTTGAGCGTTAGATGTTGAGTAGCTTTCGTCTTGTGTGATGATTGGTAGATCTGTTCTTTGTTTTATTAATTCTATAAATTTGTCTATCTTTTTGTTTGTTCTTTTTTGTTGAATCTCAAATGGTTGTGGTTGTCCAATTAGTAATGTTTTTGCTTTGTATTCTTCTGCATAATTTAGAATATCTGTTATCACATCTTCTGCAGTTCTGTTTTGTGAGATTGAAACAATATCTAGTGGCGTTGCTAATATTCCTTTGTAATCCGATACTGCAAGTCCAAAATGCTTGTCTCCGTAATCTATTGCTAAGATAGGGTAGTCCATAATTATTCTAATATTGCCTTAATTCTTTTAATCCCAGCACCAACACTTTCTTGCTTTACAATCTTGAAATGTCCTAACTCTTTAGTGTTTTCTACGTGAGGTCCGTTACATATTTCTATTGATGCTTCTTTTCCTTCTTCTCCTATGGAATAGAGTTTGACTATGTCTGGGTATTTTTCTGAGAAAGCTGCATATGTTGCTTTCTTTAAAGCTTCTTCTTTAGGTATTTCTACGAATGATACAGGAAGCTGTTGTTGAATCTTATCGTTGACAAAGTCTTCTACTGCTTTTACCTGCTCTTCTGTTAGTTTTTGGTCTGCAGGGAAGTCAAAACGTAGTCTTTCTGGTGTTATATTGCTTCCTTTTTGTGTAACACTGTCTCCAAGTACACTTCTTAATCCTGCGAGGAGGAGGTGAGTTGCTGTGTGATATTTTGTGGACATTTCTGATGTGTCTGCGAGTCCTCCTTTGAATAATCCTGCTGATGCTGTTCTAGATTTTTCTTGGTGTTCTTTTTCTGCTAGATCAAAAGATGCTTTATCTGTGAATGTTATTCCTTTTTCTTGTAATATTTCTTCTGTTAGTTCCAATGGTAATCCAAATGTTTCGTAGAGAATAAATGCATCTTTACCATCTATATTGTTTTTCTTGCTTACACTCTTTTCTAATTCTTTTAGTCCTGATTCTAATGTTTTGTTAAATTTAATTTCTTCTTCTTCTATTGTGTCTGTTATGAATTTTCTGTTATTTTCTAATTCTGGATAAATTGTCTTGAATTGATCTATTGATATATTTGCTATTTCTCTAGTGAAATTGCCTTCTATACCAAGTTTCTTTGAGTGTCTTACAGCTCTTCTAATTCATATTCTTAATATGTATCCTTGTTGGTTTCTTCCTGGTATTACACCATCCATAACTATCCATGTTGCTGCTTTTATATGGTCTGCGATTATTCTTTGAGATGTAATATTTTCTTCTTTGCTGAGTTCTTTTACTTTGTCTAATATTGGCTTGTAAATATCTGTGTCATAGAAGTTACTGACACCTTGTACTAATGCTGTTATTCTCTCTAATCCTCCTCCAAAATCTACATTGTGTCTACCAAGTGGTTGTAGTTTGTTGTCTTTGTTTAGATATTGCATGAATACATTGTTTCCAATTTCTATGTATTTTCCACAGTTACAATTGATATGACAATGATCTCCACACTTTGGCTTTCCTGTATCGTAGAATATCTCCGAATCTGGTCCGCATGGTCCTCCACTAGCTAGGCCCCACCAGTTTTTATTTTTTCCATATTCTTGTATTCTGTCTCCAACTTCTGCTTTTATTCCATATTTTGCAAATAATTCTTTCCAAATTTCTATAGATTCTGTGTCTTTTGGAATGTCTTCTTCTCCACCAAATACAGATGCATAGATTCTGTTTATATCCAAACCAAGCTCTTTTACAAAGAATTCTATTGTGTAATTTATAGCTTCTTTCTTGAAATAATCATTTAGTGACCAGTTGCCAAGCATTATAAATGTTGTGCAATGAGATTCGTCTCCGACTTCTTCTATGTCTCCAGTTCTAAGGCATCTTTGTCCGTCTACTAATCTACTTCCTTTGGAGTGTTTTTGTCCTTGTAGAAATGGTACCAGTGGAAACATTCCTGCGTTAACAAACAGCACAGAAGGGTCGTTTTCTGGTACTAATGGGGCACTTGGGATTATTGCGTGTCCGTTTTTCTCAAAATAGTTTAGATATTTATCTAGTATCTCTTTGTATGTTAACATAGTGGAGATTATAACATAATTGATATTTTCTTAATAATTTTTTCTAAAATGTGTTATAATGCTAACTGTACCTCTTGTGGACGGCTGGCTCAGCTGGTTAGAGCATCTCGTTTACACCGAGAAGGTCACAGGTTCGAGTCCTGTGCCGTCCACCATAAATATATTTCTTATCTATATGCTCGTTTGATAATTTGCCTTCACTTACAAAGTTTTCTCTGCATTAGTAGCCTCGTCCCAGCATATTTCTCCTGCGTATGCTTTCTTTGCATCGTCGTTAAACTTATCGCAATTAATGATAGTCTGGGTACATGTTATAAATTTCCATTTAGCATTTGAACTTGTTCTATAGAATAAACATTCCGATCCTCCTCCACTTGCAGAAAGTCTTTGATATGGAGTAATACTACTATCTACTATTTTGTTTGTATTTAAAGTCAAAAGCTTAACCCCAGAAATATCTGCAAGCTCTCTAGCGAGTTGTTTTCTTTCTTCGGAAATCCAGTCATTCTTTATACAACTGATACTAAATGTTCCATATAATTCACAAGTAATTTGGCTTTTCTCATTGTAGTAAAGAGAACTTGTGTATGGGCCTTCTTCATTATCTTGAATAAAACCGTTGCTCTTAAAAAATGTTTCAAGAAGAGTCTTAAGAGTATTGTAATCAGCTTGATTATTATAATTGATACCGTAACTCTTTTCTGAATTAACCCAAATATCTGTTCCAGGAATCTTCAAATAACCTAATGTTTCATTGAACGTTTTTATTGAAGCGGAATTATCTAGAATTACATTTTCCTCTATTTGTTCTATTAGTGCCATGACCTCCTCATCATCTTCACTAGAATTATTGTTAGAACTATTTGTTGTTTTTGGAGTACTTTCGATTTCTGTTGGATCGATTTTATTTGTTGTTGAGCATTTATTGCAATTGGCAATAGGTTGAGTCTTCAAATCAGAAAATTGTCTATCTTTTTGTGAACTCTGAGCCATACCGTAGATGCCAAATCCAATACCGCAAACTGCAATAATAGTCATAATTATAGCTATTGTAGAACCCTTCCTGCTCTGTTGATTACTATTGTTTGTAACGGGTGTTGTGTTAATCATATCTTGCTCCATAAATATAATAAGATAATTTTATTATTTAAGCTTATTATTGTTTTTTTAAGTTTATTTGTCAATCTGTATGAGATGTTGTCATTTCTCTCATTGTGTGAGCTATTGAATTCTTCCCTTATATTTATTATTCTTTACATATGAAAGCAATGATTGCTAGACCAAAAAGTCTTCTTGTTATAGCTCTATTTGGAGTAGTTGCTCTTGGTGGACTTGTTGGTGCATTCTTTGGTGTCAAATATATAGTGAAAAAAATTGTTTCTAAAAAGAATGATACTATTATCAGTGAGAATATCGAGCAGGAGGATACAGCAGTATTGGGTGAATCGGATACTCAACTATTGGATGTAGATTTCACTAATAGTGGAGATAAATATATCTATGTCTGTGATGGTGCAACTTGTACAGTTATTTATTACAAAGATTTAGAGAAAATGTATGCAGATGGTGTCCTTGATGAAACTTTATTTAGAAATTATGTAAATGCTATTTTAGTTCCTTATTTTGATATCCTGTATTCTTCTAAGAAGAAAGTTTATAGCAAGGGAGGGGACTATTGGTTTAGAACCTCTGATGTTACTGCAGATTTATCCAACTTATATGCAGATGTTATTACTGCATTACAAACTGGAGAAAATGGCTTTAAGATTATTGTAAACCACAAGAATTCTGCGGGAACGGATGGTACATTTGCTACAAAATATATGGAGGTAGATACATCCCAACAGATGCTTTATGTATGGTCGGATGGTTCTATTGTTAAAGAAATGCAAGTATCTGGGGCAAAGTATGGATATCAAGTGTTTGGTGCATTTACTATTTTTACAAAGAGTCTACTTCCTGTTACGGATAAAGGTGAATATATGCCTTATTGGATGGCATTTTATTATAGTGCAAGTGAGCAAACTTCTTATGGATTGCATGCTTTAGTATGGTGGTATGATGGTAACCACAATGTAGTTTACGAACCAGAGAGTGCTCTTGGTACAATGAAATCTGAGGGTTGTATTAGAATGTCTAATGAGAATGCAGAATATCTCTACAATATGTTTAATATTGGAGATTATGTATTAATACACGAGTAGTGTATTAATGATTATCCAATAAATTTGTTATAATTCCTTATTCTTAATAATTAATTTAGATAATAATAAATTAATGGTTTCTTTTGATATTGTTACAATTTTTCCAGAAGTAGTAGACGCATATAAAAGTGTTGGTATTTTATCTATTGCACAAAAGAAAAACCTTGTAGAAATTAATTCGCATAACCTTAGAAAATGGACTACAGATAAACATAAGACTGTAGATGGTACACCTGCTGGTGATGGTCCAGGCATGATCCTAAAGGTTGAACCAATTTATAAAGCAATACAAGACCTAAAAAGAGAAAATACAATTGTTGCAATAACGACTCCGAAAGGGGAGAGGTTAGTACAACCTAAATTGAGAGAGTTTTCTAATGTAAAAGATTTACACATGATTATCTTGTGTGGAAGATATGAGGGGTTTGACCAAAGAATCTATGATAACTTGGTGGATTATGAGTTTTCTATTGGAGATTATGTCCTTGCTGGTGGAGAATTACCTGCACTTGTTCTTGTCGATGGTATAACTAGGTTAATTCCAGGAGTGTTAGGAAACAGTGATTCTCTTAATGAAGAATCCTTTGATAACAACCAATTAGAATATCCACAGTATACACAGCCAGAAAACTTTAATGGTTGGAAGATTCCTAGTGTTTTATTATCTGGAGACCATAAGAAAGTAGAGGAGTATAGAAATTCATTAAAGAAAAAAGTTGAATAAATTCTTAAAGCTTTTCTACAAAAGTAAGCTTCAATTCTCCGTTATCCTTTTTGTGATTAGATAAGTATAATTTCCACCCAATACCTCCGAAGATAAGCAAGAAACCTATCATTGTTGTGATATCAGAGAAAAGAGATGTTTGTGGCAATTTCTCTATATTTGCACTTCCCTTACCATTTGGATCTCCTTCGTCTGGATTTAATGGAGTAGGTGTATTAGAGATAACAGAAGAACCTAGTTTGTATGTAGCTGTACCAAGTGTGTCAATCTGTCCTGCTCCTGAATTGTCTAGATAGAATGTTGCCTGACCGTTTTGCACTTCGCTAACAAACGTAACTGTTGCAATAATTCCTTTATATGTTGTTGCACTACTAGTGTCTGTTGTTCCGCATATTATATGTGTACTCCTGATTTCTGGTCCTGTAGATGCATTTATGGAAGATGCAGAACAGCTATATGCATTTGTATAAGATACATTTTTAGCGATATTATCTGATGCATTGTAGAAATAAGCTACTGTGGAAGGATAGATAATCTCGAATTCTACGGATGTGAATACCTCTTCTCCGGAATCTAGCATTATGTTAATTGTTCCTCCTTCTTGTGATGTTAATCCAGAATAAGTAATAGACCCTGTGCTTGGTGAAAAATAGAGAGATTTGTAGCTATAACTTGCAAATACAGATTGCTTATTTGCAGCTAAAAATAGTATAGCAACAAAGAAAACAGTATTAATTATTTTTCTAACACGGTCGACCATATTATTATAATTGCATAGATGAAAAAGTTATGCAATATCTTTTTCTATGTCTGCTATCTTTACTCTGTGTTGCTCCATTGTATCTCTATCTCTGATTGTTACAGTGTCATCTTCCAATGTCTGGTAATCCACTGTGATACAGTATGGAGTTCCTATTTCGTCTTGGTATCTATATCTTTTACCAATATTTCCTCTGCTGTCCCAAACAATCTTGTATTTGTCTGATAGGTTGTCAAAGATTTCTCTTGCTTTGTTAACAATGTCTTCTTTGTTGTTTACTAATGGGAAGATTGCTGCTCTGTATGCTGCTATTTCTTTGTTAACTTTGAGAACTGTTCTTTGACTTCCGTTGTCTAATGCTTCTACTTCGTAGGCATCCAAAAGAAGCATGAGGAATGTTCTATCTACACCACCAGATGTTTCTACGATATTTGGAATAAACTTTTCTCCTGTTGCTGGATCTGTATAGGTTAAATCTGCACCAGAGAATTTACTATGCTGTGTTAAATCGTAATCTCCTCTCCAGTGAATACCTTCGTTTTCTGCCCAGCCCCAAGGTGCATTATATTCTATGTCGTAAGCATCTTTTGCATAGAATGCTAGATGCTCTTTGTCGTGCTGGTGGAATCTCAGATTTTCTGGTTTTCTGTATAGAGATTTATAGAAATTCATTCTCTCTTCTTTCCAGTAGTCAAAATACTTTTGCATATCATTTGGATGTACAAAGAATTGCATATCCCACTGCTCGAATTCTCTAGAACGGAATGTTAATTTTCCCGGTGTTATTTCATTTCTAAATGCTTTACCAATCTGTGCAATACTAAAAGGAATTTGTTGTCTTGTACTATCTACAACATTCTTGAAATCAAGATAGATTGTCTGACATGCTTCTCCTCTAAGATATGCTTTCATCTTAGCATCTTCTATTACACCAACTTCTGTAGAGAATAGAAGGTTGTAAGATCTAGGAGAAGTGAACTCCTTGTGACCACATTTAGGACATTTTCCATCTATATCTTCTGGTCTAAATCTTTGATGGCAATTTTTACATTCCACAACTTCATCGCCAAAATTCTTTACATGACCAGATGCTTCCCAAACCTTTGGATGTGTAATAATTGTTCCATCTATACCTACAACATTTTCTCGCTTATCTACCATATATTTCCACCAATATCTCTTGAGATTGTTCTTCATTTCTACACCAACTGGACCGTAGTCATAAAAACCACCAATTCCTCCGTAAATCTCAGAGTTAGGGTAGATGATACCTCTTCTCTTACATAATGCTGTAACTTCGTCTAATAGATTCATAATTGGTTATTCTATTATTCCTTACGTATTTTTGCAATATAAAAGCCCATCATTTTACCACATGGGATGATTCTCATTGTTTTTGTGACTTCTTTATTGTATGTGTTACCACTCCATTTTTTTATTCCAGGTCTTACTAAATGTTTGAAATCTGCGAACTCTTCTGAATCTATGAGGTCTATTTTCTCTACTTTTGCGTTTGAAAACTGAGAAAGTAGGTGTGTTACAACACCCTCATTTTCCTCTGGCTCTAATGTACAGGTAGAGTAGACCATAGAGTGTCCATGTTTTAATGTTTTAAATGCAGATACGATTAGTTCTTTTTGTGTGTAGATACATTTTTTTACTTTGTTCATGCTCCAATATCTAAGAGGTCTTTGTCCGTTGAAGTAGATTAATCCTTCTCCGCTACATGGTGCATCTAGGAGAACATTGTCAAAGTAGACTGGATATTTCTTACCGAATTCTCTAGCATCACTGAGTGTTGCTTTTATGCTTGGTGTTCCAAATTGTTTGATAACACTTTGTAAATCTCCAAAACGTTTTACATCACTGTCGTTTGCTAATATGTTTGCTTTGCCATTTGTAATGTCTGCGATGTAAGTACTTTTACTTCCGGGGGCAGCACACATATCTAGTATAGTTTCACCTTCTTTTGGGTTTAGAACAAGCACAGCGATTATGCTAGATAGATTCTGAATATAGAATTTTCCATCGTTGTACTCTTGGTTTTGAGATGCTTCTGATTTATTCTTGTTTTTTACAAAATAGACATTTTCTGCAAAAGGTATTTCTTGTAAGTCGTAGCCCTTGTTAATTAATTTTTCTTTAGTGTCTTTTACATCTCCTTTTAGTTTATTTAACCTTATTGTTGTTACTGGTCTTTTAGCGAATGTCGCTTTGACCTGACTCTTTGGGCACATCAGTATGCTTGCAAGTCTTGATACAAACACATCTTCTTTTGTGAAATATCTATCCTTGATTGGTCTATTTGTGAATTCTTCTCTTTTGCTTTTGTAACTTCTTCGTTTGTATTTTTTCATTAGAGTTCTTCTTTTAGATATTTAATTACACTACCGATAACTAATCCTGTTGTTTCTGTTCTTAATATATTACCTTTAAGTTTAATGAAATGAAATCCTAATTTTTGGAAAATTTCTATATCTGACATATCCCAGCCTTTTTCTGGTCCTATTGCTATAAATACAGGTTTAGATAAATCTAGATTCTTTTCTTTAATCAGGTTAGATAGATAAGTAGAGTCAGTATTTTCTGTGGCTAGGCACAATTTTATACAGTCTTTAGGAAAATTGTATTTAGCTAATTCTGATATGTATATTGGTCTTTCTATTATTGTTGGGAACAGATTTCTAGATTGTTCTGTTGCATCCCTTACTAATTTGTTCCAAAAACCTGTATCTCTGATAGCTTTGTTCTTAGATTTTAGAGAATATTTTGATTCTATTGGTAAAATTTTTTCTATTCCTATCTCAACACTTTTTTCTATGAAAAAGTTGAATTTTGCATCATTGCTGAGAGATTGGATTATTGTTATATCTGGGATATATTCTGATTCTCTCTGTCCTATTAATTCTTTTATTTCTACTTCTACAGATGTTTTAGATATATCTGTTATTATTGCAATAAAGGAACTTTCATAGGTATCTATTTGTATGCAGTCTTCTATTCTTAACTTCTTCTGGTTAATAATATTTAGACTGTCTGAATCTGACAGGTGAGTAATGTCCCCTACAGATAATTTGTGTTTTATAAAGTATTTTTCCATATATTAATTATACCATGATTTAGCTCTTGTTTTTTATTGGAAATAGATGTATTTATATATTTATGGAAACAATACCAGCAGTATTTTGGATGATTGTAGTTTTAGGTGTAGCAATAATGCTATGTCTTGTTTTGTATCACTTGGCAATGCTAATTAAGGAAGCAAAGAATACTGTAATCCAAACAAACAAAGTGATTGAGGAGACAAAGGTAACTGTAAACAGAACGAATGAGATTTTGACTGATACTAAAGATATTGTGGCTGATGCTAAAGATATGGTTTCCGATGCAAGAGATATTGTTACAACAGCAAAGGTTACATCTAATGCTGTTAGTACTACTGTTATGGAACCAGTTAGAGAGATAGGAAGCACACTATCTGCCATTAGTAGCTTTATTTCTGCTATAAGAGGTAATAGGTAGAAATATATTTCCTCTATTGTAATAAAGACTTTTTCTAGCTATTATTATACTGATGAAGATTGCAGAGTTACCGAAAAGAAGAAGATTTAATAACTTTTTATTGATACTATTAATCGTAGGATTACCATTGCTAGTTTATGCGACAACTCGTGTAGTTAAATATTTATCTAATGCGTCTTCTGATGCAAAACCTCACAATATTGTACTAACAAGTCTTACTCAATCTGCTGTAAATATAATCTGGACAACAGATAAAAAGGCAACTGGAAGCGTGATATTGCTTATTAATGGAAAAGAGAAGAGTCAATACTATGATAAACGTTCTAATGGGGAGTATCATACACATAT
This sequence comes from bacterium, assembly GCA_017958745.1. Lineage (GTDB taxonomy): Bacteria > Patescibacteriota > Dojkabacteria > SC72 > SC72 > UBA5232. Next base: position 12,663 of record JAGDCC010000014.1, read on the forward strand.
TGTTACCGTTGATGGTTTAAACTCTGATACTCCTTACGAATTTATTGTCGTGTCTGACGGAAAAACATATAGAAATTCTAATGGTAAGTATTATTCTTTTACTACAGCTAAAATGGGAAGTATGGATATGCCAACTCCTGCTGTACATTATGGAAAAGTTACAAATGTTGATAATCTCGCGGATGCGATTATCTATGTTAATTATACAAGTGCTGATGGTAAGAAGTACTATCCGCTGAGTACTATTTGTGATAATAACAACACATGGAATGTAGATATCTCTTCTCTTAGGGATGTGGAAACATTGTCATATGTTGAGACTGGTACAAAATTATCTGCAGAAGTGATTGTTATACATGATTCCGAAGAAGCTTCTGTTGTTGTTGATCCAGATATTACAGTTGGATCAAACAATAAAGTAGAAGGTGTTGTCGTTGATGGAAGTAAAAGTGTTGATATTGATGAAGCTGTATCTAAACTTCCAAACTCTTCTGTAATTGGTGATTCTAGCACAGAATTCGAATATACTAGCTCATCTAGTAGTGGTGGTAATTCTGGTGGTAACTCTGGTGGTAATAGTGGTGGTAATAATGGTGGTTCTAGTAGTGGTAACAGTCGAAATAATGGTGGAAGCAATAATGGAAGCTCTAGGAGCAACAGTAGTAATAGTAGTGAATCTAGTCGTAGTTCTTCTGGGAATAAAAGTGGAAATACCTCAGGAAATAGCACAACAACTAATTCTACATGTCCAGAGTTTGTGGAATTAGAACCATTTAATAGAACATTTCAGGTTGTACAAAATGATTCGTTGATGTGGAAGAATTATTTTACTGCAGAAGAGAATGCAATAGGTGCAAAAACAGGAAAGGATAGCTTAATTAGAACAGATTTATCAAGTTCTGGTATTGCCTTTATGTGGGTTTCAAGAGAAAAGGAGAAAGCACATATAGAATACGGAATAACACAACATAATTTAAATACCGTTATGTATGAAAGAGGATATTCCTCAGAATCCCCTGAGTTTTATGTACACTACATAGTGTTGTCTGATCTTGAAGCAGATCAAAATTATTACTATCAGATAACATCTGGTTCTTCTGTTTTAGAAGCAGGTAATTTCAGAACGTTGAAAGATATCTTTAGTAGAAATTTTGATGTTATGTCTGGAAAAGTACAGAATCTTATTAATGATGCTGTAATTGTTGTTACTGTTGAGGATAAAGATAAAAATGGAAGTACAGGAACAAGTCTTCCTATTTCTACATTGGTGGGGAAGGAAGGAGATTGGGAAATAGATTTTAATGGCTGTTATACAAGTGATGAAGAATCAGTTTTTGATTATACAGATGAAGATGATGTTGTTATTAAAGTATTTACTGATGTAGATGTAGAGCCGTATATTATTTCTGTAGGAAAAATGAAGGAAAAAATAAATATTGATTTGAATAAGATTGCAAACACAATGATGGAACAAAAAACTATACCACAATCTTCTGATTACAATCTTAAATAACTTTATTTGTTACTACAGACTCTTTATTAATTATGACAACAATGAGTAAGAACAGGAAAAAAATAATATTTTTGCTTGCACTTACAGTATTTGCTGCTTATTCATCCAAGATAATCAAGAAATACAAGAATTCTAATTATGAGGAAAAAGAAGAGTATGCTATGGTTAGTACATATAGTATGAATAATGTTGGTGTTGTAGAAGAACGTGTTGATGACGATTCCGTTAATATTATTTTTTTAGATCCAGAGTATACGATAGATATTACAGATATGCTTGATGATTCTCAGTTAGTATTGGCAGAAGTAGATAACCCAGAGGAAATCTGTCATATAAATAATACTCTGACATCCGATGTTATTTTGTGTAATAATGGTGGAGGAGAGTTAATAGAAGGATATGGAATAAATCATGGAGGAGAACTCGTAACTCAGGATGCATTATTTAAACTTGTTACCGTAACGTTTCCTTTACCATTATGGCTAGGAAGTTTTAGCTATACGTCTAGTACTAAAGAAATAAGTACAGTCCAGAGTGTAAGTGGCAATTATAATTATAGAGGTGCTGGTGAGCAAATCGATGTCGAATACCAAACTAAAACTTTGTCTCCAAAAGAAGCAAAGAAAGTTGTAGAACAGGTAGAAGAATTAAGAAGAACTGACTATGAAATAACTAATGTTATATTAAATACCGAACCAGATTCTGCAGAAACACAACAACCTGGAGAGTACGGGATACATAATATGAATGATGCGAAGGGAGATTGTGTGGAAGATGTTGCTCTTTATGATTATAATGTAGGTACTCCAAACTTACTCGGTTATGATAAAGAAAATGGTGGGTATCTCAGAGGGCAAAAACCAAATGGAGACAATTATGTAAAAAAACTTGGTGATAGTGAGAAAATTTGTTTTGACGTAAAAAACGAAATTGAAGAAATAGAAAAGGGTTTTGGTGTCGCGTGTGGAATAAATCTTTCTAGGTCATCTGGTACATGGGAAGATACCTTTCCTGGCTCTTTGTGGGAACAATGTACAGTATGTAAAACAAGAGATGGAAATGGAAATTGTATAGAAGGTGCTGATCCTTCGTTATGTAAAAATTATCAGTCGACTGAGTCGGAAATTCCAATGATATATGGAGATCCTCTAGAGTGTGATAGAGAAAATGAAACTTGTGCTAATGCATTTTTGTCTTATGTCTATATGGGGACATTAACTCCGAAAGCATCTAGTGCACTTAAAGCATCTTCTAGTGATTATAATAAAGATTTAACTCTTTTTGTTGCTACGAGATGTCAGGCTGGTGCGGTATCTGAGGAAGGAAGCCAAAAGCTCGGAGATAGATTCAATATGTATTGTATTTGGGATGCAAGTCAATTTCTTCTAGTCTACAACCTAGAAAGAAAGGATAAAGCACCAAAACAGAAAGACTTCCCATTTGATTTCCAAACATATTGGCAGCAAGTTTTAGATTCCGCATTGAATTCTGCAAAGTATTATCATGATAATTACAATGTATATTATGATTTACCTATTGATTTGTAACATAATTAATTTTATAAAAATATATGATGAAAAATATAAAGAAAATACTATTAGCTGTATCAGTTTTATTTCTGCTATTTAATGCTCATGTGAATGCTGCTACAACAATAGATACTACTGAAGGTTGGGACAAGGAAGTCACATTTGTTGAGAGTATGGTTGGTGTAGAAGGAGAAAATGTCGCACAACTCGTAGGAAAGTTCTTGTATGGAGTTGCAGAGTATTCCTTTGTTTCTTTATGTCCAAAATGTACCAAAGCTGGTACTACAATTGCTTCTAGTACGAATATTCCAGATTACATGAAATTTGGATTAACTGGTCTTGTTGATGAGCAAATAATTGCAATGTATCAGAATGTTCCATATGTAGATGTCGTCGATAATCTTGCTAGTAATTGGGTTCCTGGATATGGTGGCTCTAATACAACATATGCATCTGGCTATGATGATCTTCGTAGTTCTGGAATAAGCTCAGTTTGGTCGCAGACGAGAAATATAGCACTGATGTTCTTTGTTGTTGTTGTTATTATTGTCGGTTTTATGATTATGTTTAGAAACAAGATAGGTGGGCAGATGATGGTAACAATAGGAAACTCTATTCCTAATATTATTCTTTCTATCGTTCTTGTTGTATTCAGCTTCGCTATAATGGGATTAATTATAGATTTAGGAGGAATTATTCTAAACTTTGTAAAAAGTGCATTTGGTTCTTCTGTTGAGGTTAGCAGCTCTACAGGGCTATTTTCTAGTTTCCTAAGTTTTCATGTAGGGGGAACAGGGACAGATTCTTTGGAAATAGCAGATATTGTTACAGCGATACTAGCAGGAATTTTTAGTAAGAGTGGAACAACAATTGTTGCTAGTACATTGTCTTTAATTGTTGGACTTCTTGTTTTAATAATTGTTCTCGTTGGAGCAATAAAATTGTGGTTAACTCTTGTTAAAGCATATCTTGGATTGGTTGTAGATACTATTGTTTCTCCACTTTATATCGCTATAAGTGCAATACCAGGTAATGATGCTTATAGAATAAATATTTTTAAATCTGCATTAAGAAATGTATTAGTATTCCCACTCACTTATGCTATTGTTAATGTCCCATATTCTGTACAAAAAGGTGTTAATCTTGCTTTCCCGTCTACACTTGGAGGTCCTTCCAGTACAACTGGGGAATTTCTTATGGCAATTGTTAAAGTTGTTGCAATGTATGCTGCATGTAGTGCCCCAACAATATTATCTACATTGATACCTAGAAGTTTACCTAAACCAAAGGATTCTGCAACTGGATTACAACAGTCTAGACTTGGTCGTATTCCAGTTATAGGAGGCCTGTTTAAGTAAGAATTTTTATAAATGCCTAATACTACAGATATAAATACAACACAGCCTAACATAGCAATGGCAGATGCTGATTCTGTGAGTGGTAATGCACCTACAAGGCAAGAAAAAACAGCGGAAATCGTAGATTTTGTATCTCAAGAATCCACATCTCCTAATATAGGAAAAGTAGATATTCGTCCTATAAAGATAGAAAGAGTTGAGGATACAACAGCATTTGCAAAAGCGGTTGCAGCAGCATTAAAAAATCCTAAACTATTTGTAAATGATACAACATTAAGAGCATTAGAAGAAACTGTTGGTCTAGAATATATTCTTAAAAAAGCAGGAGAAATATCTCCAGATGTAGATGTTAGTAAAATAGATACTGCCCAATTAAAAGAACAGATACAGCAACCAACGAAAGTTGCAGAAACTAAGACAGTAGGTTTGGAGACACTAAGAAAAATAAGTAGAGCAACATGGGCAAGTTCAGACATGATGGGTGTTGTAGGTGGAATATGGGCCAAAAAAGCTGGTTTAGATGCACGTACACAAGAGCAGATTTCTTCTGTTGCAGATAGTTTAAAACAAGGACCTATTGTGACAAGTTCAGTCGGAGGAAAAACTCCGACACCAAAAGAAACTACGGATACACCAATAGAGGAAGATCCAATGTTTACTCGTACCATGAATGAGTACAAAAGAATATTCGGAAGAAGAGATGGAGATGTTACTATTGCACAGTTTAAGGCTATGTATGGTGCAGAGGGTAATGTTGCAAGGGAGAACTTCCAGAAATTTGAGAAATACAGAGAAGCATTTACAAGTGGGGATCAAGAGAAATTGGGAGAACTATTAAACGATAGAAAAGCAAAGTCATTTATGGCCTCTTATAGAATGAGAAATATGGCTTATCTAGCGGACCAGAAAGCAGCTCTGGCAGGAATAAAAACACAAACTCCTTTGTCTATGCCTACTGCTGGTCCAAGTAATCGTGTTCAACATCAAACTCTTGGAGAAGTGGTGAAGACTCCTTTTGATGATGAGTTCGCAAGAATAGATACAATGCAAAGACAAGCAGGGAATGTAAATTTTTCTACAGAAAAACAACAAGAAAAGTACTATACAAATCTAGCTAATAATTATAGAAAGGCAGCATCTGTTGTAGACATTTATGAAGAATATCTCTCCACTGAAGAAGATTTGTACCAGTTAGATATTCTAGAACATAGTGTAGATCCACAAGACAGAAAGAAGGCAAAAGAATTGGCAAAACAGATTGGTAATCCGACAGCAAAGAGAGCTGCAATTAATCTTGGAAGAGCGGAAGGAATGTATTCTTCTGTGAAAGATATTTATGAAAAGACAAATGATAGGGATTTTATACCAGATGTTGTTAGTGGACGATTCTTTGATGAAAAGAAAAATAAAGTTCCATATTTAATACCGACAAAAAAAGAAAATATTACAAGAGGGAATAATACTGTGAATTTTAAGGTCGCAAAAAAAAGTAATCTTTCTTCTGAGGATAACTATTATGCAAGAATGACAAAACTTTATTATTCTTCTCCAGTAGTATGGCTTAAAACAGTAATGAATGGAGAAGGTTTTGCACATATGTCTTATTTAGCAGAACAAGAATTTGAAGCCAAGATGAATAAATCTTTCCGTAATATAGATATTGATAAGTTAATGGGAGCAGAAGGAAGGAGGTATCTGGATTCTTTGCAATCTACATTGACAGATGAGCAGGTGAGAATCGTTGAGTCCTACATGAAAAAAGATGCTCGCTTAAAAAATTTAGCATTCCAATTAAATGGTTTTGGAAATATATGGAGAGAGTTATGGAATGCATATAATGACAAAGTGGGAAAGAAATTAAGAAGGAATATTGCAGACATTTTGTTGAGCTCTGCAGCAATGAGACAGTTTGCGTCTGAGGCTATAAGGGCATGGGAGAAGAATGGTAGTTTTGACTACTTAGCCAAAGGTTTTGGTTCTCTGTTTTCTGGTCTAGCTTCCTTGGCATCGAAGTCTTTTAGTGGTTCAGAGGCAACTTTGGATGAGATTGCCGTTAAAATTCTTGGCGATTTATTGGCTCCTCTTAATACTTTAGTTGTTACATCCGTAAAGAGAGTTTTTGGATTTCTTGCATGTTTTTCTCTTCTAGTAATCTCTATGATTATTGTAATTAATGGTCAATATGCACATGTTGTACCTACGGAGGTTCTTTCTTGCGATGGTAATGTTATGAGTACTTTAGCTAGTGGAAATAGTTCTAATCAGGTGACAAAATTTAAAGGAGATCCTATAAATGGCAATGGTAATGGCAATGGTAATGGTAATGGCAA
>JAGDCC010000015.1 GCA_017958745.1 bacterium
GAAAAAGGTTATGGAGATTGGCAACAAAAACTATTGATGCTTGCTACATATGGTAAATATGGAATAAAAAGAGAGACTCTTCCAGAGCAGTTCATTGCACAGATAGATTCCTATGTTGCAGAGAAAAGAGCTGAAAACAAGGCAATGGAAAATGTTATTTCTTCTGTTAGGGAGTATTTCAATAATTCAGAGTATGCGCTTCCTGAAGAAATAAAGAGATTCTTCTTCAATTATGAAAGCTTCCTTAACAGAGATGCTGTTGGTTCTTTTGATAATCTACAAAAGATCCTCTCTAACAAAAAGAATAAAGAAGCATACGATATTATTATTGGAAGAATAAAACAAAGTGGAAAGAAAAATGGTGTTAATTAGCTGCAATGTTATCCATTAGCATCATGTAATACCTAAGATTGTGTATTGTTGCTAATGTCATGCCTGTCATTTCGTTTGCTTTGATTAAGTGATGAATATACGCTCTAGAAAAATGCTTGCATGCATAACAATCACAGTGAGAATCTATTGGCTTTTCATCTGTTGTATATTCTGAATTCTTAATGTGTAGTACATTTCCTTCTACATCCTTAGAATAAAGAGAGCCATGTCGTGCATTTCTTGTTACAAGAACAGTATCGAAGACATTGTAACCAAGTTTGTGTGCATCTATTATATCTTCTGGTTTACCTACTCCCATTGCATATTTGAATTTGTCATCTGGCGTATTATTAGCAACTGTTTCCATCTCATCAACAACAAGTTTGTTTTCTTTATCTACAACAAATCCTCCGAATCCATATCCATCGAACCCAATATTAGCGAGCTCCTTTGCACATTTTTCTCTTAAGTCTAAATAGTTTGCTCCTTGTACTACGCAAGAAAGTAGTTTCCCTGTCTCTTTAGTTCCACCGTATTCTTTGTCGAAATGTGTTCTGCACCTATATGCCCACTCTATTGTTCTATGCACAGATTCCTCGGCTTCTTTTCTAGTTAAATCTGTATCTCTACAGTCATCCAATGTTACTAATATGTCTGATCCTATTTTCATCTGCACATCTATAGATTTTTCTGGTGTGAGCTCGTAAATATCACCTGTCGTTGGTGCCTTGAATATTGCTCCATTGTTTGTAACTTTTCCTTTCCATTTACCAGTGTGTATTAAAGAGAATACCTGGAAACCTCCGGAATCTGTTAATACAATTCCATCCCAATCCATGAGCTTTTTTATTCCACCATTCTGTGCAATTATATCCTCTCCAGGTGACATCATTAAATGCAATGTATTTGTTACAAATGCCTCTACACCTATTTCCTTTAACTGATCTGTCGTTAGACCTCTAACTGCACCTCTAGTTGCATCTGGCATAAATATTGGTTTTTTACCGAAATCTTTTAGTTCCATACTTATAATATTAACATACTATCTCCATAACTTAAGAATTTGTAATTTTTACTCAATGCTTCTTGATATGCTCTTTTAATTAAATCTGTCCCAGCAAAAGATGATACTAGCAGTATTAAGCTAGAATCTGGCATATGGAAGTTTGTAATTAAATGTTTTACAACTTTCCACTTGTATCCAGGATAAATGTAGAGTTCTGTCGCCCCTTTGTAAGGCTTAATTAATCCTTTTTCATTAGTACATGATTCAAGTGTTCTTGCTAC
>JAGDCC010000016.1 GCA_017958745.1 bacterium
AAAAGAAAAAAGAAGAAATACCTTATACACCACTATTAGAAAATGTAGTGTCAGACAAGTCACTATCTGTTGTTCGAGAAGGTATGTGGAGTGCAGTAAATGGACCGAGAGCGACAATAGTATTAAACAATGTATCAGGAGTATCTATAGCAGCAAAGACAGGAACAGCAGAATTTGGTGCATTAAATGCAAAAGGCATCTACGAGCACACACATGCATGGGTTACAACATTCTTCCCGTATGAATCTCCCAAATATGTAGTAACAGTATTCCTAGAGGATGGAGGACAAAGTTACAATGCAGTAAATGTTGCAAGAGAAATAATTACTTGGATGAGAGATCACTCACTGTTGTAAAAAATTATTAATTCATAAAAAGTTCATAATTGGAATGTAGAATATAAACAATAATTTTATATTCACAAAATTGGAAACAATTAATATAAAGTCTCCCAAATATCCAAAACTACTCAAGGAAATATATACACCACCAGAAAATCTGTACCTATATGGAAACAAGAACTTATTATATAAAAAATGTATATCCATTGTTGGCACAAGAAAATTGTCTAGTTATGGAAGAAAAGTGATAAATCTACTTCTAACCAAAACAGTAAAAGATATGGATGTGGTAATAGTAAGTGGACTCGCAGTAGGAACAGATGCATATGTCCATAGCATGTGTCTAAAACTTGGAATAGATACAATAGCTGTTGTCCCAGGATGCATATCCACTGCAATACCATATCCTAATAGAGATTTATTAACGCAAATAAAAGCAAAAGGATTAATAATAGCAGAATACAACAAAACAATAAATCTTGGAAAATGGTTATTTATACAAAGAAATAGAATAATTGCAGGATTATCTAAAGATTGCATAGTTATAGAAGCAGGGGTAAAAAGTGGCTCTCTAACAACTGCAAACTTTGCAATGGACTTTAATAGAAATGTATATGCAATACCAGGAGATATTGATTCTCCAACATCTTTGGGCTGTAACGAACTAATAAAACAAGGAGCAGAACCAATAGTATCTGTAGAAGATTTTAACCAAATAATATGTATACAAAAGGAACAAATATCTCTTTTCTAATAATAAATTGTTGACAAAACAGTATCATATGCAGTATTTTACAAGCTATGGCAACTAAAACCAAAAGAACAAAGACAAAGAAAACTACGAAGAAGACAACAAGAAAAGCTTCTGTAGCAAATAAAAATTATAAGAATCTCTTGATTGTAGAGTCTCCTTCTAAGGCACATACTATTAATAAGTATCTTGGAAAGGACTATAAAGTGATGGCTACAGTAGGACATATTATAGATTTGCCAAAAAGCAAGCTAGGTGTAGATATAGAAAATGGATATGAACCTATGTTTGAAACAATCCACGGAAAAGGAAAGGTTATTACAGATTTAAAAAGAGCAATACCAAAAGATGGAAATGTATATATCGCAACAGACCCTGATAGAGAAGGAGAGGCTATTGCTTGGCATGTTGCTAATGCTCTTAAGCTCAAAGATGCAAAAAGAGTTACATTCCACGAAGTAACAGAATCTGCTATCAATGATGCATTAAAGCATGTAACTACAATTAATACGGATTTAGTAGATGCACAGAAAGCTAGAAGAGTATTGGATAGACTTGTAGGTTATAAGCTATCAGAAATAATATGGAAGAAGATATGGTATGGACTATCTGCAGGAAGAGTACAATCTGCAGCACTTAGACTTATTGTAGAAAAGGAAGAAGAAAGAGAAAGATTTGTCCCAGAAGAGTTCTGGAATGTAAGTGTTAAAGTTCTTGATGATGATAACAATCAATTAATTGCTCAGCTCCAGAAGAGAGATGGAAGGAAATATTTACCAAAGAGCAAAGAGGAAGTAGAGGAGTTAGAAAATAAAATTGGAGATAGTGATTTTATTGTAAAAGATATTGTTAAGAAGAACTTAAGTAAACATGCATATCCTCCATTTACAACTTCTACACTACAGCAATCTGCATACAATACTCTTGGATTTACATCTAAGAGAACAATGACAGTTGCACAGGCATTATATCAGGCAGGATACATTACATATATGAGAACAGACTCCGTGAATCTAAGTACAAAGGCTGTAGATGCAATAAGAAGCTTAGTTTCTAAGAGATATGGAAAAGAGTATATTCCAGAAAAGCCTAATTACTACAAAGTAAAGTCTAAAAATGCACAGGAAGCACACGAAGCAATAAGACCTACAGATTTTGCAATAGCAAAAGATAGAATAGAAAAGGAAATGGATGCAAGTGCAGCAAAGCTTTATGATCTAATATGGAGAAGGGCTGTATCTAGTCAAATGACAGAAAAGAAGGTAGAACAGCTAACAGTATCTATCGTTCCAAAGGATCTTAAATCTCCAGAATATACATTTATATTAGGAGGAGAAAAGACTCTCTTTGATGGCTTTCGTAGAGTTCTTACAATTAAGACAGTAGAAGACGATTTACAAGAGATTTCTAAGATAGAGAAAAAGGATATCTTAAAGAAGAAAGAGTTTATAAATGAGCAGAAGTTTACACAACCACCTGCAAGGTTTACAGAAGCATCCTTGATTAAAGAGTTAGAAAGATTGGGAATTGGAAGACCTTCTACATATGCGACAATTATCTCTACGCTTTTGGCTAGAGGTTATGTTGTAAAGGATGGAAAAGCACTAGCACCTGTAGATATCGGTAGAGTTGTAACACATTTCTTGGAGAAGAATTTTAACTGGATTGTAGATTATGAATATACTGCAAAGGTAGAAGATGAACTGGATGAAATATCTTTAGGAAAAAAGAAATATGTTCCAATTATAGATAAAGAGTACAAACCTTTGGTAGAAGGTATAGAAGTTGCAGATAAGAATGTAGATAAGAACGATGTTGTAATCCTTGGAGATTCAGAAGAGAAATGTCCAACATGTGGAAGCAGCATGGTTGTAAGAATTGGAAGATATGGTAAGTTCCTCAGCTGTAGCAAATTCCCAGAATGTAAGGGCATGAAAGATTTGTCTGGTGGAGAAGAGGCTCTAGATTACAATAAATACGATCATCCAACAGAATGTCCTAAATGTAAGAAGAGGCTTGTGTTAAAGAACGGTAAATACGGGAAGTTCTGGGCTTGTGAGGATTATCCAAACTGTAAAGGTATTGTTCCACTCCTTCTTAAAGATAAATGTCCAGATTGTGGACATAATCTAGTGGAAAGAAAGGGTAGGTGGGGTACAACATTTATAGGATGCAGCAACTATCCAGACTGTAAATATATACAGAAGGTCAGCAAGAAAAAGAAGGACGAGGACGAAGGTGTTATGTAAATCACCTTTTACTGTCTACTTCAACCAGCATAATCCTACCAATCGTAACAGATGACTTGTCATAAAATTGTCATAATTGGGTAGTAAAATTGCTCTTATGTATCCCAGAGAAAAATTTCTAAAATTTGGCATACAAAACTTGTCCGATATGGAGCTTATTGCTTTGGTAATAGGAAGTGGAAACAAGAGTGCAGACTTCCTTAAAATCTCTAGCAAGGTTATAAGAAGAATAAAAAAAATAATTTCTATGGATAATGAGGTAACTATAGATGAATTAGCATCCATACAAGGAGTAGGGCAAGTTACAGCTATGAAGATATTTGCAGGTATAGAATTAGGAAGAAGATTATATTATTCAGACAGATTTAGTAATAAATGTGTAGTCCATAACTCCCGAAAGGCTTATGAGTACTTAAATTACCTACAAGACAAGAAAAAGGAGTATGTAGTAGCTTTGTTTCTCAATTCTCGTTTTGAATTGATTAAAAAGAAAGTAATATGTGTAGGAAGTGTAAATAACGTTTCTGTATTGCCTCGAGATATTATAATTCCTGCTTTGGAAGTTAATGCAGCCAATGTGATTCTTGCACACAACCATCCATCTGGAGATTGTACACAAAGTAACGATGATGTATTTGTCACAAAAAGAATAAAGGATGCCTTGGAGCTAGTTGGTATGAAGTTGTTAGATCATATTATAGTAGGGAAAGATAGCTGGTCTGTTGTTAAAGTAGTCCAATAATAACAGCAGCTATAGCTATTAGAGTAATGACAATAAGAAGGGTGTAGAATGGATAATTTATAAGAAATGACTTTATTGTTAAAGTTACATTCTGATCTCCTTGTATCTCTATTTTGACACCTTTGTTCTTTACTTCTCTATCAACAGAAGAAGAACTTGGTTTATTAATATTGGTAACCAAATATTCTATATCTCCCAAATCTAAAGAATTTTCATCGACGTAGAAAAAGTGATTGGCGTTTTCAGAATTGGGGGTGTAATGAATAGAAGCAAGTGTTCCCTTGGCCTGTACATCTGGAGTGTTGAAACACAATATAGATATGACATTGTTAGATACAGAAACCTCTTTAAGGTTAGCACACATATTATTAGCAATAGTCACATCATTTTTTGTAATGACATCATCGCTAGAGTAACGGATCTTAATATTGATTGCGTTCAAAAATTCTGTTTTACCACTGTTAACAACCAAATCAACAGTTCTTTCCCCTTTATTTACTAGCTCTATAGTAGTTACTGCCAACACATTATTCTTAAAGAAAGAAAAGAAGAACAATACACCAAAGAAAACAATTAAACATTTCTCCAATTTAAATGTAGTTTTCATTAAGGCAGTTTTATAAAATTATTATGGTCTAGTAACAGAATAACAGAGTATTTATTTAATGTAAAGCAATTGCAAAGTTGCTAAATTATTTCAAATGTGTAATATTTAATGATATATATTTACCACAATTCTAAAATGAGAAGATTCAATTTAAACAATAAGAAAACGGTTGCTATTGCATTGTTTTCCTTCTTGATTGTTACACCTTTGATTGTTTTTTATGCATCATCTTCAGATTCATTTGATACAAGAAGTTCTGCTGGAGAGCTATTAGAATTGAGGAGTGACCTGAAATCTGGTGATTTGAATGCTGATAATAAAATTTCTATTAGTGATTATACGATATGGCTTGAGGCATATAAGAAGTATGCAAGACAATCTACTGTGACAGAGTCTTGTGATTTTAATAAAAGTGGGAGTATTAGTATTACTGACTTTAATATGTGGATTGAAATGTATAAGAACTATCTACATTGGTACGAGACAAAGATTTCCTTTACGGATTATATACTCCAAGTAGGAGATATAAGACAGTTGGAGGCTAAATTCTCTCAGGAGTCATCTTCTGTGAAGATGTGGACGAGTAGTAATGAAAAGGTTATTATGGTAGATAATAACGGTAAGATAGAAGCACTTTCTGAAGGTACCGCAACTGTACATGTCTATGGTACAGCAGGTGAAGAGGATTCTATTACAATAACTGTTGAGGGTGGAGAGGGTGATACCTCTTATATAATCGATGCTAACGGTAATAAAGTGTCTTCTAATAGTGCTTATAAGATGGTTGTTGGTAGCACAGAGAAGTTTACAGCGGTATTGGGTGGTAGTAACAAATCTATAACATGGAATAGTAGTGATACAAGTGTAGCAACCGTAAGTGATGGATTAGTTAAAGCTATTGCTGTTGGTAACACAACAATTACTGCCACTGGTTCTGGTGGTAAATCTGCAACTATTTCTTTAACTGTTGTAGAGAATACTGCAACAGAGGGAATTAAGATTTACAAGGATGGAAAAGATGTTACATATGATAGTACTATGCCAACAAGTGTTCCTTTGAAAGTAGGGGAGAGTGTTACATTTACAACATCTATATCAAGCAATTCTTCTGCAACTTGGACAAGTAGTAAAACTAGCGTTGCTTCTGTTGATCAATCAGGGAAGGTAACGGGTGTAAGTGTTGGTGAGGCAATGATTAGTGTCATCTCTGGTAATACAACAGGTTCTGTGCATGTGGAAGTAATTGATAGTGGCAATGAATTTGCAATTTATGATGAAGATGGTAATGCTGTAACATCTATTACAATTGGAGTATCTGAGACAAAGACACTTAAAACTCCGTATGCATCTGGTGTCGAGTGGAGCAGTGAAAATAAAGGAGTTGCAACAGTAAGTGCTGGGAAGGTTACTGGTGTATCTGCTGGAACGACTACGATACATGCAAAACATGGGGAAAAAATAATTAATGTTGTTGTAAATGTTATTATTCCAATCAAGTCTTTTAGTATTAACAACTGTGAGAGCGGTGCATATTCTCAATCTATTATGAATGGAAATTCTATGAACATGTCTTTAAATGTTGAACCAGCTACTGCTGGAGTAAATCAACTTACTTTACTGACAAGTGGTTATTTTGTATGGAGTCTAACTAGTGGTAATTCTGTCGAGGTTAAGGGAAATACAATTAAAGCAGTAGCTAGTGGAGAATCTGTAATAACTGTAACAACATCTGATAATCAATTCACAAAGACTTGTAAGATTACAGTAATGTAATGTATTGAAAAAAATAATCCTATGTGTCATTATGGATGTATATAAATTTGTTTTAGTTTAATGACAATGAACTGCCGTAGACTACCTAAATATTTATTTGCTATATTCGCATTTTTGCTAGTTTCTAGTGCAAGTGTATTTGCTGCTGATTCTATCGTTCTTAAAGATTCTGATGGAAATGCTGCCAGTGCAAACGTTAATATGTGTACTGAGGAATCATTAAATTACACAGCAAGTATAGGTACCGAGGATGTCTACTGGGGATCAATATCTATTACGAATTCTGACCCTTCTGTTGTTAAAGTCGCAACTCTAGAAAATAAGGAGGGAGATAACATAGTATCCTATACCGTAACTGTAACTCCATTAGCTGCGGGAAGTGCAACAATTACTATTGGGGGTGAGGATACGAATCATGTCGCTTTTACACCTGCTAGTTCTGTATCGTTTACTGTAGAGGAACTAACATTGTCTTTAAAGAATACTTCTGGTGGAAACGTAGCATCTTCCAGCCATACGATGTATTATGGTGACACATTAACTCTCAATGCAGGACTGCTGAATGGAAATGTCCCATCTACAAATTTCACAGATATTGTATGGTCTACATCTGGTACAGAGGTTTTAACCTTGTCTAGTAATTCTGGTAACAATGTGACACTAACAGCAGGAACAATGGGTGGAACTGTAAGAGTGACTGCTTCAAGTGCAGATTGTAGTGCAGTAAATGCATATATAGATGTAGTAGTAGCACCACCACAGATTTTCTTTGAGTATAATAATGGATTTACTGGCGTGACTTCTGATAGCTTAAACAGCGGATCTGCAATTATTGTAGATTTAGAGAATGATGAGGATGTAACTCTAACAGCAAGGTATACACCAAGTGATTCTAATGGCTTTGGTGGCATATCTTGGACAACAAGTGATCCACAATTTGTAAGTATTAGTTCTACAAGCGGTGGTACAATACACGTTTATGGAAATGCTTTAACTGGAAATAATTCTGTAACAGTCACAGCTAACACAACATATAACGGATATCCAGTCTCTGCTAGTATCTATGTAAACGTTGCAGAAAGTGCAAATACAAAATATCAGTCCCTATATTTGAAATCTTCTGTAGATACAATCTATTCTAATGGAACTGCAGTAGATGTGATGCTTGATACTGGTAAAACAAATGGCAGATACAATGCTTTTGAAGGTTTAACATTCTATGTGTCTTATCCATCTACAGATGTAGCATATGTGAAATCTACATTATCTAGTATAAACAGCAATTACTGCACAGGATCTGGCAATGATGCAATAGAGGATTATGGAAATGGAAGCCTTGTAGTGATGTGTTTTGTTGGTGGATTATCTAGTAGCACATCTTCTATAAAGGTCTCTGGACCAATAAGAATTGCAACAATCGTATTTAAATCACTAAAAGCTAGCGGTACAGCAACTCTTTCTCCTGTACCAGAAGCCGGATACGTATCAAACTATTCTGGAAAGTTATTTACATTGACATCTGGAACATCCAGCAATTCTCTTAGACCTTCTGGAGATGGTGGAAGTAGTTATGATGGTGATTATGATAATGGGACATCAGATGGCTCTGGAAAAAATATAAGCAAAGATGATTTGCCATCAACAGGTAGAGCATCTAGTACATTAGCTTTGATTGCTGGTGCATCTGCATTGTTTATTGGGTTATTCTTGTATGTATTCCCAATGAGAAAATATGTGCAAATAGTGAATCATTACAAAGGTGATAGCTTGAAAAAATAGCTAACACTATGTATAATTCCCGAATTATTTAATCTCATATGTTTCTGAGATATCCTGGGTAGACTAGTGTTGCCCTTCAGAAATATTAAAAATATGAGGAGTAAAATATGGAACAAAATACAAAGAAAGTCTCTACGGTAACAGAGTCTAAAAAGGTTAGTTACGAATTACCTCAATTAATAGATTTGCTTCAAGCAGGAGCACACTTTGGACATAAGAAGAGTGCTTGGAATCCAAGAATGAAGCAGTACATCTATGAAGAAAGAAATGGCATCCACATTATAGATCTAGTAAAAACAATGTCTAAATTGGATGATGCTCTAAAAGCATTAGGTACATATGCTAATAGTGGAAATATCCTTATTGTAGGTACAAAAGGACAAGCAGCAACAATTGTACAAGATGTTGCAACAAGATGTGGAATGTTTTATGTAAACACAAGATGGCCAGGTGGTTTATTTACAAACTTTGATGAAATAAAGAGAAGTACACAGAAGTTAATAAAGATGGAAGAGAAGCTTGCAGGTGGAGCAGAAGGGTTAGTAAAGAAGGAAGTCTTGTTAATGGAAAGAGATATAGAAAGACAGAACAAAGTTTACAGTGGTGTAAAGTTTATGGATAAATTACCAACTGCAATCATTGTAATAGATAGCCAAGTAGAAAAGAATGCAATCAAAGAAGCAAGGAAAGCACACATTCCAGTAATTGGCTTAATCGATACTAACTGTAACCCAGATTTAATAGATTATCCAATCCCAGCAAATGATGACTCTATTAAGAGTATCAAGTTGTTTGTAGAATTAATGGGACAAGTAGTAGCACAGAGTAGAGCATCTCTATCAGTAATTTCATTAAGAAAGAATTACATTGCAAACTTAGTAGAATTACAGAAGAACTATCAAATAGAAAAAGAAAGAAGAGAAAAGATGGATGCCGAGGATAAAGAAAGAATGAAATCTCTAAAGGATGGAGTTGTAGAATCCAATGATTCCGCATCTGTAGTAAGAGTTGTTAAGAAAGAAAAGAACATTGATGCAGAAATGAAAGAAGCAGAAAAGATAATGAGAGAAGCAAAAGATAAGCTTGTAGAAGACTTAGGATTATCTGCGAGAATTGTTAAATCTCTTCATGAATCAAATGTTAAGACAATTACAGATTTAAAGAAATATTCAGCTCAAGGTTTTGAATCTATGAAGGGAATAGGAGCAAAAGCTGCAGAAGAAATTGCTAAAAAATTAAAAGATAATTAATTTAATTAATAAAGTGTATGTCTGTATCAATAGAAGATATTAAAAATTTAAGAGCTAAAACATCCGCAGGAATGGCTCTATGTAAAGAAGCTTTGGAAGAATCCGATGGAGATATGGCTAAAGCAATAGAGTATATAAATAAGAAAAGCGATGTTGTTGGTAGATTGCATAATTTAACAGGTGCCAAAATTGGACACTGTAAATTAGCATTCGCAGATGCAGGCAACGACTTTGAGAAAGCTGTAGAACTGATTAAAGAAAGAGGTTGGAATGATGCAAATAGTGATGAACCAGAAGCAAAGAAAGAAGGTATCATAGAAGTTTATACACACGGAACAGAGAAGAGACTTGTTGCATTAGTAGAAATACAATGTAAGACAGACTTTGTTGCAAGTAATGAAGACTTTAGAAATTTCGCTCATGAAATTGCATTACAAGTAGCAGCAATGAAACCAGAGTATGTCTCTAAAGAGAGCATACCAGAAGAAGAAGTCGCTAAGATGAAGGATCTCTTTGTAGAAGAATTAAAGAGTGAAAACAAACCAGAAGCAATGATAGAAAAGATTGTAGAAGGTAAGTTTAACAAATTCTATGAGGAGAAATGTCTATTACAACAGAAATGGTTCAAGGATGAGTCCAAGACAATCTCTGCTTTGTTAGATGAAGCAATTCAGAAACTAGGTGAGCCTCTTGTAATTGCAAGAGTACTTGTCTGGGAAGTTGGCAAGTAGCTTATTTTGGTATACAATTTGAGAATTATGGAAATAGCAAATTTTAAACAAGACATGGAGAAATGTATAAACCATGTCAAAGAAGACCTTGCTCAAATAAGAAAGGGTAGGGCAACTACAGAACTTGTAGATGGAATTCTTGTCGAAGCGTATGGTGCACCAACTCCTATTAAAAATATTGCATCTATAGGTGTTTTGGATAACAAATCCATAAGTATACAACCATGGGACAAGACAGTATTAGATGGAATTGTAAAAGGTGTCACAGATGCAAATCTTGGTCTTATGCCAGTTAAGGAAGGAGACAGAGTCATTGTAAGGGTTCCTGACCTAACAGAAGAAAGAAGAAAAGAGTATGTAAAAATCATGAAGGATCGTGTAGAGGATGGAAGAATATCTGTTAGACAGATAAGACAGAAGTATATGAAGCAGATAGAAGAAGAGAAGAAGAATGGATTACCAGAGGATGAAGCAAATAGACAGAAGGACGAGGTAGAAAAAGTAGTAAAAGAGACAAATGCTCGTATAGAGGAAATTAGAGACGAGAAAGAAAAGAGTCTAATGACATTATAAATTTAGTTAAACACTATTAGATGCTCGCAGTGTTATCTGTAATTATTAACATATTATTGTTGATACTAATCATAGGTATACTAACGTTTGTTCATGAAGGAGGGCATTTTATCGCAGCGAAATTAGTAGGTGCTAAGGTTTTAGAATTTTCTGTTGGATTTGGTCCACTTATATGTTCTAAAGAGTATAAGGGGACACAATATAGCCTTAGAGCAATACCATTTGGAGGATATTGCCAAATACTTGGTGATGGAGATCCAGATGACTCGGATGGAAAGAAAAAGGAAGAATACAAAGATTCTGAGTACAATCTCAACAATAAAACACCACTACAGCAGATATTTGTTATGCTAGCTGGTGTGACAATGAATGTTGTTTTATCTATTGTTATATTTCATATAATGCTAGCATTTTCTGGATGGGAGATATTTACATCTCCAGAATATGAGAATATTAAAACAGTAGGGGCAAAGGTAGAAAAAGTTTTATTGGAAGAGGATAGTAAAGTGGATTATGTATCACTACAAGAAGGTGGAGTAGCAGAGACTGCAGGTTTTCCTAGTGAAGGATATGTAAAAGCTATTAATGGAGAATCAATCACATTCAGTGATGAATTATCTAGATATCTATCTACTCACAAAGGAGAACAGGTAACAATGAATGTTTGTGACAAAGAAGATAATTGCAAAGATTATAATCTTACAATATCAGAAGAGGGGAAAATTGGAATAATGCTACAATCCAACTATTACATCTCAATCTCTTATAAAGATAACAAACTATTTGCAGGTGTCTCACACCTTGTTAATTATACGAGGCTTGTATTTACAAAGTTAGGCTCATTATTTAGAGATGCTAGAAGTACTGGAGATTATTCAGAATTATCTAACTCTGTATCTGGGCCAATAGGAATGTATCTAATTATAGATTATATAAAGCAATATGGAATAATACCTTTAATGGAAATAGTTGCAGAATTATCTTTATCCTTAGCAATAATGAACGTATTGCCAGTACCAGCATTAGATGGAGGTAGAGTATTAATTCTCTTGATAGAAACGATTCTAAGAAGGAAACTCAGCGATAATGTAAAAGAAAGGATTATTAATATAAGTTTTATCCTTCTCATGGTGTTAGTTGTTTTAATCATGGTCAAGGATATTATTAACATAGATGAGATAAAAGCTATGTTATCTAACTAAAATTTGTGCTATAATCCCTAAGTTTTAATTTATATATAAAAGTATGTCAGTAATAGTACATTCTAATGAAAATATAGACAGCGCACTTAAGAGACTTCACAGAGAAGTTTTGAGAGAGAAGATTTTGGAAACATACAAGAACAAAGTCTATAGAGTAAAAAAGTCTAGTCTTGCAATAGAAAAGAGAAGAGAGTGGGCTAAAATGAAGAGAAGACGTAGAGCAGCAGCTAGAAGAGCTAAATAAATTTAGTCTTTACCTAAATATGTCATTGTTAGAAACATTAAGAAAAGATATGTTTTCTTTTTCTAAGAACGGAGAGAAAGATAAAGCAGATATATTAGGAATGGCTATTGCAGAAATAAAGAATGCACAGATTAATTCAGAGAAGGAACTTACAGAAGAGGATATAATTGCTGTATTAAGAAAAGAGGTAAAGAAAGTTAACGATTCCATAGAACAGTATACACAGATGGGTAGGGAGGACCTTGTAGAGCAGGAAACAGTCCAGTTAGATACATTAAACGTATATCTTCCACAGTTGATGTCTAAAGAGGAAATAGAGAAGGTTGTTAAAAGCAAGATGGAGGAACTAGGAGTATCTTCTATGCAAGATATGGGAAGACTTATGGGTACTGTCATGAAGGAATTACAAGGTAAGGCAGATGGCTCACAGGTTAAAGAAGTTGTACAGGGTCTTTTGAAGTAGTATGCAAATAAGGATATTCAATTGGAGGAGAGTAGAAAGTTTATACAAGGATACTAGTATAAATAAATCATATCTAGAAAAAGAATTACCACAGTATTTTAATAAAGAAA
>JAGDCC010000017.1 GCA_017958745.1 bacterium
AGAGAAGTCTAAGAACAGTATCCCTACTGGAGATACATATGTAATACTAATTAATTTATTGGATAGAAAGAGGAAATCAGAAAATGATGTCAGAACTTATGAAAGAGCTAAAAAACTATGGGAGAAGTATGGTAGTTCTTATGATAGAAAGAATATAACACCTGAGTTTTTCCTTCATTTGTTTAAAAATGAATCTAGTAATTTAGATCTTGAGGAAAGGAAGAGGAAGATTAATGAATTAATGAATTTAATTACAGAAGAAAATGATAATCTGCATAAACTAAGAAATAATACAGAATACAAAGAATCTGGAGAAAATGCTCTTGTTGCAGAATATTCCTTTATTAATTTTTGTAATGAGAATAAACTTCCTACTGCTAAAGCCTTTGCTTATGATGATTGGAAGAAAGGTACAGATGCAATTGTAAGAATGCCTACAGAAGAAGGGAGACAGCTGTTACTTTCTATAGACGTAACAGTCCTAAGTAAGGAGCAGGAGATAGAAAATGTAAAGCTTTCTTCTGCAAGAAAATTTGTAGATATCCATTATATACCTAAGGTTTGGGCTACTCCTGACTACCAGAAATCGTATGAGAAATGCAATACAAATTATGTGCGTTTAGATGAGAAGGATAGAGAGTTCATTCCGAGATTTGTTGTTGTGAAAGATTGTACAAAGGAAAAAGCAAATGTCTGGAATATGAGAGATATTTATATGCAAATATATTCTCAATGTAGTCATTATTTAAAGGATAGGTATTTTGCAAATTCTGATACTGGAAAGAAGATGGAAGATGTGAGGCATGCAATAGAGCAGAAGTATCCAGAGGTTAAAACTCTTTATGGAGAATTAGAACAATCTCTTGATAATGAAATGTTTAGTGATGCTACAAAAAAGGTTATTAATATACTGTCTAGAAAGAGTGTGGAAGAGGATAGAAGCTTCTAAAGCAATAAATAACTATAAGCTGTTGACATACTCTTCAGAACATATTATACATAAGTACCATTCAATATCTATTTGGAAGGTGTAGTTTATTGTTGGGGTCATTATTATAGAAATATAATAGTTTGGCTAATCTTCCAAGTTGTATGCTTCGGCGTGCATCTTTGATTAATTTATCTCTTTTTGGGGTTTTTTAATCTAAAATCGCTAGGGAGGATTCATAATTAGTTTCCTCCCTTTTTTGTTATATGATAATATCGTCTAAAATTAAGTCTTCATCTCTAGTCTCGTCGTTGAGAACATAGTATGTTCCTCTACCTTTACCCTTTTGTTTAATATATTTTTTCTGTATGAGATTCTGTATATCTCTGTAAGATGTCATAAAGGATGTTCCCATCATCTTTGTAAATTTGCTTCTTGTAATCTTCTTGTTTACAGATAGATAATCCAATAACTGTATCTGTCTTTGGTTTAGTTCTAATTCTCTAGAGCCTTCTTTCTTTACTTTCTTAGAAAAAATAGTATTGATTTCGTTAGAAATCTCTACAGCTGTTTTAGATATTGTGTATAAATATGCCTCTAAAAATGGTGTTAAATCTCTCTGTGATTTGGATAATCTAAATGCATAGATTAAGTCTGATGAGATGTCGTAGATAGATCTAAAAAATGGGAATATATTGTTTGGATTGTATCCATATTTCTTTGTTAATAATTCTATTGTAAGTAGAGATGTTATTTGGTTTCCTGCTGTGTATGGTGCTTTGTCTATAAATTCGTAGAGAAGCACTCCTGTTTTAATTAGTTTGTGGTTAGAGTCCTTACCGTTGGCTACCCAATCTATTATTTCTGCAAAATAGTTGCCTGGTTCTATCTGTGGATAGAAATCTCTGTATTTGTACCATGTGTCGTATATGTCGTTTGGTTTCTCTGAGAAAGTCCTTAATGCTGCAATGTCCCATTCTTCTACAAGGTCTTCTACAACAAGTTTGTTTATGTGAGATGTTAAATCTACAGAAGGTTTTAGAGAATTGGTGTTGTTATAAGAACTAATAAACTCTTTTGCACTTCTAAAATTGGTAAATAGTTTTATCTTCTTTCTGTTTAGAGAAGATGTAGATCCTCTTTGTATTAGTAATGCATTGTTATATCCTATTGGATTTCCTACAAGATTGCCTAGGTTTTCTAAATCTTCTGCTAAATATTTCTCAATTAATGGCTCTAATAAATCGTCTGGAAGAAGATGGTATCTTATATCTGCAAGAGATAGCTCGTACTTTATTAAGTAACTCAGTATTAGATTTGTTATTGTGTAGTTAGGTGTTTTCATGGTGTGTAATATAAGCTGGTAGCTGGTTTCGAACCGGCGACCTATCCCTTACGAAGGGAGTGCTCTGCCAACTGAGCTATACCAGCATAAATAAAATCGTAACGATATTGTAACAAATAATAGGTTGTATAGCAATGATTATTAATGTAGAGTATAAAATAGTTAATTAAATTGTAATTTGTTTTGTTTGAATGGACGAAGCGAAGCGAGAAATCATTCAGAGATTCATGAAGAATGTATATGGAAAAACTTCAGATGTTTCAGGCTCTAATTCAGGCCATGATGGCAAATATGGTCATTGGCTAGAAACACAAATGGGAATTGCGCATAATGGTGATAATGCTCCTGATTTATTTGGTTATGAGATGAAAAACGACACTTCATCTGGTAAAACTACTTTTGGAGATTGGTCTCCAAATGAAAGTATTTTTAGCAATAATGCTATTATGTCGAGGGAAGATTTTATTAAGACTTTTGGACACCCAAGTAAGGATAAACCAAAACGCTGGTCATGGTCTGGAGAACCAGTTCCAAAAATAAATAAATGGAATAATTATGGTCAAACTTTACACATTTCGGAAGAAAAAGATATTCAAGTTATCTATGACTATTCTCATGATAAAAGACAAGATAAAAGTTCAATCGTACCTGATAAATTTAAGAGTGGTGAGCATGTTTTAATGGCTTGGACTAGCATGTATATGCGATCTAGGGTTGAGCGTAAATTCAATCAAAAAGGCTGGTTTAAGTGTCTTATGGATAATGGTGTTTATAAAACCATTGCTTTTGGGAATCCATTCACTTTTGATGAATGGCTAAAAGCTGTTGGGAGTGGGCAGGTTTATCTAGATTCTGGTATGTATCACGATGACATTAAACCAAATGTTAGACCTTATATGCAGTGGAGAGCAGATAATGCCTATTGGAATTTCCTTATCCAAGAACGATATCCAAACTAATTTTTAGTATCTCGTTTTACACTGTTTTTTTTTCGCTATATAAATGATAAAATTAAAAAATGAAGTTTGCTTTTATTGACTTATTTGCAGGGACTGGAGGTATAAGGCTCCCATTTGATGAGCTTGGCGGTACTTGTGTTATGTCTTCAGAGTGGGATAAATTCGCTCAGCAAACTTATGAAGCTAATTTTGGTGAAAAACCGTTTGGCGATATATGCAAAATAGATGAGAAGAAAATACCTAAATGCAACCTTATTTTAGGAGGATTTCCTTGCCAGCCTTTTTCGAATGCTGGGCTTAAAAAAGGCTTTGAGGATACTCGTGGAACGATGTTTTTTGAGATTGCAAGAATCATTAAAGAAAAGAAACCGGAAATACTTTTTCTAGAAAATGTGAAAGGTTTTAAAAACCACGATAAAGGTAATACTTTCAGAACTATTGCTGGCATTCTTGACGAACTTGGATACAACTTAAGCGCTCAGGTATTAAATGCGAAAGATTTCTGTGTTCCACAAAATAGAGAGCGTTTTTATATGATTTCTCTTCGTCGCGATAAATTTGGCAAAGATACTTTCTTCAAATTTCCTGAGCCACCTAGGACAAAGACTAGATTAGGTGATATTCTTGAAGAAAATGTCCCAGATAAATACACTATTTCTGATAAATTATGGGCTGGACATCAGAGAAGAAAAAAAGAGCATCAGGCAAAAGGAAATGGGTTTGGCTACTGTTTATTCAATGAGGACTCAGAATATACTAGTACTATCTCAGCAAGATATTACAAAGATGGTTCAGAAATTTTAATCGAGCAAAAAGGTAAAAATCCTAGAAAATTAACTCCAAGAGAAGCCGCTAGATTACAAGGTTATCCAGAGGATTATAAGATTGTCGTTAGCGATTGCCAAGCATATCATCAATTTGGCAATGCTGTTGCAGTACCAGTTATTCGCGCTTTAGCAAATGCTTTAAAGCCATATTTAGAACAAATTGAATATGATGGCGAGATTGAAATTGCTAGTCCAGCTGTAGATGGCAGATTAGTTTAGTCTTGTTTACAGAAGAATCGAAAGTGATAATTATGGATAAATAAAACTCCACGACTAGGATTCGAACCTAGAACCGGACGGTTAACAGCCGTCTGCTCTACCATTGAGCTATCGTGGAATAGCAAGCTTATTATATACAGATTAGTATTTTAGTGCAAGTTTTATAGTAAATATTAAAGGAAAAGTCTACCCTAGTATGTTATTTGATAATGTATTTATTATCTATACTAGGGTAGACTAGTCTCTATTCCTCCTTTTTCTTTTTGCCTTCCTTTGGCTTTTCGACCTTTTTCTCACTTATTCCTTCGTCTCTAATAGGGAGCTGAAGGGCAATTTTTTCTCCATCATCTTTCCAGCCGATGGTTGTCTTTCCCTGTCTTGATAGCAGAGTAACTTCCCTTTTTTCCAGAGATATCTCTGCTAGGAGATTTCCGATCTTATCGGAAATATTTACTCTCTTTCCAACAAGGCAAATCATCAATCCTCGTGCTGTCCGGATGCAATAATCTGTGACATCTGAAGATTGAAGGGTCATTACGACCTTTCGATCGCATATAACCTCCACCTTGGATGGGTGAATTGTTATATTCACACCAAGACCGGTTGCAACAGTTATCTTCTGTTGCTCAACAGAAATGCTGAAGTTGTTCATGCACTTCTCCTTTCTCATTTTTAAAAGAATTTTTAGGAATAGAATCCTACATATATTATATCATTTTAAGCCTATAGTGTTCAACAAGTGCAAGTATATTGTATAATAACATTGACTTTTTCTTAATAATAAACTAAAATCCAGAAACTTATGGCAGAAAAGAAAGAAAATACAAATGCAAAGTTTGCAGTAATAGAAATAGCTGGAGTACAACTAAAGGTTGCAGAAGGTAAGGAATATGAAGTAAACAAGTTGGAAGGAAAGAAAGGAGATAAGATTTCTGTTAAGGAAGTTTTAATGGTATCCGATGGAAAAGATGTAAAGATTGGAAAACCTTATGTAGAAGGAAGTACTGTAGAATTAGAAATTACTGGAAATAAGAAAGGTAAGAAGATAGAAGGTTTTACTTATAAAGCAAAGGCTAGATACAGAAGAGCTTATGGTTTTAGACCAGAAATAACTCAAGTTACTGTAAAGAAAATAGCATAATGAGTGATAATAAAACTTTTTTCTATGAAGCAGGATCTTTTCCTGATTTGTCCTATACGGAACTATGTTGTGTACTCTCTTGTTATGGTATTAATAAAGAAGATATAAATAGATTTTCTAATAAATTATTTTTAATAAGGAAAGAGAATTTTACAGATTCTATTGCTAAAACTGTCTTTGATAGATTAGGTGGATGTGTAAGATATGGTGTCTTGTTAGAAGATTTAGATAGTTTCTTAGATAAATATTTCCAAAAAGAAGAAAAAGTAGTTTTTGGTATCAGTATTTTGGATCATACAAAGAAAGAGGATTATAAATTTGTAAAGAAACTAGGTAGACAGATAAAAGATGGTTTTAAGGAGAATAACGTCTCTTCTAGATTTGTTTTACCAATGAAAAATAATCTATCTCTTAATGCAGCACAGATAGATAAAAATAATATCCTAACCAAAGGTTTTGAACTTACAATTCTTAGAAATAATACTCAGGAAATATATGGACAAACGCTTAAGGTACAGAATATTGAAGAATATGCAGAAAGAGATATGGACAAGCCATTTACAGATGTTGTAATGGGTACTTTGCCTCCAAAATTGGCAAGAATGATGGTTAATTTTACATCTAGAAATAAGGGAATACTGTGGGATCCATTCTGTGGGTCTGGTACAATCGCTCTAGAGGCTCTTCTAAGTGGGTTTGATGTACTTGCCAGCGATATAGACTACAAAGCAGTCAAAGGTGTCAAAGAGAACATCTCTTGGCTAAATAGAGATGGTTTAATAGATGGTAGAGAATACAATGCATTCCAGATGGATATAACCAAAGCAAATAAAGGACTTATTTCTAAGTTAAAGAAAACAAATATAGATGCCGTTGTCTGTGAGCCATTTATGGGACCACCACAAAAACATCCAATATCAGAACAGTTAGCAGATGAATTATTGTCTAATGTAGAAAACTTGTACAAACATCTATTTACACTCTTGGATGACTTATTGTCTAAGAGAGGAGAAATGGTGGTAATAATTATCCCTTCTTACCAAACAAAGAGCGGTTTTAAGACATTTAGCATTAATAAACTCATCACAAATAGGTGGAAATTAAGAAATTCTTATTATGTACGTGATAGAGGCTTGAAATGGAGCAGAAAAAATAGTATTATACAGAGGAATATTTATATTCTTGAAAGAAGTTAGTATTAATTAATTTAGTTATAAAACAAAATGTCTCACGTTGTTGCGGGAAGTACAACTCAAAATAATGGTCATGTAGCAGGTAAAAGACTTGGTCTTAAGAAGTATGCAGGAGAAAAGGTCAAGGCTGGAAACATTATTGTAAGACAAAATGGTTCTGTATACCATGCAGGTAATAATACCTATGTTGGTAAGACATTTTCTATACATGCAAAGGTGGATGGAACTGTGCAGTTTAGAAGAATGAGTGGTTCCAAGAGAGGAAAATACTTTATAGATGTTGTAGAATAGGTTATGCCTAATTCTAAATATATCCAAATAGAGAGTAAAAATGCTATTTTAGAACTTTTAAAAGAGGGTAGGACTTTTGAGAATATTTTTGTTGTACAAAGTGCTTTTAAGGACGAGAAAAGTCAGGAGATATACAAGATTGCAAACAGTAGACATATTCCAATTATAAAGATTTCTAGACGTGCGATGATGAGGAAGCTCAGGTCTTCCACGGCTGAGAGCATTGTTGGAAATATGTATTCTGATAACAATTGGAAACTTACAGAACTCTTGGATACTATTTACAAAGAGGGAAAGCAGCCATTCTTATTGATTTTGGATAATGTTAAATATACGCAGAATATTGCTGCTATTATGAGAACTGCGTTTGCAGTAGGTGTTAATGGTATTATTGTTAATCCACAAAAGAAAAGTCTTGTTACAGATGAGACTATCCGTATATCTATGGGTGCGGCTGAGAGAGTTCCTCTTGTTGAGATGAAACTATTTGAGGCAATTAAAATCCTCCATGATAACGATATAAGAACATATGCAGTAACTATGGATGGAAGTACCTATTTTGAGCAGGATCTAACAGGACCTGTTGCTCTTGTCCTTGGTGCAGAAGATGTCGGTATTTCTAGTGGTATTTTGGATAAAGTAGATGGAAAGATAAGTATTCCTATGAGAGAGGGAATTGGTTCTCTTAATGTAAGTGCATCTGCAGCTATTCTTGTCTATGAGAAACTAAGACAGGAAGTCAGTAAATCTAGCGATTAATCTATTAACTGATATCCTCGTTTAATAGCTTGTGTACTAAATCTTGCAACTCCTCTGACGTGTTGTATCTAATTGTTAATCTCCCACCCTTAGACATCTTAACAATCTGTGCAGTATAACCAAGTTTCTTACTAAGTATAGAGGAATAAATCTCTGTCTGTGCATCTTTCTTCTTCCAGTCTCTAGAAGATCTCTCTTTTCCAAATGTTATTTTTCTTACTAAAGACTCTGTTTCTCTTACATTTAACTCTCTTTTTATTATTAAATCTGCTGCAGCAACCATAGAAGTCTCATCCTTGATGCCAAGTAGTGCTCTCGCATGTCCTTCTGATAGTTTGTCGTTAAGAACTTCTTCCTTTATTGGGTCTGGTAAAGATAGAAGTCTTACTTTGTTGGTAATAGATACTCTACTGAGTCCTACTTTCTCTGCAATATCGTCCTGTGTCATTCCAAACTCGTCTTGCATCTGTTTGTATGCATTTGCTTCTTCTAGTGGATTAAGGTCTTTTCTTTGGATATTTTCTATTAATGCAATTTCTAACATATCTTGTGGAGATGAATCCTGTACAACAACAGGTACTACCTTTAGACCAGCAAGCTTGGATGCTCTAAGTCTTCTTTCTCCTGCTACTAAATAATATCCATCTCCTCCCTTTTTTCTCGTTATGATTAATGGTTGTATGACTCCATGTGCCCTTATACTGTCCGCTATTTCTATTAATTCTTCCGGATTTATCTGCATTCTTGGCTGATATGGATTTGGTTCTATCTGGTTAATGTCGAATTCTGGCTTGTAAGAACTAGAGGAATTGTCTATCTCGTTGGAACTTATTAATGCTGCTAACCCTTTTCCTAATCTTTGTGTGTTTTCCATAGTTTATTATAAATAAAATTAATCAAAACGCTGCAAGAATTCTTCTGCGAGACTTCTATAGGCTGCTGCGCCAGTAGATTTATCATCGTACTGGATGATTGTTTTGCCATAAGAAGGTGCTTCGGATAATCTTACATTTCTTGGGACAGTAGTATCAAAGGCAAGCTCGTGGAAGAAGCTTTTAACATCTGCAACGACATTCTCAGATAGTTTAGTTCTGCTATCGTACATGGTGAGTATCACGCCACCTATCGTAAGGTTTGGATTTACAGACTTTATAAGTTTGGTTGTTTCTATCAATTGTCCAAGTCCTTCTAGTGCAAAATATTCGCACTGAATAGGGATTAGAAGTCTGTCTGCAGCACTAAGTGCATTAATTGTTAGCAATCCTAAAGATGGTGGACAATCTATAAGTGCATAGTCATAAGAGTCGCTTACTGTGCTGAGTGCATTTTTTAGAAGCATTTCTCTAGATATCATGTTGACCATTTCTATTTCTGCTCCTGCAAGAGATAAATGAGATGGGACAATGGAAAGATTCTTTGTAGATGTTTCTGCACATACATTTTCTAATGGAAGACCTTCTATAAGTACATTGTAAATATTTGGATATGGTGCTTGGTCTGTAGATTTCCAACTATCTTTGCTGTACTGCTGTGTAAATCCTACTCCAGAAGATAGATTTGCCTGTGGATCTAAGTCTACTGCAAGGACTTTTTTTCCTTTTTCTGCGAGTGCTGCACTAAGATTTATTGTGGTTGTAGTCTTTCCAACTCCACCTTTTTGATTTGCGATTACGAAAGTTTTCATGTTATCAAGGATAGCATGTTTCACAGATTAATTCCACAGCTAATTACTAATCGTATGCTTTTTCTGTTGCTAGTCTAAAGGAACTGAATGGATAATAAACCAATAAGACTTTTCCTTTAATTGCAGATTTCTTTATTGTTCCAAACTCTCTAGAATCTGAGCTATGTTGTCTGTTGTCTCCACAAACAAAGTATTCTCCATCAGGAACTTCTTTTGTTTCTCCTTCTTTTAGAAAACTTCCACCATTCGTATAGATGCTATTATCCAGATAATTTCTTTCGTCCAATTCTTCTCCATTTACGAATAACTTTCCATCCATTAAGGATACTTTGTCTCCTGGTAGGCCAATTATTCTTTTAATAAAATCTTGTGTTTCGGAAAATTCAAAGATGATAACATCTCCTCTCTTTGGCTCTGAGAATCTGTAGGTTACCTTATTTGCCATAAGATATTCTCCATCTTTGTATGTTGGAAACATGGATTTTCCAACTACTTCGTGAGGGGTTACAATAAATAGATATAGTATTACAGAAATTACTAATGCTACAACGATTGTTTCAATAAAAGACAGTGTAAATTGTCCTAGTGCAGAAAAAATACTAGATATCTTTTCTTGTCTTGTTTCTTCCATATCGTTATAGAATATAATATTTATTTTAAGATAACAACTGTATTGTTAAAATACTTCTTCTATTGCTGATTTCAATCGTACTAGTAGTGGATTATTCTCATCTTCTTGGTTAGCTAGGCTCTTGTATATGTTTCTGTAGTACCATTCTTGTTCTTTTTCTCCTCTTTTGAATATAGAAAAATCTTTCTTTCCTTCTTTTTTCATGGCATCTCTTATTTCTTCTATGTTATTTATCTTGTCTGCCATTATTACTAACTTTTCTCTTGTAGACAGATTCTTTACTGTGTCTATTGTGTGTTGCTTTCTTTCTTCCCATTCTAGAGATTTGTCTGGTTCTGTAGCTACTTCTACAAGGTGCTCTATGTCTTCTCCAAATTCTTTGCGAATGTCTTCTAATGTGTAGCTTGTGTCTTCTACGACATCGTGGAGGTATCCAGCAGCAATTACGTTATCGTCGCATCCATAATCTCTTAGTATGTTGGCTACGCTTATTGGGTGTATTACCATTGGTAGGTGTGGTTCTCTTTTTCTGACTTGTCCGCTGTGAGCTTTTATTGCAAACTGTAATGCTTGGTGTGTTACTGTGTTTGGGTTAATTAATTCTAATCTATTTATATATGGTAGCAATTCTTCCATATAGTCTGTGTTTTAGAAAAATAAATTGCATCATTGTAGCATAGTCATTTTGGAAGTTCCAATTTTTTTAGAGAATAGGGAACAAGTTTTCTAAAACAATAGCTATGTATACGGCAAAATATACTCCATATATGAAATATAGGTTGCTTTTATTGGTATCCATTTTTAAGAATTTTTTTAATGGCATTAACATAAGAAATACAGGTAGGTGGAGTGGGAGGAAGTATCTGTATGTTACTCCCCAGATTACATCATTTCTTACTGGTGTGAATGATATATACATTACTCCGTATACTAATGCCCATAATAATATATTTAGCGATGTCAAAAGGATGATGTCTTTTGTTTTTAGTATTATGTATTCTTCTGCAAAGAAGTTATAAATAATTAAGAATAATAGAAGGTAATGTGTATTATTTGCAATTACTATTTCTAGGTGTGATAAGCACATTAGTGCACTTTCTCCAACAAATGATTCTATTATTGTTTTTACTGCACTATCATAGAAGACCCTAAGGAATGATATTGGTTGTGTAAATATTGCTTTAATTTGGTCCGATACTAATGATGTTGAGCCAATTCTGCTGTCTTGTTCTATATCTATTGTCGATGGGTTGATAAACATTGCACATACAACAAGCATTGCTATTATGCATAACACTTTTATAATATAGCTCTGTTTCTTGTTTTTGAATTTATCACTAGGTATTAAGAATATAAGGAGAATGTAGAATATATACATTTTCTTAGCATTGGTTCCTATTAGCATAAATACGATGAATAGTATTATGTCTAGTCGTTTCCTTTTTTTGTGTGTGTATAGATAGTTTAGTAGATGTGCGAGAGAGAGTAGTATAAATCCGCTAACATATGGATCGTAGTGATACTGTGTAGCCATAAATAGTGTAGTAGGTAGTAGTCCTATTATTGTGAATGTGTTTTTTAGTTTTGGTGTTTTTCTTATTGCGAAGAATACTACTAGTACATAGGCAATTAGGTTTGTAAATCTTCCAAAGAAGTATGTCCAATGAAATGGTGCCTTGGCATAGTTGAGTATATGTAGTGTTAATGAGGATGGTATATATGATATGATGTCTTTTATTGATAATGTTTTGGGTGTGAATATAACTTCTGTTGTGTTGTTGTTATCTAGGTAATTGTGAAATGCTTCATATTCTTCTTGTGTATTGAATCTATTTGAACCAAAATTTGTATAGTCCTTTTCCGCATAAAAGCTATTTGTATAATATGTAGAACTTCCACCAATTGCTTCCCATGATCTTATAAAGTGTGTTGCATCATCCCATACTACATATGTTGTGTTTGGTGTTAGTAATAGTATGGATATTCCAAAGGATATGGCAATAATGAGGAATCCGTATTCTGGATTATGTTTTATCTTCTTCTTAAATTTTATTAATAAATATATAGATAATACTGTTAGTGTCGCGAATATGTAGTATTGTGGATAGTATTTGGGTGTGTTGTCTATGTAGATTGATGAGATATCAAAGAGGTTTGATTCTGTTCTTATATCTAGTGTTATTTCTGATACGACATTTGCTATGTTTTCGGAAAACATGTTTATTACTTTGCTTTGTTGTCCAGATTTTGTTTTTATTTTACTTTGTCCATAATAATCTGCTTCTAGTGTGTTTATAAACCATGAGTAGTTCTTATCTGTTGAATAGATAAAAGAAATGTTGTCTATGTATTGTGGATTGTCCAGCTTTATTAATACTTTAGGATTGTCGCATGTTTTTACTAGCTTATTATCACTGTACTCGAAACATGTTAATTCTGTGTTTTCTAAGGAGATAGGTAGTTGTGTCCTTTGTTCTTTTTGTAGTTTTAGAATGTTTCCATTCTGGTAAAGAAATACAGCTAATAAAGAGAGTGTTAATCCTAATAATGAGAATAATTCTAATTTGTATTTGTGGAGAATGTGTCCCACTTTTGCAAAGATAATATCATCTTATTTGGGGCAATTTTTGTATGGTTTATTTTAGTATACTTTCTAAGAATTTTACAATCTCGTTAATTACATTGCCTGTTTTACTTTGTGTTACAAGCTCTTTTGCAAGAGAGATATTGTTTGTAACAATGACATCTACGCTTTTATTGATCATTTCATTGATACTGTCTTCTGTATTTACTGTCCAGGCAAATATTTCTTTTCCTTCGTTGTGGACTTTAGATACAAGAGAATCAGAAATATTGCTTGCTTCTATACTGAAGTTGTCTGCTTTGTCGAAAGAGGATAAGTCTCCATATGCTATGCTTAATCCATAAAGTGTTTGTATTGCACTGTTGTAGTTTTTGATTTTCTCAAGCACTTCGTATTGT
Organism: bacterium; assembly: GCA_017958745.1. Classification (GTDB taxonomy): domain Bacteria; phylum Patescibacteriota; class Dojkabacteria; order SC72; family SC72; genus UBA5232. The sequence goes on from JAGDCC010000017.1 coordinate 12,960, forward strand.
GAGGATGCTATTACACATAGGTTCTCAAAATTGTGCTTTGTTATGATATCTACCGTTTTCTTTTCTATATCTTTTTCGTGTCCTGTTGGTTTTATTTCTATATTTAATCTCATGTTGTTTTCTTTTGCCCAGGATACAACTTCTTCTAGTAATGGTATTCTTGCATCGCTGAAACTACTGTTGAGGAAGCTTCCTGCATCTAAGTCTTTTATTTCTTCGTAGGTGACATCGTATGTGTTTTTATTTACTCCTGTTGTTCTTTTAAGGTTTGTGTCATGAATAACAATTAACTGCCCATCTTTCGTTTCTTGTACATCTAATTCTACCCAATCTGCTCCTAATTGTTTTGCATATCGGAATGATAGCATTGTGTTTTCTGGATAGTATATTGATGCTCCTCTGTGTCCAGCTACTTCCGTAGTTTTTACATATTCTATGTTTAGGTTAAAATCTCCAACTTCTATTCCACGAATTATTATTGTTCCGGTTACTAGAGCAATTATTAGTGCGTAGTATCTTAATTTCTTCCATGGTTTTCTTTTTACTTCTTTGTCTTCTATTACATTTAGGTGTTTTATTTCTTCTTTGTTGTCTACTTTGTGTTTGTAGAATAGGCTCGATATGCACATGTAACTAATTGGAGTGGATAGTAAGAAGTGTATTACAATGAGTACTGTTAGGAACATGCTTGTTACAGTTATTCCGAAGCTTGCGATGAGTCCTATTTTGCTAAAGAAATTATTTAATGCATAAATTACAGCTACTCCTAGTGTTGTTACTGCTGTGAATAATGCTGTTACTAAAAACTGTGTTAATAACAATAATACTATGTCTTTTATAATATTGTTACTACCAAGCTTAACGGATTTTTTGCGTGCTTTATTAAATGGTATGTCCTCTAAAACGTAGTAGTGTAGAGAGTAAATCCACTTGAATAGTATGCTTGTGAGTACTGTTAGTAGGATTATGTATGTTATGTTTAGTAATGTGTTGTCTTTTATGTAGTCTTGTATAAATTCTGGTAGTTTTATTGTGTTTACAAAGTTAGAGGATAATCCTATGTTTAAGAATGGTATTAAGAAGAGTAGTAGGAATAGGATTCCTATGTTTTTGGGTTTAAAAACATTTAGTGATTTTTTTAGAGATAGCGTAATGGCGTTTCTTATAGATATGGTTTTCTTGGAGTAGGAGGCATCTATCATGATGATAATGGTGGAGATATCGAAGAGGCTGTAAAAAGTCATTAGTAGGAGGAGTATTAGTATCATTAATATTGTTAGTGGATTGAGTACGAATTTAAAGATGTTATCTAATGTTAGGTATGTGTATCCGGTGACCTTCATTATGAGATTAAAAAGCTTGAGGAATAGGGGAGAGATTATCAATATTGATGATACCTTGAAAAAGAATTCAAAAAGAAGGATATTTTTCCCGTTGTATTTTAAGATGTTTTTTAAATCTTTGAGTATCATGCTTTAGGATATTCTATCACATGATTACAACATCATGGGAAAATGTGGGGTATTTTATAAGGATTAAGTACCACCATGGAGAATCGAACTCCAGTTTACAGGATGAAAACCTGCTGTCCTAGACCACTAGACGATGGCGGCATATCTAAAACAAGATATTTTAACATAAAATATGTCTTTTTGTCTATTTGAATAGGATTGAGTTTGGTTTGTCTTGTGTTAGGATTTGCTGCTCTTCTGCGAATGTTGCTCTTTGGAAGGTTCCTAATTCCTTATCGTAGACGAATCTTCTTTTGCATTTGCATTCTACCATGTATCTGTTATCTGATAGGGATCCTATTCTTTTGGCTGTTGCTAAATTTCTTGTGCATCCTACACATAAGTGTTTTTCTATTAGTGCGTTTTGTAATGGTTTTAATAATTTCTTACACATATTGGCTTATTTTTTTATAAAAATGCTGAGGACAGGACTTGAACCTGCAAGGGATACTCTCCCATATGCTCCTAAGGCATACGTGTTTGCCAATTTCACCACCCCAGCACGATATACCATATATTTTACTAAATATTGGTATATTCTGTAAATTAACTTTTCTTTTTAATATCTTTCTTTAATTCTATTCCGAGTATATCTAAATCTGCTTTGTCTACTGCTCTTGGTGCACCCATCATGACATCTTGTGCATTAGACTTAGGGAATGCATATACTTCCTTGATATTTGTTTCATCAAAGAGGATCATCATTAATCTATCAAATCCTGGAGCAAAACCACAATGTGGTGGAGCACCGTACTCAAATGCAGAAATCATGTGACCAAACTTTGCTCTTGTTTCTTCTTCTGTGTATCCGACAACTTTAAATGCTTCGATGAAGCTTAATGGATGGTAATTTCTTACAGAACCACTAGCTGCTTCATATCCATTGCAAGCGAGGTCATATTGTTGGGCTTTAATTTCACTAGGATCCTTTGTTTTTAGAGCTTCCAAACCACCTTCTGGCATAGAGAATGGATTGTGGCAGAAATCCCATTTCTTGTTTTTGTCATCCCATTCAAACATTGGGAAGTCTACAATCCAAGCAAATGCTAAAACGTTAGGATCTTTAAGTCCTAATAAATCTCCCATTCTGCTTCTTAAAATACCAGCATATCTACAAGCGTTTGCATGTGTGTCTCCAAATGCAAATATGTACTGTTTTTCACCTGTAATCTTGTATCCAGCTTTCTCTACTTTGTCTAATATAGATTTTTGCAAATCTTCGTTAAACATCTTAACCATGCTTCCGGAAAGCTTTCCGTTTTCTATTGCAAACCATACCATTCCATGTGCACCTTCTCTTTGCATATCATGGGTGAGGTCATCTATTTCTTTTCTTGTGAATTCTCTGTCTACGACAATACCTTTTACACATTCTATGTCATGGAAGATGTTCATTTCTGATTTTCTGAATTCATCTGTCAATGTGACGAGGAACATGTCGAATCTTAGATCTGGCTTGTCTGTACCGTACTTTTCTATACACTCTATATAAGGTATTTGTGGGAATCTGTACTCTTTAACCTTCTTATCCGTGAGTGCTTCTGTAACATCCTTGAAATATGGTTCCACTGTATCGAAGAATTCTTGTTGTGTCATGAAAGAACACTCAACGTCTATCTGGTAGAATGCACCAGAGTGTCTGTCTGCTCTTGGGTCTTCATCTCTAAAACATGGAGCAATTTGGAAATATCTGTCTACACCTCCTACCATAAGTAACTGTTTGTATTGCTGTGGTGCTTGTGGTAATGCATAGAATGTTCCTGGGTGTATTCTACTTGGTACTAAGTAATCTCTTGCGCCTTCTGGAGAGCTGACTGTGAGGAGTGGAGTTTGTACTTCTGTAAATCTGTTTTTCTCAAACCATTCTCTTGTATACATCATTAGCTTGAATCTCTTTTCTATGAGGTTTCTTACTCTTTCTCTTCTGATATCTATGTATCTATATTTCAAACGAATATCTTCGCTAATATCGTTTCCATCTCCATCTAGAGGGAATGGGGGAGTTTTAGAAGCATTCAGTATAACAACTTTTTCTGCTTCTAATTCTATATTTCCAGTTGCCATCTTTGGATTTACAAGGTTCTTGTCTCTTTCATTAATAATTCCTTCTACTTCCAAAACGTATTCTGGACCAATTTTATCTACACCTCCAACTTTATTTTCTTCTATAACTAACTGTAGTTTGCCTGTCCAGTCCCTTAAATCTACAAATATTAATGAACCGTGATTTCTAATTCTTGAAGCCCAACCACATACACGTACTTTTTTACCAACTTTTTTTATTGTATCTCCAACATATGTTCTTTTCATAAAAAGAGATGTATATAAAATTAATGTTTGGATTTTACCACAAGTTAGCTAGAAAATCTCCATTCTTTCACTATAAATTGTATTGTTTGATTTCCATTCCAGCTGTTTATGTCTGGTGAGCCTATGATGTCTATCATGTCTTTTTCATTAAGTAGCTGTATATCTTCTTCACACATGAACAGCATTACAGTTAGTAGTTCTACGCCTCTTCCTTTTACCATTAGCTTTAGTGTGTTCTTGTTTGCTCCTAATACGTATTTTTTTACTATTACCAAATTCTGCAAGCATATGATTGGTTTGTAGTTTCCGTATCCATATGGTTCTAGTAGTTTTAGTCTGTTAATGAAATCGATTGTTATATCATCTGTGTCTACTAGTAGGTCTATTTTTGTTTGCTTTACTAATTGCTCGTCTGTAATTTGTTCGTTAGCATATTCTATGAATTCGTTAATGAATTCATCTATAGTTTCTGCTTTTGCAGTAAAACCAGCAGCTAGTTCGTGTCCTCCGAATCTTTTTAGGTACTTGCTGAACTTTTCTAATGTGTTGGTTATATTAAATCCAATTACACTTCTTGCAGATCCTTTAATTATGCCATTGTTATTTGTTGCTACCATTATTGGCCTGTTGTATTGTTCCAATAATTTTCCTGCTACAAGGCCAACTATACCTTCGTGCCAGTCTTTACCTAATATAAAAATTGCTTTGTCTAAGTTGTTGTTGTCTATTTGGCTTAGTGCAATATTCTTTGTAGTTTCTGTTGTTCTTTGTCTGTATGAATTTAATGAATCTAGTCGTTGTGCAAGTGTTCTACATTTGGCTCTGTTAGTGTTGGCAAATAATCTTACTCCGTCTAGTGGGTCACCAACTCTTCCTGCAGAATTTACCCTCGGTCCTAATACATATCCTAACTGGTAAGAGGATACTTCTGTTGGATTAAGTTTGGATACAAAGCATAGTTCTTCCATTCCAACTCTTGTTTTGTTTGCTATTTGTTGTAATCCGTATTTAACGAATAGTCTGTTTGTTCCTAATAATGGCATAAGGTCTGTGACTGTTGCCAATGCTACTAAATCTAATCCTTTCGTATTTTCTGTGATTTTATAATCCATTCCAGCTTCTTCTTTTATTCTTTGTACAAATAGGAATGCTACTGCCGCTCCGCATATTTGTTGGTCTGGGTATTCTTTGCTTGGATACATCTGATGAACTAGGGAATAGCCTAATTCTTCTGGTAGGTCTGTTGGTGGTTGGTGGTGGTCTGTTATTATAAATTTAACGCCTTTCTCTTCTTGGTATTTAGTTATTAATTTGTAATCTCTTACTCCGCAGTCTACTGTTATTATTAGATTGGCATTCAGGTTGAGCATGTCTGTTATGGAGCTGTCTGTTAGGCCGTATCCTTGGTCTATTCTGTCTGGAATGTATGGAACTACATCTATTTTTTTGTTAAGGTGTGATGCTAATTCTTTGTATAGAAATTCCCAGAGTATTGTTGTCGCACATATTCCATCTGAATCAAAGTCTCCACATATTACAATCTTTTGCTCTTTTTCTACTGCTTCTAAGATGTCTTTGGTTGCTTGTTCTGTGTTGTAAAGTAGGTTAGGAGAGGGGATGTTGTCTATGTTTGGGCTTAGAAATTCTTCTTTGTTTTCTATGCCTCTTTCTTCTATTAGGTAGTCAATGAAGTCTTTGTCTAGTTGTTTTGGCAGTATCCAAGTACTGTTACTTTGGTGAGTCATTAGGTATGTATTCTAGCACATTATGAATTTTCTCTGATGAATTGTTCTATTAAATCCCAGCTAAATCCGTTTCTTTGCAAAAATGAAATTTTCTTACTGTCTTCAAAGGAGATAGCGTATGATTTATATTTTTTGTAAAAAGATTTTTTTAATAGATCGTATTCATCTAATACTGAATCTTCAACAATTTCTTCTGCTAAATCTTTGTCTATTCCTTTGCCAACTAATTCGTATATTAAAGATTGCTTTCCTTTTGGTTTATTTCTAACTCTAGATAATACAAATTCTTCTGCGTACTGTCTGTCATTTATGTAATCGTAGTCTTTGAGCTTCTGGATTGTATCTTCTGTTACAGTGTTTATAATTTTTTCTTCTAAGTGTACTTCGTTTTCTTTGATTATCTTCTCTATATGAGTTCTAAACTGTTTCTCTGTTTTTGGGGAGATAGAAGAGTAACGAATGGACTTGTCGAAAAGTGTTTGTGCTAAATCTTGTGTAAGTATTTCTTCTAGGATATCCTCTGAAATTTCCTTGTTAACATAGATATCGTACTTCGCTATGGAATTAAGACTTATCTGAGAGATAGGTTCCTCATCCACATAGAGAAGTACTTTATCTAAAGGTTTCGCTAGTAGCTTAGTTATTACCATTTCTATTTTATTTTGTACTTTTCTTTGACGAGTTTAACAATTTCGTCTCTGATTTTCTCGTCTTCTCTTAGTAGGTTTGCAGTAGCTTCTGCTCCTTGTGCAAGTTGTTTGTCTCCAAACTTAAACCATGCACCAGCCTTCTGTACTATACCAGCTTGTATAGCTGCATCTATGATACTGCTTTCTTTGTCTATACCCATTGGGTAAATCATGTCGAAAGATGCTTCCTTAAATGGAGGTGCAACTTTATTCTTTACAATCTTTACCTTTCTAGAATGCCCGACAATTTCTCCTTCTTTTACAATCTTATCTTTTTGTCTGATATCCATTCTAACGGAGGAATAGAACTTTAGTGCATTACCACCTGTTGTTGTTTCTGGATTACCAAACATTACACCAAGTTTCATTCTTAGCTGGTTGATAAATATAATTGTTGTTCCAGATTTATTTGCAATAGCAGTTATCTTTCTTAATGCTTGGGACATGAGTCTTGCTTGTAGACCCATGTGGCTATCACCCATATCTCCTTCTATTTCTGCTCTTGGTGTAAGTGCAGCAACAGAGTCGACAACGATGACTCCAAATGCAGAAGATCTTACCAATGTTTCCAATATCTCCAACGCTTGCTCTCCAAAGTCTGGCTGAGAGATATAAAGATTGTCTATATCTAAACCGATGTTCTGTGCATATGCAGGGTCAAAGGCATGCTCTGCATCTATGAATGCAACAGCTTCTCCTAGCTTCTGGGCTTCTGTCATGATATGGATTGCGAGAGTAGTTTTTCCAGAAGATTCTGGACCATATATTTCTATAATTCTTCCTTTTGGTAAACCTCCAACACCAAGTGCTATATCCAAGGATAATGCTCCTGTTGGAATCACATCAATATCTACAGCCTTCTTGTCTCCTAGTCGCATGATGGAACCTTTTCCAAATTGTTTCTCTATTTGTGCAAGTGCAACTTCAATAGCTTTCTTCTTTGGAGAATCATCTACTGCAGCTGTTGCTGTGGTTGTGGAAGTTGTCTTGGCAGTTTTTACTTCTTCTGTGGCAGTTTTTTTTGAATCTTCCTTCATTGTTTTTCTGGTTAAATTAAATTCGATACAAGGATATCAAACTGACAAAGAGTAGTCAAAAAAGATTTGAGATTTTGTTAATGAATTTGTAATAATTCTATTTGAACTCCTTATTAACAACATCTGTCATGTTGTCGATGAAATTGTCTCTGAGATTTTTATCTTCTCTTATATATTGAGCAATTTCTATCTGTATGGATGGAATTTGTAGCTGAGATGCACCAAATTCTCCTATTGTCTCTTGTCCGTTATCCGGAAATTCTAGAATTGCAATATTTGAGCCACCAAGCTTTCCTTTCTTTAGTTGCTTTTGCAACATCTCCGCTAGGTGCTTTGATTTATAGTAATTTCTTGTGAAAAAGATACCTATGTCGTAAGGGGCAGTATTCTTTACGCCATGGATATCTAATATTTCTTTTATTTCCTTTTTACCATTTAGATTTCTTATTGATTTTTTGAATCCGTTGGACTTTTCTGGATTATAGTTTGGATCGTAGGTGATGTCTGATGTTAGAATCATTCCCCATGTTCCAGTGTTCATGCACATTATTTCTACAATGCTATCTGTGAATGGTTCTGGTTGCTTTAATTTCCCTGTTAATGTAGGTTTTCTATGCAATCTAGCATGTGGTGCAGTAAACAAAATTGGATAGTCTCCATCTATTGTTTTGAAGTTAATAATGTTCATAATTATAAGTTAGCACATATTGAATAAAAATGGCAAATATGTAAAAATTGATTAGTTTTATAATTTAATATTTTATTATTATTTCAATGAAAAACATATTAAAAAATGTTTTAGGAGCATTAAGTATATTAATGATACTCCCATCTTTTACATTTGCTGTTGAGGATACTCCAGAAGTGATTCAATCCCTTGATAAAGCTCTTGCAACAGTTGAGAGTGAGGAGGATTTTAATTTACAGATTAATAATTTAATCACAGATAACTCTGAGGATCTTATTAATAGTCTTACATCTATAGATTGGGCAACCCTTCTTGAGGATGGTGCAATTGCTCTAACTGGCGGATTTATTATTGCTCTTGTTGTTAGTTTGATTTGTGGATTGTTTACTTACATCTACACAGCTATCACTTTATCTAAAATAGCTAAAAGATTAGATGAACCTAATGGTTGGTTTGCATGGATTCCTTTTTTGAACTGTGTTCTTGCTTTAAGACTTGGTGAGCTAAGCCCTTGGTTAATATTACTTGTACTTATACCAGGTATTGGTAGTATTGCATTTTTAGTAGTGATGGTAATTGCAACAATGAATACATGTGGTAGAAGAGGTTATGATCGTGCTCTTGGTCTTCTTTATCTTGTACCAGTAGCAAATCTTATTCTCTATGGTGTATTAGCTTGGGGAGGTAAAGGAAAGTAGTTTTATTATAAACTTTATATAGTTATTGGTATGAAGATAATAAAAGGGTTCGTATTGTCTATTATATTGATTCTTTCTGTACTAGTTTTTCCTAAGCTATGTTTGGCTGGAAGCGATCAGGAGATTAATACGAATCCTTTGGGTCGTATTGATGATTGGATTTTTGATGAAGATTATGATTTGGATTACGAACCTTGGAACTATGATTATGACGATATTTATAGTGTAGATACTGATTTCTTGGATGATTTATTAGAAATGGGCTTGTTAGGTTTTGGCTTTGTTGTTGCAATTTTTGTTTTTTTTATTGCAATTGCTTCCTATGTTTATGGTTCTTTGACTTTGTATAGAATTGCAAATAGGCTTAATTATGGTAATAGTTGGCTTGCATGGATTCCTATCTTAAATCTTATTCTTTTGTTCCAGCTGGGAGATATGAGTCCATGGCTTCTTCTTTTAGTATTTATTCCATTTATAGGAGTTTTTGCTGTTCTTATTATAAGAATTATTGTAATGATGAATATCTGCAAAAAGTATGGTTACGATTCTGCAATGGGACTATTATCTGTTATTCATTTGGCTAATCTCATACTTCTAGGTATACTTGCATGGGGTAAGGTACCTCAGAAACAAGTATCTACTAAAACAGTTTCTACTAAGGATTAGGTAAATCCAATAGTGTTTGTTCTCCTGTACTTGCACTGTTTTCTACTTTGTCTATTCTTCTTTCTAATTGATTGAATCTAGTTGTTGTGACTGTGTTGTACTGCTTTTGTAGAGAATCTATTCTATCTCCAAACTTTACAAACTCATCTGCAAATTTGTGATATTCTTTCTCGAAAGCTTGTATATCTGTTATTATAGAATTAATATTTTTCTGCATACGGAAGTTCTCATATGCTTGCCTAATCATTCTTAGAATGGCAGTAAAACTAAATGGCCCAGCTAAAATAACCTTCTTGTTCATAGCTTCCTCTGTTATTTCTGGAAGCTTGTCGTAGATATAAGAGAAAATCATTTCATTTGGAATAAACAAAATAACAAAATCTACGGTGTTGTCTGCAGGATTAATATAATCTCTTTCTGTTACCTGTTTTATCTTGTTTTCTACATCTATCTTAAACAACTTAAGATACTTAGTTTTTTCTGCCTTATCCTCTGTCTCTGTCATATTTCTTAAATTGCTATATGGAAATTTTGAGTCAATATTAATCTTCGTCTTATCTGGTAAGAAAACTGTAAAATCTGGTCTAGTCTGTGAATCAGATTGCTTCTTGTTGTAATCGTAATCCACACCTTCTACAAATCCAGACATTTTGAGCAAATCATCTGCAACTTTTTCTCCAAATTGTCCACGAATCTGATTGTCGTCGAGCATTTTCTTTAAATCTGATGTACTTACAGAAAGCTTTTCTGTTGCTTCTCTATTTTCCTTTAGTGATGTTGCCAATTCGCTGTATGAATGAACTCTATCTTTGTCAGAATCTTTTATATGTTGTTCTAAATCTTTAACAATTCTTGTAATCTCATCTCTCTTATTCTCTAAATCTGCCTTATTCTGTTTAGTTTCAGCAGTAAGCTTTTCGTTCGCCATTGCTACGAGATTGACATTCGCTTGGTTGATTACATTTGGAAGCATCTCATTTAGTTTGTTCTCTATAGACAGTGTTAACTGCTCGTTTTCTTTTTGGTTATTCCCCTTCTTTAAAAATAGTGTAATACCGACACCAATTCCAATTCCTCCAATTAATGCAATGATTGTTCCCCACGTAGTAGTATAATGCTAAAATAAAATAGTAAATTGTATATAACTTTTTCTAATAAAATACAATCTAAAAATATGTTTAGTCTAAAAAAACTTGATATCACATACATAAAAAATCTTTTGTTAACGACTGTTTTAGGGGGTGTGATTGGTTTGCTGAATTATTTTTTTAATATTTTTGTAATTAGATTTACAGATAAGGATGTTTTTAGTAAGTATAGTGCAGTCTTAGGAATTGCTTATCTTATGCAGATGATTTCTACTGCGATACAGTCTGTGATTACAAAAGCGGTTGCAAAAAATAAAAATGATAACGATACTTATTACAAATGGTATGCATATAAGTATTTGAGTGTAACAGGGGTTGTAGCAGCTATTTTGCTTTTCCTTTTTAGAGGAGTAGTAGCACAGATTGCTTCTATTCCAGAAGGGCTTGTTACTTATCTAGCTATTGGGTTAGGAATGTCTTTTGTTTGTAGTATCGCCAAAGGTTTTTTGTATGCACAGGAGAGAATAATGACTGCAAATCTTGTCGCTCTTGCAGAAACAATTTTTAAATTTGTAATAGGTTTCTTTGCAATTAGAGCAGGTGGTAATGTTCCTGTTCTTATTGTTGCAAACTTCTTACCACAATTTATTGGTACATTTGCACTTCTTCCTTTGATAAGTAATACGAGAAAAATAGGTAAACTTATAAGGTTGGATGTTAAGGATATTATTTATACATCTATGTTCTACCTTCTTCTTGCTCTACCTTATACATTGGATCTTATTCTTGTTAACGAAAAGTTCCGTGCCGATTATTCTTCCGTCTCCTTGTTGGGGAAGATAATATATTTTGCATGTATTCTTAGTGCTAGTGTGATGTTTGCGAGATTATCTAATGAGAGTGATGCACAAAAGAGGAAAAAGAGTCTCCTTATTTCTCTTGGATTTGCCTTTATGATTGGTTTTGTAATTTCTGTGGCTTACTTTATATTGGGAGAATTGATTATTAAATTGACTGTAGGGGAAGAGTATCTTGGTATAAGACAATATCTTGGTGTATTTGGTCTATGTATGACTGGCTTTGCCTGTGTTTATATGGTGGCTAATTATTTTATTTCCCAAAATGTGTATAGTTATCTTGTTGTGTTAGCTCTTTCTTCTGCTATGCAAGTTGTTATATATAAGATGAGAAATGATTCTTTACAACATGTAGTGCAAGGACAGGTGTTTTTGTATATAATACTCACAGTGGTTACGTTTATATTTTTATTTATTAGTTTTAAAAAACATGAAAAAACCAAATATTAAAAAATTAGAAGAGAGTATTAAGGAAATAGATACAAAAGAGGTTGCAAGAAAAGCAACGAAAAAGACAAAGGGTGTATGGACTGAGTTTAGAAATTTTGCATTTAAGGATTCTACAATTAGCATGGCAGTAGGTATCATGATAGGTGCTGGTTTAAAGAGTTTGATAGATTCTATTGTTACGGATATTCTAACACCACCAATTGGTAAACTTATATCCGGTATAGATTTATCCAATCTTTATTTTGTTTTAGGCAAGAATCAGTATGAGTCTTTAGCAGAGGCAAAGGCATCTGGTGCGGTTGTTATTACATATGGTAATTTTTTAAACCAATTACTATCCTTCTTAATCACTGCATTTGTTTTGTTTATTATTGTTAAGGAGAGTGGCAGAATACAAGCAAAGTTATCTAAGGAAAATGAAAAGGATGAGAAAGCTGAGAAGAAGGCAACAAAGAAAACTTGTCCTTATTGTAAATTAGATGATTTGCATTTGGAAGCTACTAAATGTCCTCATTGTGGTAGTACATTAAAGGATTAATAAGTATTTAGATTGGGAAATAGATAGAGGCAATTAGTTGCTGTATGTGGTATATTCTTACTAGTAATTAATTTGTCTCTATTTTTTTTATGGCAGGAAAAAAAATATTGGTATTAGTTTTATCTATTTTGTGTGTATCACTATTATCTTATTCTACATATAAACTAATTAGAGAAGGAAAGTACAAGGGTGGTTTAATTGCTAAAGTATTTAATCCGGAAGGATTACTAGATGATTGGATATACTCTCCTTCTAAAAATGTCGGTAAGGGCATGTATAGTCTTTCTTCTATTAATAAAAGTACTAGCTCCTATGATTCTTTTGCAGCTAACGAGTCTACAACTGGAACTATTGGTTTTTCTACTGGTGGTGCGAAAGATATAAATAATTATAGAGATAATCTAAAGGAGGGATATTTTCCGTTGCTCACAGATATTACATATGAAGGATTATTCTATGACTATTACTTTGACACATCTACAACAAGTGTTGAGAGTAATAATACAGATTCTTTGTTTATCCCAACTGCTTCTACAGCAGTATCTGCAGATCCTGTTTCTGGAGAGAATGACTATTATATAACTGTTGGCTTGAATTCTAATATTAAACTGAACCACCTTCTGTCCAGGAGCCCATTCCTCCTTGGTGAGATCGTTATCCTCAACCTTGATGACATCATTCACTTCCATGACAATATACCTGTCGAAGGA
>JAGDCC010000018.1 GCA_017958745.1 bacterium
AGAAGATACAAAAAAGAAGAATTTTTCTAATGGAGAATCTAGCAGATTTGTTACCTTGATTGTTATGGATGGATTGGGAGTACATCCAGATGCAGAAGGGAATGCTGTTCTTGCTGCTAAAACACCATTTTTGGATACTGCTTGGACGTATGGTAGATCTACACTTATACAAGCTAGTGGTACTTTCGTAGGATTACCTGGAGATTATGCAGGCAATTCAGAGGTTGGACATCTAAATCTTGGTGCTGGCCAGGTTGTTTACCAATCTTTACCAAAGATTAATGAAGCAATTAAAGCAGACCAGCTTTCTTCCAATACAGTAATTAAAGAATTAATAGACCATGTTAATAAAAATAATTCTAACGTACACCTTATGGGAGTACTCTCTTCTGCTGGTGTACACGGACATATATCACATTTGTTCTCATTAATGGAATTGTGTAAGAAGAATGGTATAGATCCTTATATACATGTCATGTTGGATGGAAGAGATACTCCACCAAGAGATGGATTCTTATATCTCAGTCAGTTAAATAGCAAAATAAGAGAGCTTGGTATAGGTCATATTGCTTCTATAATGGGAAGGTTCTATGGAATGGATAGAGATAATAGATGGGAGAGAACTAAACTAGCTTATGATGCTCTCGTTGGTGTTTCTGCAGAATCTTTTACAGATCCAATACAGGCAATACAGAAAGCATATACAAGAGGAGAATACGACCAATTCTTTGTTCCTAAGTACTGCACAGATGAGTTTAGAAGACCTATTGGACCAATTAAAAGTGGAGATGCAGTTTTATTCTGGAACTTTAGAGAAGACAGAGCAAGGCAGATTACACAGGTATTTGTAGAAAAAGAGTTTAATCATTTTGTAAGAAGGAATTATCCAGAAAACGTTTACTTTGCAACTATGACAGGTTATGAGGAGAATCTTAATTCTCATTCAATATTTCCACCACTAAAAGTACAGAAACCGATATCTGAATTTTTAGCAGATAATGGTAAAACACAGCTTCACTTGTCTGAGACAGAGAAGCATACACACGTCACTTATTTCTTTAACGGTGGTATAGAAGAACCACACAAGGGAGAGACATTCTTTAATATACCTTCTCCTAAGGTGGACGATTATGCTAAAACTCCTGCCATGAGTGCAGAGTCTATTAGAGATGAGACTGTTAACCAAATAAAAAGATTTACACAATCTAAATATGATAGTTTCATTTTACTTAATTTTGCTAATCCAGATATGTTAGGACATACTGGTAATTTCCATGCTACAACGAAGGCAGTAGAGATTACGGATCAATGTGTTGCAGATGTTGCAAAGGAAACTCTATTTGCTGGGGGCGCAGTAATAATTACAGCAGACCACGGTAATTGTGAGACAATGATTAACAGAGAAACAAAAGAGATAGATATGGCACATACCAACAATCCTGTACCACTAATTATCCTTACCAATCCATCTGATATCCAAACAAGAGCTGACGTAGATTTAATAAAAGTTGGAACAGGACTTAATGCAAGACCAACAGGTCTTCTTGCAGATGTATCCCCTACTGTACTTGGATTACTTGGAATGGAAGCACCAAGTAGCATGACAGGTATGGATATAAGAGGTACTATGTAGTTAACTATTTATTTTACAAATAGTAATATCAATATTCCAAGGATTATTCTATAAACACCAAAGAATGTTAACCACTTCTCCTTCTTTACTTTGCTTAAAATATGTAAAGATAAATATCCAAGAATAAATGTAACTGCAAAAATCATTACAAAGATCGGTAAAGAGACAGAAGCAAGCTCTCCTTCCTCATGCAAAACTATACCCTTGAAACAACTCCATACAAAACTACCAAGTAAAACAGGAAGTCCCAAAAGCATAGCATATTGGAATGCCAAATATTTATCTAAGTTCATTAAAATACCAGCAATAGTCGTAATACCAGATCTAGATGTACCAGGAATAAGAGCAATACACTGTGCACACCCCATAGCAATAGATTGCTTCCAAGATATTCTCCTTATATCTTTAGTCTTAATCTTCTTAACATGAGTATTTCTCTCAAGAATAATCATTACAATACCCCATACGATAAGAGATAAAGCCATAATCCAAGTAGCTCTAAGCTTCTCAGAAATAATATCATCAAAAAGAAGACCAAGAACGCCAGCAGGAATACAAGAAACAACAATCTTTAGATACATCTGCAATTTCTCTTTGGTAAATAAATCATCAAAAAGGACATGTCTATAGTAAACAATAAGAGCTATTGTCGTACCAAGATGGAATAAAATCAAAAAGTCAGAAGTAATATCCATACTCATAAGTTTACCTACCAACAGTATATGACCAGAACTAGAAACAGGAAGTAACTCAGTTAAACCCTGTACAATTGCTATTATAAGTGTCTTTATTGTTTCCATATATTTTGTTATCCTTAGTTATATATTATAATCGACAAAATGATACCAAAAAAATTTTTAAAACACACTATCATATTTTCTGTAGCATTTTTATTTTCTATATTCTTTATACTGTCATCTAAGAGTAATGCATTCGCAGATGCAACTTTGTATTTTTATCCTACAACAGGAGGAATAGTAGAAAAAGTTGGGAATCAATTTACAGTAGATGTAATGCTAAACAGTCCTACAGATGAGATAACAGAAGTAAGTTTTGTTGTCCTCTTTGACCCAAGATATCTACAGATTACAGAAGCAATTAAAAATAATTCATTGTTTAAGACATGGAGTAGTACGGCAACAGACGAAGTGTATTGGTCTATAGATAATAAAAATGGTGTTGCTTTTCTTAGAGGATTTACACAAGCTGGAAGTGGAACTCTTTATAAATCCAAAAATGGTGCAGATGTTCTAGCAAGAATTAAATTCAAAACACTTCTTGGAGGAAAAACAGAACTAGAATGGCAAATAAATGCACCAGATACATCTCATCCATATTTTGTTACAAAAGTAATGGCAAATAAAAGTCCAACTACAAATGTTTTGAATCCTAAACCAACATCTATCACTATACAGATAGGAGATCCAAACAGTTGTACAAATTGTGGTAACGGTACAATTGACGAAGGAGAAGAATGCGACACGGCAAGCGATATAAACACATGTGATGCTGGATATACTTGTAGTCCAAATACGTGTACATGTGTAAAACTTCCAGGTACTGCTATTGGTATAAAAGATTACATAGTCGCCATTGGCTTCTTCCTTATAGCATTGGGAATCTTCATGATATTGTCTCGCCCAATATACATCAGGAAGAGAAAAGGTACAATAATTCACGTAAAACGTTAATGAAAGTTGCAATAGTTACAGAATCTCTGTGGAAAATGGCAGGTGGTGCTCGTATCACTTCTACTTTTGCATCCATGTACAAAGATGCAGATATTTATTGTCTATTTGGACATAAAAAACTAGAAGACAGAAAAAAGTATTTAGACAAAGAATTATGCAGACATAACTTCTATTTTTCTCCACTAAATAACTTTCCATTTATAAAAAAAAACTATAGATATACATTCCCTCTATGGAGAAGATACATAGAAAACTTTGACTTCCACAACTACGACCTAGTAATTTCTTGCTCTTCTTCTGTAGCACATGGAGTAATTACACCACTAGATTGCAAACACATCTCCTATATACACACACCAGTACGTTATGCATGGGATATGTACGATACATATTTCAACAAAAAGAACTTTATTCCATTTATTACGTTATATTCTAAAAAAGTTATGCATGACACACGTATATGGGATGTGTGCGCATCTAACAGATCCGATGTTCTATTATGTAATTCTAATTTTGTAAAAGAAAGAATAAAAAAAGTATGGAGAAAAGATGCCGTACTCATATATCCTCCAGTAACTATTAATAAAACAACTAATAAAAATATCATAAACAAAAGAGAAGACTACTATATAGTCGGTGCTCCATTTGACCATAATAAAGGTGGAGATTTTATTCTACACTGTGCTAAAGAGCTAAAGTTTAATCTTAAAATAATAGGAGATGGAAATTTATTTAATAAATTAAAAAATAAATATAAAAATTGTAAAAATATAGAATTCCTAGGCTGGGTGGAAGAAGAAGAGAAATTCAAATTATTATCTAATGCTAAAGGATTTATTATGGGAGGCATAGAAGATTATGGAATATTTTGTGCAGAAGCGATTAGTTGTGGTACACCAGTTATTGCATACAAGAATGGCGGAAGTTTAGAGATAGTTAAAAAGAATAAAAGTGGAATGTTTTTTGATAACTATATAATTTCTGATTTCCAAGACACTTTTGATAAATTTAATAAACACAAATGGAATTATAAGGAAGTCCAAAATAGTCTAACAAATTACAACACAAAAGAGAGTTTTGTAAAAAAAGCAAAAGAGATTATTTCTTCTTGTTAATATCCTTAATAGCCAACTTTCTTGTAAGCATAGTTATTTCTCTTTGCATTTCATTAAGTCTAATTCTAAATCTAAATACAATATACAAAAGAAATACTATTGCTAAATAAACAATTGCATCTATACTTCTCTGCACTCCCATAAAACCACTTATTTTTCCCATAAGAGAAGGATTCCAAATGATTACAATTCCTCCTACCCAAAACAATGTCCATATTATTAGGGAAAACAGAGAAATAGTCTTCTTCTTAAACGCAGAATAAACTGTTGGAAAAACAAGTAAAACTATTCCAATTGTTACAATTATTTGTATTACCATAATTTTATTTAAATAAAGCTTTTTCTATAAATCTAATAAGCATTTTTATTCCATTAAATAACCCCTGCGGAGAAAAAGAACTCTGTTTGTTGTATTTAGTTAAGGAATATTCTGTATAAATAACCTCTATTGGAACTTCTTTTACAGATAATTTATGCTTGCTAATTTCTCCAAGCATTTCGGATTCAAATTCATAACGATCCTCATAGGTATAAACTAAGTTTGCAGCTTTTTTAGAATATCCTCTAAAACCAGATTGACTATCTGTTACAAGTTTATGGAAGAAAAACGCAGTTATATAGTTACCTACTCTGTTCATAATGACACGAGACATTGGCATATTCTTAGACTTTTCTAGAAATCTACTACCAATTGTGACATCACATTCACCTTTTTCTAGAGGTTTTATTAATTTAACAATATCCTTTGGATTATGCTGTCCATCCGAATCCATTGTAATAATAATATCTGCATCAAGATATTTTGCTGCATCTATACCTGTCTGTGTTGCAGCACCCTTTCCTCTATTTATTAAATGAGAAATAGCAACCACACCTGTAGATTCTGCTTCTGAGAAAGTATTATCTGTACTACCATCGTCCACAACAATAATATTTCTATATCCTTCCTTCTTAATAGATTCTATTAATTTTTTTATAACTTTACCCTCATTATACGCAGGCAATACGATATATGTTTCCATATTATATTATACCATTTTTCAATATTTTTTTTACACTATATGCCAAAGTGGTATAATCTCGTAAATAAATTTATAAATACTATCCATTATGAAAATATTAGTCACAGGTGGTGCAGGTTTTATAGGTTCTTATTTCATTAAATACTGGTTAAAAAAATATCCAGAAGATTCAATAATCAATTTAGATAAACTCACGTATGCAGGTAATTTAGAGAATCTAAAGGAAGTAGAAGATAATCCAAGATACAGATTTGTAAAAGGAGATATATGCAACCATGACTTAGTAATGGAGCTAACCAAAGATATAGATTTAATTGTACATTTTGCAGCAGAATCTCATGTAGATAAAAGTATAAGTAGTCCAGATATTTTTGTACAAACAAACGTTGCTGGAACATTAAACCTCTTAGAGTGTG
This sequence comes from bacterium, assembly GCA_017958745.1. Taxonomy (GTDB): domain Bacteria; phylum Patescibacteriota; class Dojkabacteria; order SC72; family SC72; genus UBA5232. The sequence goes on from JAGDCC010000018.1 coordinate 5,878, forward strand.
CTTTAGAAAATGGAGGAATAAGATTCCACCACGTATCTACAGACGAGGTATTTGGAGAGCTACCACTAGACGACCCAGAAGCTAAATTCCATGTAGATACACCATATGGACCAAGAAGTGTATACTCTGCTTCCAAGGCAAGTTCAGATCATATGGTAAGAGCATACTTCCAAACGCATAAATTACCAGTCACTATCTCCAACTGTTCTAACAACTATGGACCAAATCAGTTCCCAGAGAAATTAATACCATTAGCAATTACAAGAGCAATTATGGACCAAGAAATCCCAGTATATGGAGATGGAATGCAAGTAAGAGATTGGATTCACGTAGAAGATCATTGTAGAGGTATAGAAATGTGTATCAAAGCAGGAAAGATAGGAGAAACATATTTATTTGGAGGAAATGGAGAGAAACCAAATATATGGATTATTAAAAAGATTTTAGAATATTTAAACAAGCCAGAAAGTTTAATAGTGCATGTTGGAGATAGAAAAGGTCATGACTTAAGATATGCTATAGACTATTCTAAAGCAGAGAAAGAATTAGGATATTCACCAACAAAATCTATAGACGAATGGCTAAAAGATACAGTGGAATGGTATGTAAACAACCAGGAATGGTGGGAGCCATTAAAACCACAAGCAGATAAACAAGCAGAAAAATATCTGTCCACAAGAATAGATTAATTTTAACCATTAAAACTATGAAAGCATTAATACTAGCAGGTGGAAGAGGAACAAGATTAAGACCTCTTACACATACAAAAAATAAACATATGCTCCCAATTGGTAACCACCCAATGATAGAGCGTATCCTTTTAGATGCAATAGAACTAGGAATAGAAGATATAATAATCAATGTAAACAAAGGAGATACAGAAATACCAGCAATGCTTGGAGATGGTAGTAAATATGGAAAGAACATACATTTGCACTACATAGAACAACCAGAACCAAATGGCATGATGTATCCAATCAAGCTAGCAGAAGACCTTATTGGCGATGACGATTTTCTATTCTCTGCAGGAGACAACATTTTAGCTGGAGGATTAAAGAAGCATTACAATGATTTCAAAAAAAACAAATCAGATGCACATGTACTTGTTGTAAAAAGACCAGATTACCAAAACTTTGGTGTTGCTGTTATGGAAAATGGAAGAGTTGTTAAAACTGTAGAAAAGCCAAAGGAATTTGTAAGTGATTTAGTATTATCTGCAATTTACTTCTTCACACCAGCAGTATTCCAAGCTTTTGACCACATAAAGCCAATAGATCCCAAGGGAACCGGAAAGCCAGAATATTACCCACCAACGGTAAATAACTGGTTAATAGAAAACGGATATGTAATGACAGCATCAGAAGTAACTGGATGGTGGAAAGACACAGGTGCACCAAGCGACTTACTACTTGCAAATAGACTCGTATTAGAGAAGGAGTGCAAAGAATCTATAAAAGGAGATGTTATAGATTGCAAGATAGAAGGAAACGTAGAAATTGCAAAAGGTTCTACAGTTAAAAATTGTGTACTAAGAGGACCAGTATCTATTGCAGAAAATTGCACATTAGAAAACTCATACATTGGACCATTCACATCTATCGGAGCAGAATCTACTATTAAAAATGCACAAATAGAAAACAGTATATTAATGGGTAATTGTAACATCCACGATTTAGAGACATTAATAGACAGCTCACTCATTGGGTGGAATGCAGAAGTCACAAGAAAAGAAACATATCCAAAAGCAAATACATTATTTATAGGAGATGATTCTCAATTAGAACTTAATGAAAAATAGCCTCCACCAATTATTTCCAAAAGTAGCCATCGTCACAGACCAGATGACTGCTTTTGGTGGAGCAGATAGAGTACTACTATCCGTACTCAAAGTTCTACCAGATGCAGAAATATTCACTATACTGTTTAATAAAGAAAAGTACCCTAACCTACCCAAAAAACAGATAGACACAATCCACACAAGTAAACTACAAAAATACAAAAAAATAATCGCATTATCTAACTACAGATTATTAAAAATATTCATACCATACACATACGAATCATTTGACCTATCTGGCTTTGACCTTGTAATAAGCCTATCCGCAGGACCGGGAAAATCTGTAATTACAAAAATAGGACAACCACACATGGCTATGGTAACAACACCACCAAGAAGCCTTTGGGATAAAGAACTAAATGTAAGAGCATCCAAATTTAAGAAAATATACAAAACATTGTCAGACAAAATGAACACAGATTTAAGAATATGGGACTATGTAATATCCAAAAGAGTAGATTATTGGACATCAAATTCAAAATACATCTCAAAGAAAATAAAAAAAACATACGGTGTAGATTCCACAGTACTATACCCAGGAGTAAGCAAGGAATATTTCACAAAAGTGGAAGAAAAAGAATTAGCCCAAATAAAAAAGAAATACAATCTTCCAAAGCATTTCAATCTTGTTGTATCTCGCTTATACGATTACAAAAAAGTAGATGTAGCAATAAGGTGCAGTATAGAAGCCAAAAAGAATCTTGTAATAATTGGAGATGGGCCAGACTTAAAATACTTACAAAGCATATCAAAAG
>JAGDCC010000019.1 GCA_017958745.1 bacterium
AAAGTCCTTGTACAAAGACTTAGTATTGTTGACTATGAAGGGTACGAAACGTTGGTGAGGAATAATAAGGCTTAACTAGGTAGTAGTGATAGGATGTTCCTTCATGATGTTCTTGAGGAAACTAAAGAGAGAAGAGAGCAGTAGCTTATTTTGTACTTTCTATTCTTTCCCATCCAGTATTAGATACTGTCTTTTTTAGAATGATTCTTTTCCAGAGAATGTTTATCCAGGTTATTAATCTTACAGGGAAGAGTTCTAAGGACCATATAAACTGTTTGAAGTTTTTTGCATATTTAATTACATACCATGTGTACTTTAGCTCTATTGTAAAACTTCTGCTTTGTTTGTCTCTCTTACATATTCCAAGTCTTTTTAATTGACTGTATCCACCTAAAGATCTTACTTTCTGTGTAAGATAATCCTTTAGATTTGTTGGATATTTTACGTAGCACATTGCTTTTGGTGTGTAACCTACTTCTAGACCTTTGTTTCTAATATAGTAAGAAATATAGGCATCATCTGAAAGAATGTTCTGTGGTATATCTATTTGCATATTTCTTATTGCCATTATATATCCACTCATAGGGAAAAATGTTTTGTCGCTCATGTAGTAGTCCGTACCTTCTATTTTCTCCATAACATTACTTCTTCTGTGGTGTGCAGCATCTGCAAGAAGATTCCCCCAATATCCAAATTTGTTATCTTTTGGATCTGAGGAAACAGGTCTGCCACTAACACCTCCAATATTCTTGTCTGAAAATGGTAAAAGAATTTGTCTTACAGAATCTCTCTCGAAATAGGTGTCTCCATCAGTGAGAATAATGATGTCTCCTTTTGCTTTTTTTAATGCCATTACCAATGCATATGGCTTGCCTTTTCTAGGATCCTTTATTTGTTTGTATTTCTTTCCTAAATTGAGCTTGTTTGCCTCTTTCTTGCCAGCATTAAGTGTTAATGAATCAGGGGATACCTGAAGTATTTCGAAAGAGGATGGTATTCCTGAATATTTCCTATTTGCAATACAATTGATACATCTACCAATGGTCTTAGGTTCTTTATATGAAGTAATTATTACTGTTACCATTAAGAAATATAAAAATATTACTTCTATTCTGCGCTAGCTTCCTCTGTTGCAGCTGGCTCTTCTGCACTAGCCTCACCTTCTTCTGCACTCTCTTCTGTAGCTTCTACCTTAGAAACATCTTCCTTCTGTAGTTCTGTTACAGTTACAATTGTTGCATCTGCTTGGTCTTGGTTTACGGTGATTCCTTCTGGAATTTTAACATCTGATACGGAGATACTCTGACCAGGGTGTGCTAGAGTAGAAATATCTACCTCTATAAATGGAACTAGGTCTCCAACTTTACACTTTACATCAATAGCATTGTGTACCTCGATAAGAACACCCAAGTTGTTCTTTACTGCAGGAGACATACCAGTAATCTTGAATGGTATTGTAAATGCCATCTCCTTTGTTTCATCAATTTCGAAGAATGCAATATGTCTTAATTCTCCTGTTACAGGATTTCTATCTACTTCCTTAATGATTGCTTTGATATCCTTTCCATCTAAGCTCATGTCTAATATTGTTGCAGTAGTAGAATTCTTAACTAATTTTCTAGCTACAGCAGAGTCCAACATTACACTCTTAGATTCTGTTTTTGCATTATATACAACAGCAGGTGTTAGTCCATCTTTAAGTAAATTTGCTGGTTTCTTTGCTTTTGTATCTCTTATTGTTAATTCTGTTTTTTCCATAGTGAAGAAGAGTATAGCAGATATTTAAAAAACTAGCAACAACTTATTTGAAATATTGTTTATAATTGTAATTATTAAGTGAAGTGGCTTGCGTTTTTGTTTTCATTATATATGTGTTATATTGGTCTTATGAATAAATATATGATGGAAGCGAAAGAATTGGCAGAGAAAAATCTTTTAACAGGAGATGGAGGTCCATTCGGTGCTGTAATTGTAAAGAATGGGAAGATTGTCGGTAGGGGAAATAATACTGTTCTTGCTGGTAAGGATCCTACTGCTCATGCAGAGGTTAATGCTATAAGGGATGCCTGTAAGAATTTGAATACTTATAATCTTACTGGTTGTACTTTGTATACAA
>JAGDCC010000020.1 GCA_017958745.1 bacterium
AGGAGAAGATTATAGGATACCAGCTATAAATGGAAGATATAAGATTGCAACAAAAAGAATTCCTGCATTCATCAAAGGAGATGGTACTCACACAATAGAAGAATTAATAGAAGAGGAAAATAAGAACCCTAGAAGAGATTTACACAGCCCTATCAGAACTCTAAAGCCAATTCATATAGACGACTTCTTGTTGGACTATCTAAAAGAACAAAAGCTAACACTAAAATCTGTTCCAAAGGAAGATCAAAAGGTGAATCTAAGAAAAGTCGCTAGTATGAGTCAGGGTGGCATCACAGAAGACGTTACAGACGAGGTTTGTAAGGAAATACAGCATGTTGTAAATACAATAGCATCTAGTGCACACTGCTACGCTCTAGGTATAGATATTATTTGTAAAGACATTAAAAAGCCATTAACAAATGGAAACGGCACAATACTAGAGATTAACACGATGCCAGAGGCATATCTCAATTTCTACCCAGTAATTGGAGAAACAAGAGAAGATGTTGCAGATTACTACCTAGACAATCTATTAAGCGAGTGTAATACAAAGAGAATTGTCGTTATTGGCAATAAAGCAACCAATGTGAAAGAATTGTTAAGAAAGAAAAGATTACTAGTACTTCCTTCATATTTAAAGAATACGGATACAGTTGGAGAATACAGAAACGGAGATTTAACTATAGATGGATACGATATTTCTAAGGAAATATCTAAGAGAGAGGCACTTGCTGCTCTTAAGATAAATGCATCTCTAGATGCAATAATCCTACACCACAGAAATTGGGAAGAAGTAGAACAATTTGGACTTGGATTCAATAAGATTGATATACTTGTCGTAACAAAAGAAGAAGCTCAAAATGGCGAGTATATGAGACTTATAAGAAAGTATAGATTCAACAAGCTGATTAAGACAATAAAGGTTATAGGATAACTATAATCCCACCTTCTTGAATATCTTATTCCAATCGTTTACTGTTGGGATGTATTTTGCTTTAGGAATCAAACCATCCTCTACCCAACTACATTGGCGGAAAGATATTTTTCCAGCATACAAGAGATTGTACATAGAAGGTGTAGCTTGTAGTTTACGTAGTACTCTTCTAAATCCACGGAAGTACACAACATCCTTTGCATAGATTCCAGGCTTAGATGTATCCCCTAGTCCTCTCTTTACCCTATATGTAACATCAAACGCAGATTTACTAGGCAAAATACCGAGTAAACAGTTATAAAGCTCCCTAAATGACATTTTTTCTCCAATATGGATAGCGTATGTCAAAGCTGCTTTATTCTTTAACCATTTCTCTGTAAGATATCCCATAAGCATCTCATTGTAAGTTGCCAACCCCTCCTCTACATCTAAATAAGATGACAAATTAGCCTTACTCAATGCGTCAAAACCACTATTCTCACCATTCACAGCTCGCAAAACATGAGTACCAATCTCATGGACTATAGTTTTCTTCAGCTTAAACTTTGTTCTAGAAATATCCTTATTTATGTAAATTGTACACTCCTTTGCCCCCACTTTGATACCATTTTTAGATATATTACGAGACTTTTCTACCTTCCAATCATTCAAACCAAGCTCCTCTAGCACCTTTGTAAGAATCTCGCAAACATCTTTATACTCTAAGACAGTCTTATCGTCATCACTTATTTCCTTCTTTCTAATATTGTAGGAACTATTTTTACCCTTTAAGGCAAGGCACGCATTAATAAACAGCTTGTCAGATGGAACACCATATCTCCTCTTAGATATTTCACTTACCAGGCTATTATTACCAACAGCATTAAGTAGTTCATCCGCTTCAATCTTAGACTTAATCAAATCAATATAGAAAGAGGAAATCCTAGGATCTACATCAGAAATCTTGGTAACAGTAGCAAGTTTCTTAATTATCTCCTTATTATTATTTTTAACCTTCTTATATACAAAATGTGGATTATAGTCGTAAGACTTAAAAAACTTCTTCTTCTCTTCTTCTAGATTCATAGGTGTGTAATACAAAGATGTAGGAAGCTTAAAACCATCTAGTAGCTTCGTAACCTCTTTTAATGTCATCTCATTTTTCTTCTTAGATAAGATTGCCATATTCCGTAAATAATAATTTAGTTATCTTCTAAACTCCCTATTAAAGGAGAATACTCTCTCTCCAGTTGCTATTAATTCTAATGCCATTCCTGTACCCTTAGCAACACAATAAAGAGGCTCCTCTGCAACATGAGCAGGAACACCTGTAGTTTTTGCAAATAATTTATCTAAATTCCTAAGCTTTGCTGTACCACCACTCATTACCATACCTCTATCAATAATATCAGCCGATAGTTCTGGAGGTGTTTTTTCTAAAACAGATTTAATACCACGTACAATAGTCTTTAGAGGAAATTCTATAGCTTTAGCAACATCATTAGAATCTACAACAACAGATTTAGGCATACTACTTCCAGCATCCCTTCCCCTAACCTCCATTTCCTTAGGATTCTTAACTTCTACAGCAGATCCTATCTTAATCTTAATATCCTCTGCAGTCTGTTCTCCAATAAGAATACCTTTCTTCTTCTTCATGTAGTAGATGATGTATTCGTTAATTTTATCTCCAGCTACACGCAAAGACTCATATTCCACGATACCATCAAGAGAAATAACAGCAATTTCTGATGTACCACCACCCATATTGACTATCATGTTACCAGACGATGTTTGTATAGGTAATCCGGCCCCTAGAGCCGCTAGAAGAGGTTCTGGAAGCAAAGTAATACTTTTAGACCCTACAGCATTTGCCGCCTTCAAAACTGCCCTCTCCTCCACTGTAGTAATACCTGCAGGAATACTAATCACAACATCAGGCTTAAAGAATCTAGATTTCCCCAAGGCCCTATCAAAGAAATATCTAAGTAAAGCCTCGGTAACTCTAGAATCAGCAATAACACCCTCTCTAAGAGGTCTTTTAGCAACAATATTCGCAGGTGTTTTACCAATCATTTCCTTCGCTTGCTTCCCTACTGCAATAATTGTGAATGTATTAACATCTATCGCAACAACAGTAGGTTCTGTTAAAACAATACCCTCCCCCTGTACAAAGACAATAGAGTTTGCAGTACCTAAATCTATACCTAATTTCTTCTCAAACATTATTAACAAAATAATAAATACAACACAGGTATTTTAACAACTTCTTTACCAATATGCTATACTTTACAGAGAGTTTTATGGAAAACAAACAAGAAGAAGAACAAAACGTAAAAATATCCACTATTGTTTCAATAGTTTCTCTTGTCTTTATCGTTATCGTTGGAACAGTAATATTTCTTCTAGCAAAAGGATACAGAATCAATTTAGAAGACAAAGAAATAAAAAAGACTGGTGTATTAGCAATATCTACAGAACCAACAACATCTACCGTCACAATAGATTATAAAGACAGAGGCACATTACAAAGAGGTATAACACTAGATGTTGGTACACATACTGTAAAGGTCAGTAAAGAAGGATATAGAGATTGGAATGGAACAGAAGTAATAGTAGAAGGTAAATCTACGATAGAAAATGTCATGCTAATACTAGAAGATAACACTCTTACAAATGTTTGGAGTTCAGACCTCACAGTACAAGAAGTTGTAAGAAACAAAAATAACACACTAGCATTAATAATTCTGAAGGATTCGGACAAAAGCACATATGTATACAAATATAAATTTACTACATACATATGGGATTTCTCTCAAAATCCTACTCTACTCTTAACAACAGAAGAAGATATCTCCGATTTAGATCTCTCTCCTAATGGAAATTGGGCAGTTGTAAATATCTCTGGAATAAAGAATATCTGGAACATTTCTGACAACAGCTACTTCCCATTAGAAATATCGGACACAAGTAATTTAACAAGCTACACAAGCACTTGGGCAAATAATAGTAACTATCTGATTCTTGAATCAGACGCAGGAATTTACTCATACAATCCAGCCAATAAGATGTTGTACACACTATTACAAAAAAACACACCAACAGATAAGATTATATGGACAACAGATGGCAATGGATACTTCTACTATGTAGAGAAAAATAATAAAGCATATGACATAGTCCAATTACCATTAAATGCGACAACACCTAAGAAAACAACAGTAAATACACTCTTTGTACAAAACGATACATCCATAATAAATAAATACAGAAAATCAATTACAGAAAACGACTACAACTACTTTGATGGTTCTACAGATGAGTCACTAATTGCAGGCAACATATTAGACATTAATGTAGACAACAAGGCAGAAGGATTATCCATAAAAACAGATATTGCAACCTATTTTTATGATATGGAAGCCAAAAAACACATAATGATGTTCCCATATCCTGCAGAGATACTAGAATACGCAATGAACTGGAAGAAGGCTCTTATTTACAGCGAAGGACATGGTACATACGTGTTTACATTCAGAAGGAATAACTCAGATTTGATTAATTCTCTAGGATTAAAGAATATTTCGGACATTGCAAATGCAAGCAATATACACTGGTTATCTAACTCTTCTAACATATATTACGAACAAAACAACAACATATACATTTGCGACAAATACGGAGATAACAAGCAATTAATTAAGACAGATGGGAATCAAATAGACTTTACAATAAATAACTCTAGAGATACCCTACTCGTCTTCGAAACACAGAAAGATGGAACTTTTTCTATAAATAAATATAAAATTAAGTAGGAGAACTATCAATTAATCAATTAATTAATAATAAAAGCGCACCCAGTCGGACTTGAACCGACATCTACACGTTAGGAGTGTGTTGCTCTATCCAGTTGAGCTATAGGTGCAAAGCAATGTATTTTACCATAAATTCCATGATATAATTACAATTTGATATGAAACAAGAATATATAAAGATAAAAAACGCAAGAGAGAACAATCTTAAAGACGTTAATATAGACATAGAAAAGAACAAACTTGTTGTTATAACAGGTGTTTCTGGTAGTGGAAAAACAACTCTTGCATTTGACACAATTTATGCAGAAGGACAAAGGAGATATGTTGAATCTTTATCCTCCTATGCAAGACAATTCCTTGGTATCATGAAGAAACCTGATGTAGAATCCATAACCGGACTATCCCCTGCTATATCTATTGATCAAAAAAATACCAGTAGTAATCCTAGATCTACTGTTGGAACAATTACTGAGATATACGGCTATTTAAGACTGTTATTCGGTCACATAGGATTACCACACTGTCCTAAATGTGGAGCACCAATACAAGCACAAACTATAGAAGAGATAACAAAGAAAGTGTTCAGCACCTTTCGTGAAACAAATTCTAAAATTCAGATAGTTTCACCATTAATAAAAAACCGTAAGGGACAATATAATTCACTATTTTCTAAATTATTATCCAAAGGATTCCTCAGAGTAATTGTAGATGGAGACCTATACCTCCTAGATGACATAGATTCATTAATCTTGGATGAGAACAAGAAGCATACGATAGACCTCGTTATAGACCGTCTAGACTTCTCTAACAGCCAATCAGAAGACTTTAGAAAGAGGTTAACAGATGCTATAGAGCTTGCAACCAATCAATCAGATGGAGAAGTTAAAATATTGGCAGATAACAACCAGACATATTTCTTCTCAGAGAATAATACATGTTATAACTGCGAAATCTCCTACCCTAAAATAAAGCCTTCTTCTTTCTCCTTCAACGATCCAGAAGGTGCTTGTGAGACGTGTTCTGGCCTTGGATACGTGCAACAAATCAATGTAGAGGATATTTACAATCCAAAATTAACAATAAGAGAAGGAGGTGTATTTCCTATAGGCTCTCAAACTACAAAGGACTCGTGGACTACTAACCTATTAGAAGCTGTTGCAAAGGCACACAACTTTAGCCTATCTACACCTATAGGCCAATATCCACAGAATATTTTCAATCTTTTTTTCTATGGTACAGATGCAAAATCTTCCTACATAATGGAATATACCAACAGATTTGGAATAACCAAGAACTATAGTGTTAAGTTCAACGGAATAATTAATGAACTACAAGAAAGGTACAGACAAACAACATCAGAATTCGCAAGAATGGAGATAGAAAAATACATGTCAGAGAAAGAATGTCCAACATGTAATGGAAAAAGACTAAAACCATACGCACTTGGAGTAACAATAGATGGAAAGAATATAGAAGATATCTCTAACCTATCCATCAAGGAAGCAAAGAAATTCTTTATGAATCTCAAGTTAACAGGAAACCAAGAAAAGATAGCAAGACCAATAATTAAAGAGATTGCAAACAGATTAAACTTCTTAATAAACGTTGGCTTAGACTACCTTACTCTCTCTAGAAAGGCTAATTCATTATCTGGAGGAGAATCTCAAAGGATAAGACTAGCTTCTCAAATAGGTACAGGACTCTCTGGAGTCGTATACGTACTAGATGAGCCATCTATAGGACTACATGCTAGAGATGTAGATAAGCTAATCTCCTCTCTCAAAGAGCTTAGAGATGCAAATAACTCAGTAATTATCGTAGAACATGATACAGAAACCATGAAAAATGCTGATTGGATAATAGATATGGGTCCATTAGCAGGTAAAAAAGGAGGAGAAATAGTAGCACAAGGTACTTTTGATAAAATCAAGAACTCGGATACACTTACAGGTAAATATCTCAGTCACAAGCTGGTCATTGGAGATAAAAACAGCAAAAAGGTAGACAGTAAGAAGTCTAACAACAACATTCAGCATTTATCTGTCCACTCTGCTAAGACTAACAATTTAAAGAGTGTAGATATAGATATTCCATTAGGAAAGCTAACTGCAGTCACAGGAGTATCTGGAAGTGGAAAATCATCCTTGATTAATGACACACTAGTCCCCTATTTAATGAATCATCTAATGAATGCAAAGCAGATAGAAGGCTCATGCGATTCTATTACAGGCTTAGAATATATAAACAAAGTTATAAACATAGACCAGTCTCCTATCGGTAAAACACCAAGATCTAACCCTGCTACCTATACTGGAATGTTTACAAATATAAGAGATTTGCTAGCAAGCACAAACGAGGCAAAAGCTAGAGGATATAATTCTAGTAGATTTAGCTTTAACGTAAAAGGTGGTAGATGTGAAAAGTGTAAAGGAGAAGGACAAATCAAGATAGAAATGCAATTTTTACCAGATATATACATAACTTGTGACCAATGTAATGGTACAAGATACAATAGCGATGCACTACAGATAGATTACAAAGGAAAAAATATTGCAGAAATACTCTCTATGACCGTAGATGAAGCAGCAAGCTTCTTTAAGAATCATTATGCACTAAAGAAAAAACTAGATATTTTAAAGAAAGTTGGATTAGGATACATAGAATTAGGACAATCTGCTCTAACCTTATCTGGAGGAGAATCTCAAAGAATTAAGCTAGCAAAAGAATTATCTAAGGTATCTACAGGTAAAACAGTATATATTATGGACGAGCCAACTACAGGTCTACACTTCTACGATGTAGATAACCTACTCTCAATTATCAAAGAGCTTGTGAGAGAAGGAAATACTGTCATAATGGTAGAACATCACCTGGACATGATTAAAAATGCAGATTGGATCATAGACTTGGGTCCAGAAGGCGGAGAAAAAGGTGGTTATGTTGTAGCACAAGGTACAGTACAAGATGTCATAAACAATGAAAAAAGCTATACAGGACAATATCTTAAGAAATATTTAGAAGAACTAAAGTGCAAATAAGTGTGAATCATTCCCCTATCTCGCAGTCAAGAAGCAAATAACAACTAATTTACACACACCACAATTCTCATAGTATCACACAATTTGCAGAGTCAGTAGGAACTAGTGAACACATAATTACCAACAAAATAGTGTGAGAAAATTTCTTATGTTTCACCGGCAAAATAATCTAGAAATATATTTTAGACTATCTTTGGTCCAAAACCCCAGAACTGTGCAGCTCTACCTAGAGGTGTATTTGGATTATCTACAACCCACTTCTCTACATCTATACCATCTAATGTGAGCTCTGTAGCCTTTACAATAGCCTCTACACCAGCTTCTATGCCATCTGGATGACCCAAACACCCTCCACCACACTGTAGCATAATGTTCTCTCCAAGATTCTTAAGAACATCTGGAACACTTCCAGGATGTAAACCTCCAGAAGCAACATGCCAAACAGGCTTCAATCCATACCATTTCTGGCCAAGGGTACCTGTTACAGCAGGTGTTTCGTCTAATTCAAGAACATCTCTAATAATTATAGATGCATGAGCATTTCCATTTTCCATCTTTGTCTTTGGTGCACCACCATGAAAAGAATCTACACCAAGAAGTCTCATTATCTTAGCAAAAGCAACCATAGACATAGAGAAATCAAGAATCTGACCGTCTCCATCAGCACCATCACCCTCTTCTCTTGTGAGGAAACTATGCATAGCTCTGTGAGCATGTATAGCAAGTCCAGGATTAATAAGTCTCATAGTATGAACCGCTGCAAAACCAGTTGTAGCGACATCCATCATCATCCAACGACCTCCATTCTCCTTTATCAGGTTGGCTCTTTGCAACATAACGTCCATCCTAGAGTGGGTAACATTAGATAGATAGAACTTCTTCTTACCTGTACGCTCCTCTACCTCTTTTTGTACAGCGAGGACTTTCTTACATCTCTCATCAAACTTATTAAAGAATAAATTCGTGAGATTCTCATCATCCTTGATACCGTGGTAATTACCATCAGCAGCAGTAAATAGAATCCTTGCTAAATCTGCCTGTTCATCCGCAGTTCTTCCAACCTTCGGCTTAGGAACAGTTAATAGCAAAGGACCTCTTTCAAGCTGCATCTGCTCTCTTATACCCTCGATACCAAATCTAGGACCAGGAAATGCAAGAACCATCTTTCTTGGAAATCTAATATCAAGGCATCTTAATGCCTTCAACATCTTCATTCCTCCGATATTTCCAACAATACCCGCTAAAAGTCCAGACATATTATCAATTTCAAATAAGTCTACCCTATAAGCGACCTTAAATCTGTTCTCTTCCGGCTCCAGATCAAAGGCAATAGCTCTCATCTTATCAGCCATAGGAACTCCAGACCCTTCTCCATCGTAAACCTGGGTCCAAGTACCTGTAGAACTCTCAGCACAACATCCAGCAACTGCCTCCTCAAACTTTCCTTGAGCCTCCTCAGACAATTCAATCTTTAGATATGTAATGATATAGTCCTCATCTGGATTGAGTGGTTTCCACCCCTTAGGAGCTATATATTTGGCGTATAAATTATCCATTTATAATAAAGGCAGTTAAATTAACAGTAACAAGTTACATCATTTTTAAGACTAAGTCAAACGAATAATTATTCTAATGCTCCCTCTTTTTAATGTATAATTATCGAATGAATCAATTTGAAGGCTTTATAACAAAACATAATTTACCTAAATACAGACTTAACCAACTGGAGCAGCAATACTATAGGAACTGCATAGAGGATTGGGACTCGCTCTCTACATTTCCTCTAGATATTAGAGAGAAGCTAAAGGAAGAAGTCCCTATTTTCTCTTTACATAATACACAATGCATTACATCAAAAGACGGGAAATCAGAGAAATTACTCGCATATACAGTAGATAGCAAGGCTGTAGAAGCTGTTTTAATGAAGTCAGACAAAAGAATTACTGTCTGCATAAGCTGCATGAGTGGTTGTCCAGTTGGATGCCTATTCTGTTCTACTGGACAGATGGGATATTATAGGAGTCTTACTACAAGAGAAATTGTAGATCAGGTTATGTATTTCAAGAGAAAGCTATACAAGCAAAAAGAAGATATTACTAACGTTGTATTTATGGGTATGGGAGAACCAATGCTTAACCTAGACAGCGTACTACAAGCTATAGATATCCTCGTAGATAAAATGGGAATGAGTGTAAGACATATTACTGTTTCTACATCAGGATATATACCACAGCTAAAGAAATTCATGAAGGTAAATCGTGGCGTCAAAATAGCTATAAGTCTTCATGCACCAAACCAAGAGATTAGAGAAAAGATTATGCCAACTGTAGCAAAGGTATACCCTCTAGATTCATTAATGAAAACTCTTATTGAGTACCAGAAGAAGACAAACAAGAGAATAACCTACGAATACACAATGATGGATGGCGTTAATGACTCGAAAGAAAATGCGGAAGAGTTATCTACGCTTCTAAAACATCAACTGTGCTTAGTTAACCTAATAAGATACAATGATAGTATGAGTGATGAGTTTAAGAAGTCATCATCTAAGAAGATAAGAGATTTCCAAAATATTCTAACCAAAAACGGCATCAACAATACTCTAAGACACTCTTATGGAAATGATATTTATGCTGCATGTGGACAATTAGCCACCATTAAAGCGAAATCGGAGTGACCCGACTCGAACGGGCGACCTCTACTTCCCGAAAGTAGCGTTCTAAACCAACTGAACTACACTCCGTTACATATGATCGACAACATCTATTCCAAGATACGACAATCCATCCTGCATTGTTTGCATTGTAATAGAAACTATATATAACAAAGCAAGCTTCTCATCATCTTTCGCATCAAATACACGTACGTTTTGGTAGAAAGCACTAAATTTCTGCCCAAGGTCAAATAAATACTGACACAACATAGATGGAGAATAATGGGTAGCAGCCTTTAGCATAGTATCGTTATAGCCGCTAAGACACGCGACTAAGTCTTTTATTATATTATTAGTCAATATATCAGTGAGCACATTATCACCAATCTGATCAGCATTTATTATCTCTACTCCATTCTCACGAAGCAAAGACTTGCATCTTGTATAAACATACATAAGATAAGGCCCTGTATCACCATCAAACCTGATATTTGTATCAAAATCAAAAGATATATCATTGCCTACACTAACCTTCAAGAAGGCATATTTAATAGCACCAAGAGCGATTTTTCCGCTTACGTAATCAATATCCCTCACAGGGGTTTTACCACTAGAGGCCATAATTTCCTTAACCTTCTGCTTTGTAGTATCCATAAGCCACTGAGCAGAGATTATTTTTCCCTTCCTACTAGTCATTTTCTCTGCACCAGGAAGTTTAATCATTCCATGAGCAATATGCGTTGTCTTTTCAGCTAAAGAGGGATTTATCTTGCTAAGTGCATCCAAAACAACTCTGAAATACTCACTCTGTTCATCAGCTGTAATAATTATAGATCTATCAAAATCCGTTACAGTACTCTTTCTATGGGCTAACGCCAATTCTTTAGCTTCATATGTTGGCTCTCCATAGCTGTTTATAAAAACACGTGTATGCAAATGCTTTTTCTCGTCTCCTTTGTAAATAACAGGAACACCATCTCTTTCAAAAACTGTTCCTATATGGTCATTAACTATTTTAAGAGCCTCATCACATATTTCACTTTCTAGGAAATAATAATCAAACTTTGTGCCGAGTTCCTTATATATTTCCTCAAAATAATTCAAACACCACTTTCTTCCTTCTAGATATTCCTTTTCTATATTGAGTTTTTCATATATAGAGAAATCCTTCTTAGGCAAAGAAGGAATGTATAACGTAAAGATATAGTAATTTAACTCGTTTATCTCTTCTGAATGATCATCGTATTGTTCACTACCATAAATGTATGCTTCACCTAAGTATTCAACTCTCTTTTCAAGAGGTAATCTTTCTATATCCTCGAATGCTTTACCATCTCTATCTAGCAAGATATTCAAAGCCCATAATGTCTTAGCTACATGTAAACCAACATCTCCTTGGTAAATTGCTCTTTTTACATTTACCCCAAGACTTTCCCTTAATTTTGCAAAAGATTCCCCTACTATGTTTGTATAAAGATGACCAATATGCAATACTTTAAACGGGTTTGGATCTGTATATTCTATTATTTCTGTCAGTTGCTTATCATTCTTGCTAACTTCTTCTCTATTCCTAGTCAAAGAGAAATTTTTTATAAAATCTAAGTAATAATCATTAGATAGATAGAAATTTATAAATCCTGGTTTAACAATTTCAACTTTTTCTAAATACTTTTCCTTGGAAATATCTATATTGGACAATATCTTTTCTCCAAAATCTATCGGATTAGATTTATATAGGCCACAAAATCTCATGGCAACATTCGTAGAATAATCTCCATTTCGAGTATTTTTAGGAACCTCAACAAGAATATCGTCTCTATTTATTGAAATATCTAGAGATTTTACAGCATTATAAATTATATCTACTAACTCTTCTTTTATATCCATACTAACCTGCATCCGAAAGGACTCGAACCTTCAACACTCAGTTCCGAAGACTGATGCTCTATCCAGTTGAGCTACGGATGCACACATTAATTTTAACATAATTCGTACCTGGCCGGGATCGAACCGACAACCGTTGGTTCCGCAAACCAAAGCTCTATCCAATTGAGCTACAGGTACATATCTATATTTTACCATATATTTAGTATCTAAAAACAATGTTCCCTTCTTCAAAAGTCAAATAAACTTGCGCATTTACATTTTTTAATTTTTCCAATGTTTCACTAGATGGATGACCGAAATTATTCTTTTCAGAACAAGAACAAATAGCAATCTTTGGGTTAGTGATTTTGAGAAACATTTCTGAACTAGATGTCTTAGAACAGTGATGTCCAACCTTAAGCACATTGATATCACGTATTATAGGGTAGTTTAACAATTTCTCCTCTAGCTCCTTCTCAGCATCTCCCATCAATAGAATTTTATTGTTCTTAATGGTCAAAAGTGTAACGATAGACTCATTGTTTATATTATTCTCTTGTTGCATATTATCATCTTCATAGTCGTAGAAGAATGGAAATAGAACAACGAAATCCAAATCCCTATAGGTCATATAATCTCCTGCAGATACCTCTACTATTTTGCCAGAATACTTGTCCAAAAGATGGTCATAAGCCTTATTGTCATACTCTATTCTGTTAATAATTATTTTATCCACCTTATACTCCTGTAAAACAAGCATAAGTCCATTTATATGATCCGCATGTGGATGCGTGAGAACTAATACTTCTATCTTTTTATCAAAGAGTGGCATGTGTTTAGCAAGCTCATAAATTACAGAATCATCCGGTCCACCATCAAACAACACCTGAAAATTGTCCTGTTGCACTAAGATAGAATCACCCTGTCCAACATTCAGGAATACGACCTCCGGTCGTACAGCCTTGGTGATATGCTTAGAAGAAACTAGAAAGTATGCTGCCACGCAAAACACTATATCTAAAGCATTTTTCCAGATAAAACTAATCACTATTTTTAAGATAGTAGTTATACTTTTCATTTTCTATCGGATAAAAATATACTATGGCTAAAGCAAGGATTATCAACAAAGATGTTACAACAATAGTAGAATAAGGAGAACTAATATCAAAAGTACCCAAGCTGAGTCCACCAATATAATTTATTATAAGCTCAAAATACTTAAGTTGGACATACACAACAGAGAAAAACAAATAAGCAACAGGCGGAAATAACTTGTAAAAAAGTATTCCTAGAAAGCCATAGAGCATTGTATTACCAATTACGGGCTGTACAACAGTATTAGCAGGCACAGACCATATAGAAATGCTTCCAAAGGTGCTAATAGTTATTGGTAATGTCGCTAATGTACAAGCCAGTGTGGGCAGTACAGAATCATCTAGGAATGCCATTTTCTTAAGAAATCTACCTCTCCACTCAGTTATTATCGGTAAAACATATACTAGACCAAACATAGAGCCAACAGACAGCAAAAAACCAACATCGTAAATAACTAGAGGATTGTAAAACATAAAGATTGTAACTGTTAACAGAAGTGATATATGTACCATATTCCTTCTTCCAAAGAACAAAGCAACTAAAGAGACAGAAGACATAATACAGGCTCTCGTTATAGAAGTAGATAATCCAGAAAACACCGCAAATAACCAAATAAACAGGATATCTAATATATTTCTATATCTCTTAGGAACAAAGAAAAACATTCTATCTACAACAAGAAGTAACACAGTCACGTTATATCCAGAAGCAGATACGATATGACTAACACCTGCTATTCTCTGATTCTCCTCAAACTCTACACTAAATAATCTTTTACTTCCTAAGAGAATACCTGCAAGTAAAGAACTCTGTGGTTCATTGAGTACATCATCTATAATTTTAAGCATTATATTTTTTAGGTAAATCAGGTTATTCTTAATTATTTGTTTTTGTTGCACGCTACTAGAAGTTTCACACACCACTTTTGGAGAATCCATTATGTAAAAGATCCCTTTGTTTTTTAGATAGAGTTTGTAATCAAAATCATCAAATGATTTAGGAACCTCTATATAACCCGTAAATTCGCACATCATACCTATCGTATAATCCTTATATCTACCCTCTTTAACCAATATATATAGGTCTTTACCGTATAATTTTGTTTCATTAAGAGTTATATCTTCTAGTGGTTTAACATATAGATATACATAATTATGCTTTTTCTCCACGTCTTCACTGATATAGGCTTCCATTTCTATGAAACTTTTGGTGAAACTCCTATTCACGGATAGGACTTTACTTTCTTTAACTATAATTGGGCATATTCTGATGCTCGTAAGAGTAATTGACACAATAACACAAGTTAGTAGTACAATAATATTGTGCAGCATGTTATTTTGAAAACTACCTATTTTACTCTTTCTTCCATTTCTAAATATTATAATCGGTACTAATATAAGAGTGAAAATTAACAAGATTCCAATTATTTCCAATATTATTTGTCTTATAGTGTACACCTCTTCTAGTTTTCTCAGTACTACTATGAGTAGCACATTACACAAAATATAAGTCAAACAGAACAAAATAACTTTGTAGTCCATGATATAAAGAAGCAATGCTCTTGTTCTTCTTCTAAATCTGTTTATTAAACACATATCAGCTCTTTAAACTTTGCATATGTGTTTTCCCCTATTCCACTTACATTAAGTAGATCTTCTATTTTTGTATATGGCCTAGCATCTATTATCTTCTGTGCAGTAGAA
>JAGDCC010000021.1 GCA_017958745.1 bacterium
ACCTGGTTTGCATCAGTAGAATCGAACAATTCTAATTTACCTTGAGAATTATAAAGTACGTAGTCAAATGTCGTTGCATAAGAATCATTATTTTCTCTTGGAACAACCACTTCCTTTCCTCTAGATGTACCATTGCATGTTGCAACAACCTCCACTTTTAGGCCTACCAAATCCAACTTACCCGCACAACCTGGTTCACTTAAGCTACTAGATAGATAAACATTTCCACCAACAGGTGTAATTCTAATTTCATCAAGCATATACCCAGTAGGAGCACCATCTACAGATAAATCCTCCTCCCTTAAAGGTATTCCAACTCTTCCATCCGTATAGAAGTTAAGTACGGTATTTGCCTCTAAGTTTCCCCATGCACTTCCAATATACTTTGTAGTATCACAACTTGTACCATTTTTATAAACACAAAATTCTTTTGTATCATTTAAATCATAGTTCTTATACTCGTACAACCCATTAGAATAAAGCCTAGAATAAACCTTTTGTACTACAACACCAATAGAAGAAGACAGAACAGGGTCAAAAGAAAGATTTAGAGAACAACCATCTTTCACTGTTTGTCCTTGTACACTGTAACCAATTGTAACAGAATCTGGTATTTCTATAATACTTTGAGGAGTTGTGGTCAAATTCATATAAACATCACTAGCAGTTCCACCTTCTCCATTTCCGCAATTAGAAAAGAGGTTTTCAAAAGCAGCAAGCTCTGTAATATTTTTACCGTCAGAGAAGGAAATACCTACTTCATTTTGGAGAAATGATTTTATTTCATCTACTCCAGAAATTCTCTTCGTATATACAGAATTACCATCAGAATCCTGTGTTTTATTAGCTTCCTGTTCGACATTTTTATACAACAAATTGGTATCTACGAGAGAGATAACATTAACAACAGAATTCGATATTTCTAGCGCCTCCGCAGAAGTCGTTTTATCCAATGTTCCCTCATTATCTTTCCTCATTCTATAAGCAAGAGATAATCCAATGATAGATACTACAATCAATAAAATCATTGCAATAACAACTGCTTGTCCTGGTATTTTTTTCATTACTAACTATTTAAATTTTAGTTATTAAAAAGATATCATAATCTACAGAAGATATCAATTATGGAAAATACAAACAAACTCTCCATGAGGATTATCATTAAAATGACGTTCATTAAGGATACTAACAACATTTTCTATATTTCCATAAATACTTTCTTCTCTACTTTTAGATATATCCTTTGCCAAGAATACACTAATATTTCCAAAGTTATCTTTAACCAAATTCAGTAATCTCATAAGTCGGTTAGGGGACTCATAAACAATTACACTATTGTTCAAAGAAAGATACTTAGACACAAGATTCTTTCTTTTAGTTTCACTTTTTGGCAAGAAGCCTAGAAATATAAACTTATCAGAAGGAAGTCCACTAATAGACAGTGCAGATATAGCAGCACTTGGCCCTGGAATAGAAATAACTTCATAATTAAGACTTCTCAGCTGACTCACAAGCTTGTAACCAGGATCAGAGATAAGTGGAGTTCCAGCATCAGACACAAGTGCCAAATTAAGCCCCATATCAAGTTTTTCTAATATCTGCGAAAACATTTTGTCATGATTTTGGTCTCTATAAGAAACGGTCTGTGTCTGTATTCCATACTTATCTAAGAGCTTTTTTGTCTCTCTTGTATCCTCTGCAAGTATAAATGTTACACTCTTCAAAGTATCAACAGCCCTGTAGGTAATATCTCCTAAATTACCAATCGGTGTAGCAACGACATATAATTTTCCTTTTTCCATAAGTTTTATTGTCTAATAATGTAATTATAAATATTATCTTCATTAATATCCTCAGAGGAGATTGCATCCTCCACAGTATATTCTCCAATTTTTGTTCGTTGTAACCCAACTGCTGTAGCGTATATTCCTAAATTAACTCCTAAATCATTAACCAATGTCCTTATATATGTGCCAGTAGAACACTCTATCTTAAATGTCGCATATGGAAAATCGAAAGAAACAATATCAAAAGAGTAGACTTCTATCTCCTTTGGTTTTAGTTCCACATTTTGTCCCTTTCTAGCTAAATCATATGCTTTCTGTCCATTTATTTTCTTAGCAGAATAAATAGGTGGTATCTGTTGCAATTTTCCAATGAAGTTCTTGTTTATCTCCTCTTTGATTACACTTTCCGTAAGTTGTTCCTTAAACTTGTTAATATCATCAACAGATTGTAATTTATTCCCAGTAACATCTTGTGTATCAGTAGAATACCCAAACTCTGCTTTAACAATATATTCTTTCTTGTAACTATGTATTGTATCCATCAACTTAGTACACTTTCCTAAAAGAATAATTAGCAATCCAGTAGCAAACGGATCTAGTGTTCCTGCATGTCCAATTTTCTGTCCTTTTGGAAATATTCTTTTACAAATACGAATCACATCATAAGATGTAATATCTTTCTGCTTGTCTACCAATAATAATCCATTCTCCATATAAGCAATTACTAAATTTTATTGTATAATAACATATGCAAAACGGAATTACATTAGCAATAACAATGACAGTTATATTGGTACTTATAGGCATATTGCTTACTATTCTTATTAATGTGTTTATTATGCCAACATCTCAGACACCAAGAAAGATTGTTAAGGAGATTATAGATAAGATGCACTTAAAGAAAAAGGATAAGCTTGCAGACTTGGGATGTGGAGATGGAAGAATAATCACAGAAGCATACAAGACGAGTAAATGTACATGTGTTGGTTATGATCTTTCTCCAATTATGGTTATACTTGCAAAGATTGGTACAAAAGCGACATCTCCATTTACAAAAAATGTCACTTTAGATGTTCAGGATATTTTCAAGATGGATATCAGCGATTGCACAAAGGTATATTGTTATCTAAACGACGGGACACTCAAGCTCATGAAGCAAAAACTGAGTACATTTATTAAAAATGGGGGAGAAGTATACAGTTACAAGTATAGAATAGCTGGTATAAAAAAGTACACAGAAGAGAAGCTTAGCAATGGAGATGTTTTATATATTTATAAGTAATCATGGGTAATTTCGAGCCATTAGCATCCAAGTATAGACCAAAGTCACTAGATGATTTTATTGGACAAGAACATCTCGTAGGAGAGAATGGCCCAATCAGGAAATTTTTGGAAACTGGCAACATCCCATCCATGATTTTTTGGGGACCTCCTGGCACAGGTAAAACAACACTTGCATATATTCTTTCTCTTAATCTTTTCTATGATTTTCATAAGATACAGGCCGTTAATAGTGGCAAAGACACATTAAGAAAGATTATTAAAATAGCATTAAGTAACCAACAATATGGTAAAAAAACAATTCTATTTCTAGATGAAATTCACAGATGGAACAAAGCACAGCAAGATGCATTGTTACCATATGTAGAGAAGGGGATTATTATCCTAATAGGAGCTACTACAGAAAATCCATCTTTTACAGTAAACAGTGCTCTTTTATCTAGAACAAAGGTATTTGTATTTAAGCAACAGACACAAGAGGATATACAAAAATTATTAGATAGGATTGCTAAGCAAGAGTATCCAGATATAAAGATAAAAAAGGATGTTTTAGAAAAGATGGCAGAGCTTGCAAATGGGGATATAAGGTCTGCTTTAAATATTCTAGAGATGACATCTACATTAGTTATTACAGAAGAAGAGGGGAGTAATAATAAAAAGAAGAAGGAAATTTCAAAAGATATTTTATCTAAGGCTGTACAAAGTCCTCTTTACTACGACAAAAATGGAGAAGAACATTACAATATCATCTCTGCAATACACAAATCCATGAGGTCTTCTAATCCAGATGCTGCGTGTTACTGGGTAGAAAGAATGTTGCATGCTGGAGAGGATCCTTTGTATATAGCAAGAAGAATGGTACGTTTTGCAAGTGAGGATGTAGGGAATAGCGATCCTAATGCACTCGTTTTGGCCAATACTGTCTACGAAGCCTGCCAGAAAATTGGTATGCCAGAGTGTTCTATTTTTCTTGTACAACTAGCAATTTATTTAGCAAAAGCACCTAAGGACAACACAGCAGAGGTTGTAGAGATGGCAATAAAAAAAGATATAGAAGAATATGGTAATCTACCTGTTCCAATGCATATTAGAAATGCACCAACCCAATTGATGAAGGATTTGGGTTATGGAAAAGGCTACGAATATGACCATGATTTACCAAACAAGAAATCAGACCAACAGTGTATGCCAGATAAACTCAAGAATAAGAAATATATTCCGGATTAGTTAAGCTTTCCATAATATATCGTCTACCTACTTTCTTCTAGGAGAAGAGTGGTCCTCATCTATGACACTAGATTCAAACTTTCTCTGTCTTAGCTTCACAACATTACCGTTAATTGTTATGTAGCTCTTATTAACACCTGAGACAATAATTTCAAAGAAGAGACCAATAAGCAACATTGCAATTCCCCATATCAAGACAACAGAATGATTTATTCCTGCATCAGGAAGTTTTTCTACACAAGTACAATCTTTACAAGCAAAACCTTCCTCACAGGAAGAATCATCACCATCACACATTTCACCAGTTTCTACAACGCCATTTCCACAAACAGGCCCTTTAGGTTCTGGAGTTGGAGTTGGAGTTGGTGCTACACAAGTACAGGTAGAACTACAAGTAGTAGTACCCATTGGACAAAGAGAAACATCTTCACCATCACATTCTTCACCATCATCTACTTTTCCATTACCACATTTTTCTTCAACAACAGGCTCACACTTACAGGTATTATGGTTACAAGTATATTTCTCAGCTCCAGAATCAAAGAAATCCTCATCATAATCCCAAAGACATTGTACATCACCAGTAGCATATGTCTCACACTCTTCACCAGAGCCTAGGAAACCATCTCCACAATCATTTGGAATACAAGTACACTCAGATGTACATCTAACACACTCCTCTCTGTTATGTGAGGCATCACAATATGGATCACATTGGACATTCCAACATTCTGGATGATCTGCTGCATTATCGACAGAACATTGTTCACCATTAGTAGTTGTCTTTGTAGTATCTATTTTAATTCTTCCTGATCCATCACCACAAACAGGATTACATTCCTCACAAAAATGAGACGAATCTCCATCAGCGATAAGGAAATTCTGTGTCTTTCTGAGATTTTCTGTAAAAACAACAACTAATGCTAGTGTTAGTAAAATACTTGCAAATATTTTAATCTTTTTCATAGTACTACAATAGCAACATTAGAATATTTTTGCAACTATATTCTATATACAAACTCTAGAAAAAATAGCAATAATATGTTTATAATACGTTGTATGACCAATAAAACTAAAACAAATAGAAATCCATTTATTACCTCGGATTATTGTTGTATTAGGACATTCCTCCTCTAGCTAGAGTTGTTGTAGCTATTAACTCAAATTAATTCACATAAGTATGGCAGAAGACAAATTGGTGCAGAAAATAAAAAAGAAGATACCACCAAAATTCTTAGAAGAAATAAACGGTTGTATAAATGTTGCAGAAGAAAAATATAAAGGGATGTATAGATATAATGGGAATACATTGTTATCTCACTCACTTAGAGTTGCAGACAATTTATTGGATATAGAAATGGATACTTATACAGCAATGGCAGCTATTCTCCATGAGGTTCCATACAAGGAGCTTTCTGCATACAAAGAGATTCCTAGAGATGTCATTAAGTTAGTGAAAGGAGTACAGGATATTAAAGAGATTACAAATGCTACAGATACGACACCAGAGCTTATTATTAAATATATTCTTGCTACAACAGAAGATATAAGGTCCATATTTATAAAAATCTACGACAAATACCACGATCTCAAGACTTTTGATAACATACCAGAGGATTACAAAAAGATTACACTCTTTAAAGCACTTAATATTTATGGTGTTTTGGCAGAATATTTAGGTTTAGACAGTATAAAAAAGAAAATAGAGGAGATAGCTTTTTCCTATTCTCTTCCAGTGGAATATAACAGCATTTCTAAGAAATTAGACTCTCTCAATGTCTGTAATGATCTTCTTAATCAATATAAGGGCAGGATAGCTCAATGTGTTTCACCTACAGGAATAGAATACGATGTTTCTTGTAGAATAAAGAATAAATATAGCATTTATAAGAAATTAAAGAAATACGAGAAGGAATGGATAGATCCAAATACAAGTCGTTTGGACGATATTATTGCATTTAGATTAATAACAGACACAGAAGATAATTGCTACAAGATATTAGAAAAGCTTATGGATAATGGGATTCTTATAGAAGACCGTTTTGATGATTATATTTCCAATCCAAAACCCAACGGTTATAAAGCAGTACAGTTTCCTATACAGTTTCTAGATATTTCTCCACTCAATATAGAGATACAGATTCTTACTAGAGATATGTACTACTACAATACATATGGTCCAGCATCTCATATTGCATATAAGGCAAGTCAGTCTAGATATGCAAAAGCTACTGACGAATACAAATGGGTAGAGGATATACAGAATAAGTTAAAGATTTTAAGAAAGAATAGAAGCAAACAAGATAATAATCCTATACAATGCAAGATATTTGCAGACAATGTTTTAGTTCTAACACCTATGCATAAGATTATAGAGCTAGACAAAGGAGATACAGTCTTAGATTTTGCATTTATGTTACATACAGGAATAGGGAATTCTGCAACTTCTGCCAAAGTTAATGGAAAACCAGTTGCACTTAATTACGAACCTAAGACAGGGGATACAATAGAAATAAAAGTAGATAAAAATAAGACACATCAGAAAGTAAGTATGTTAGAGTACGCACACTCTAGTAGCACTAAAAACAAGATAATTAAATATTTAAACCAGGCTAATACATAGTATTGTTTTTATAAATAACTTTGTTATATAAACAAGCACGCAATTCCTTAAGCAAGAATTGTATCACTATTTAAATTGGCAAGAAAACACAAAAATAAAAAGTAACTATTATTTTTAATAATCTTTATATTTTCTTAACCTTTTTATAAAAATATAGTACAATCCCCAATTATGAAAAAACATACAAAGAAAAAATTAAACAACGTTGTTAACATTGTAATAGCAGTTGTCTTATTAGCAAGTATTATTTTACCAATCTTGATTGCAGCTTTGACATTTGTACAACCAGGAGAAGGAGAAACTACTACAGAAGCAACCACTGATGAAACTACAGAAACAACAGATGGAGAAGAACCAAAAATAGAAATAATCACAGACGAGAACACAGAGACACCAGAAGTAGAGGAAACACCTACAGAAGAAACACAAGAATAAAAATTTCCATAAGCTATAAAAATGCCTGTAGAATTAGAAGACAAAATAACAAAGCTAAAAGGTATAGGTGCAAAACAAGAAGAACTGTACAATAACCTCGGCATAAATACCATAAGAGATTTGCTATACCACATACCATTCCGTTACGACGATGCAACATCCATAAAATCCATAGAAGAGGTAAAAGAATCCGGAGAAGGATCCATATTAGCAGAAGTTACTAAAGTATCTACAGCATATTTCCGCAAACCAATAACCACTGTATCAGTCCAAGACGATACAGGAACAATGAGAATAGTCTTCTTTAACCAAGCATATTTACAAAAAACATTTAAAGAAGGAGATATTTATATATTTGCAATAAAAATATCTATATCTAAAAAGAACGGAAAGAAAAATATCTACTGCTCCAAGTACGAAAAATATGCAGATGGACTAGAACAAAAATCCTTTGGAAAAATACTCGGAATATATCCAGAAACAGAAGGAATAACATCTAAAAAAATAAGAGCAGAACTAGATATTATCAAAGAAGATATACCTCGCTTAATTAAAGATCCAATAGAGGATATAGAAGATTACATAACAGAAACAGAAGCAATAGAAAAAGTACACTACCCACAAAATCCAGAAGATATAAAGCTAGCACAAAAAAGACTCTCCTTTGATGAGATATTACCAATAGCAGTAAAAATGGAGAAGGATAGCATAAAGAGAAAGCAGGAAAAATCCATACCAATACCTATCAAAGCATCTGTAATTAACAAATTTATCAAATCCTTACCATACCAAATCACAGATGACCAAAACACTGCAATTTCCCAGATATTGGAAGATTGTAGTAAAACAACCACATGTAACCGACTTCTTAATGGAGATGTAGGAAGTGGAAAGACTGTCGTATCTGCAACTGTTATTCTTAATTGTATTAAGAATGGATTTTCTGCAATATTATTAGCGCCAACAACTGTATTGGCAAAACAGCACTATGATACATTTTCTGAACTATTTAAAGATTTTGAAGTAGATATAGAGTTATGCATCTCTTCTAATAAGATAATATCAGATGCAGACAACAAACTAATCATTGGAACACATGCAATTTTGTATAAACAAAATCTACCAGCAGATTTAAATCTCGTTGTCATTGATGAACAACATCGCTTTGGAGTAGACCAAAGAAATAAGTTTAAGGTAGATGGAAAGTATTATCCTCACTATCTCACAATGACTGCAACACCTATACCAAGAAGTCTTACAGAGATATTCTTTGGTAATCTAGATGTTTGCGAAATTAGACAAAAGCCAAAAGGTAGAAAAGAGATACAAACATTTTATGTACCATTAGAAAAAAGGTACTCTTGCTTTGATTGGGTTAGAGATAGAATTATAAATAGCGACAAACAAGAGCAAGCATTTTTTATATATCCAATAATAGATGAATCCGACAGAAGTAGTATAAAATCTGTATTGCAAGAGCAAAAGAAGCTAAAGGAGATGTATCCAGAACTATCCATAGAATACATACACGGGAAGCTAAAGGACAAAGAAAAAGAGTGTTTACTTAAAGATTTTAGAGATAAAAAAATAAATATTCTTATATCCACAACAGTCATAGAGGTAGGAATAGATATACCAGATGCAACAATCATGGTTATAGAAGATGCAGAAATGTTTGGACTCGCACAATTACACCAGTTAAGAGGTAGAGTAGGACGTAGTGATAAAGAATCTTTCTGTTATGTATTACCTGGTGATTCTGTAGAAAAAGGAAGTCCTGCAGAAGATAGGCTTAAATATTTTGCCAAACATTCCTCTGGCTTCGATGTCGCATCCTACGATTTACAAACTCGTGGTCCGGGAGAAGTATATGGAACCAAACAATCTGGAATTCCAAACTTCAAGGTGGCAAAGATTACAGATACAGAACTTCTCTCTAAAACTAGAGAATATGCTAGAAAATTGCTAGATAGCAATATGGATGTAGATTATATTTTGGATAACCTATTTAGATAAATTTTTACCAAGAAATAATTAATATGGGAAAGAAAATATACATAGTACTAGATAATATAAGATCTGCATTTAATGTAGGAAGTATCTTCAGATCTGCAGATGGAGCAGGAAGTGTAGAAATGATTTATCTTTGTGGAATGACAACACCAATAGATAATCCTAAGCTAACCAAAACTGCACTTGGCGCAGAGAATATGGTTCCATCTCAACATAGAGATACAACAGAGGAGGTATTAAAGGAATTAAAAGAGAAGGGGATTCCTATCTATAGTGTCGAATTAACAAAAGACGCAGAAGATTTCCAAAAGATAACATATCCAGATACACTTGCAGTTGTTTTCGGACACGAGAAGAATGGTATCAGTGATGAGATTTTAGACCTTTCCGACCATACTGTTATTATGCCTATGAGAGGACAGAAAGAGTCTCTAAATGTAGCTAACTGTGCTACCGCTATTCTTTATGAGATTACAAGATAATTAATTATTAATTAACTCTTTTCTTAAAATCGTTTAATAACTGAAGAGCATCCATAGGAGTCATATTGTTAATATCCAACTCCTTTATCTCTTTTTCTATTGCGGATTCTTTCATGCCAAACAAAGAGAATTGTTCTGTATTTTTTTCCTTACTTTTCTCTTCCTGTTTATCTACACTAGATTTCTCTGTATCTTCTTCCTTTGCCTTGGATATATTAAACACGGAATTACCAACAGAATTGTTGTCAGAGAACATATTTCTTTGCTCAAAGGATTCTAAAATCTCATTTGCTCTAGTAATAACCTTATCTGGAAGACCAGCCATTTTAGCTACATAGATACCATAACTTCTATCTGTACCACCTTCTACAATTTTTCTAAGAAATACAACATTTCCTTTTTCTACATCCTCATCAACAAGGATATTGTAATTCTTTACACGACCGTTATATTTCTCCGCTAGTTTTAATAGCTCATGGTAATGAGTTGCAAACAATGTTCTTGCTTTAAGATCCTCTACAATGTACTCTGCCAATGCCCATGCGATACTAACTCCATCAAAAGTGCTTGTACCTCTACCAACTTCATCCAAGACAATAAGACTATTCTTTGTCGCATTGTTCATGATATTAGCTGCTTCATCCATTTCTACCATAAACGTACTTCTACCTCGAGATAAATCATCAGAGGCACCAACTCTTGTAAAGATTCTATCAACAATAGATATTTCTGCACTTTCTGCTGGAACAAAACAACCTATTTGTGCCATTAGGACAATAGTTGCAACCTGCCTTATATATGTAGATTTACCTGCCATATTAGGACCTGTTAGAACTGCCATATTGGATTCATTAAAAGACAGAGTCGTGTCATTAGAGATAAAATCTCCTTCCAGCAAAGATTCTACTATTGGATGTCTACCTTTTGTTATATTAATAATTCCATTTTCTTGCTCCATATCATAAATAGTTGGCTGTACATAGTTGTTTTTATCTGCAACATAAGCAAAATTAGACAACACATCTATCTTAGCTATTATTTCTCCAACCAACTGCATTTGTGGAATATATTCCACTAGAGAATTTCTGAAGTCTACAAACAAGTTGTACTCCATCTTCTGTAAATTATCTTGTGCATTAAGGATTAAGTCCTCCTGTTTCTTTAATTCTTCTGTAATATATCTCTCAGAATTGACTAGTGTTTGTTTTCTTATATACCTGTCAGGAACTTTATCCTGATGTGCTTTTGTTACATCTATGTAATATCCAAAAACATTGTTGAAACCAATCTTAAGAGTAGGGATACCAGTTTCTCTTTTCTCTTTTTCCTCTAAATCTTTAAGCCATTGATTTCCATTTTGGGAAATATTTCTCAGGTTATCTATTTCTTTATCGTATCCATCATGGATAATACCTCCTTCCGTGATAATCATTGGAGGATCTTCTGCAATTGTAGTGGCAATTTTATTGGATATGTCACGTATCAAGTCCATATCTATTTCCTTATATTCTATTCCTAGATTGTTCTTTAGTTTATCTAGTATCTCTAAAGAGTTATCCAAAGATACCCTTAATGCGACCAAATCTCTTGCAGTTGCTCTACATAGACCTATTTTTCCAACAATACGTTCTATATCGTTAATACTTTCTAGATTTTCCCTAACACTATCCAATACTTCTTTATTATCCTTAAAACTTCTAACACCATTTAGTCTTTCTTCTATACTCTTTTTATTAATTAACGGATTAAGTATCCAAGAATAGAGGAGTCTTGTTCCCATTCTTGTATTTGTATTGTTAAGGATATAAAAGAGAGAGTTTTCTACCGTAGAACTGTATGCACTTCTTACTAATTCTAGATTTCTTACAGTTGCTCTATCTAATACCATAGTAGAGAATAGATTCTTTCTTTGTGGCTTTAAGATATGTTTTGGATCCATTAGCTGTGTATCCTCTATATACTTGAGTACCATTGCTATTGGTATTACTTCCTCAGAATCTGTGTCTATATCTAGAGATTCTGTGTTTTTTAGATTAAAGAAATCTTTTACAACTGTATTTGCATAGGTTGTATTTTTTAATTCTTTGCCTACAAATTGTACTGGTTTACTAGAGAAATAATCACTTGTTGTTCCTTCTGTTAACAATACTTCTGTAGGATCGTAAGAGGAGAGTATATAGTTTATATTGTTTTCTGTGTCTTCTGTGACTATGTAAAAGAATGCTCCTGTGGATACATCGCAAAATGCAGAATATATTTTTTTCTTAGATATATAAAATGCAGATAAGTAACTGTTTTTTATACTACTTGCTTCTTCTCCATCTAATGTACCAGGTGTAACAACTCTTACGACACCTCTTTTAACTATACCTTTTGCAAGTTTTGGGTCTTCTAATTGGTCTACAACTACTACACAATATCCTGCTTCTATAAACTTAGGTAAATATTGGTCTATAGCTTTGTGTGGAAATCCAGCTAAACTCACATCTGTTTTTTTATTTCTTTTTGTGAGGGTAATATTTAAAACTTTGGAAGATATTTTTGCATCTTCTCCAAATGTTTCAAAGAAATCTCCCATTCTAAATAACAGAATTTTATCTGGGTATTGCTTCTTAAATGCTGTATATTGTTTCATCATGGGGGTGTTATCTTCCATAGGTAGGAGTATATCACAAGAGCTATTTTTTTATTAATAAATGTGTAGTTTTCATTATCGAAGCTGTAAAAGCTTAAGAATGAACAATAATTGTGGTATAATACGGTTCGTTTTATAGATATTTATAAATATCTAGTTCTTTGCAACAGAATACAGAAAGGAGATTATAATGGGTACGATAACAATCCAAGAAGAAACAACAATGTATCCAATATCTTTGATTGGGAAAGAGGCTGGTGTTTGCTGGGGTGCAAACACGAAGGATGAATCCAAAAACTACCGAAGAGGTATTGATTGCATCCATGCCGAGCATGGTAGAACATGGGAATTTCCTCAGGTTTACCTTACCGTCGAAGGATACTCAGCAAGAGTTATTCGTGAATTGTACACACACATTGGAGGAGGGCCAACACGACTTCAAAGTTCCACAAGATACGTGGACTACAAGTCATTTGAGTTTGTTATTCCACCAAGTATCAAGAAAGATACAAGGTATTTAACAGTCTACAAGGATACAATGGCGAACATTTCCGCAAGTCTGAGACAATTGGAAGAGCTTGGTGCTCCAAGAGAAGATATTGCTATGCTCTTACCTCTTGGGATGAGTACTAGAATTGTCCTGCGCACTAACATGCGCAATCTTGTAGACATGTCTCATCAAAGGTTATGCAATAGAGCATACTGGGAGTTCAGAACTCTTATGAATGACATTGCAAAATCATTGTATTACTATTCTCCAGAGTGGGAATACGTTGTCGACAAACTGTTTGTCCCTAAATGTGATATCACAGGTTATTGCTGTGAAAAGAAATCTTGTGGGCGAAAGCCAAAGAAGTTAGAAGATTAGTCTTTCTATTGGTTAGTCAATTATGGATACTTCTCCTTTTAAATCACAAAATTTATCATGGAGATGTATCCATATTAATATGTATTCTGTTGCACTATTTTTTCTAGATTATTTACCAAGAATGATGTTTCTTTCCTCGCCACTTGCAACTTCTCTTGCTTCTTTAATATGCTTTGGAGATACACATACACCATATACACCAGCTCTTACGCAGTATTTAAGTAATGGTTTGCTATCTTCTACAACAACAATTATTCTTTCTGCTTTATTTCTTATTACACTAATAACATTATCTAATACTCTAAATACACTATTTCTTGCAAGATCGTAGCGAGCAGATTTATCGTTAAACTCAAAGCCCTGCATCTGTCTTGCAATTCTTGGCATATTAATAATTAATCCATCTATCTTTGTAGAAACAATATCTCCTGCAAGAAGGACTTCTCCTGGATTATCTAATATTGCATACACCTTAAAGGATTCCATTCTTCTTAATTTTTCTCCAGATAATTGCCTCTTAAATGCTCTCATCATGTCTTCGTTCATAGGAGCATGGATAGCAATAGAAACATTTCTTCTCTTATATACATTTCTTATTCTCTTAACAATCTTCAATACCAATCTTAACATCCTTATATTGTTTAGATAGTGGACAATACCATAGACATCATCAGAGAGCTTAGGATTCTCCAGCTGCTTACCACCGACTAAACTTCTAAATTCCTTAACTGTACTAGAACCAATAGATATAACAACATCTTCTCCTTTAGCTAAATCTACATATTCCAATATCTTGTTGGATATCTTTCTTGCATACTCTAAACTCCTACCACTAGCTGCATACTTGAGAATATGCTTACCATCTTCCAACATAATCTTATCCAAATCTACATAAACAATACCACTTGCATTACCAACATACTCAAAGAGATCCTTAGGCTTATCGTTCGCCAAAGAGAATATCTGTGTAGCGGTTGGAAGTAGGTATTTATCCTTTGGTGGAACAGAGGAGGTTTTCTCTTTCTTAATAACAGTCTTCTTAACTTTCTCTGTAAGATCTTCTACATTTGGACTTTGTATTGCAGATATGTTCTGTTTAATCTCTTCTGTACTGTATGCTTTCACAACAGGATGTACACCATCTTCTGTCTTTTGTACTGGTTGTACTGTTGTTTGCTCTTGTTCTATATTTTCTAATTTCTCTCTATATACAACACCAGAGTTACCATCCATTCTTATGTAATCTCCTGTATTTATTAATGTGGATGCACTTTGTGCTCCAACAATAGCAGGAATTGCAAATTCTCTACAGAGTAGGGCAGTATCGCTAGTGATACCTCCTGCATCCATTATGATACCTCCAGATGCGAGTATCATTGCTTCCATTTCTGTAGAATATTCTTTAATAATCAAGATGGTTTTTCTGTTTATCTTCTCCTTATCTATTGGTTTATCTACAACTCTAGCTATACCAGATGCAGTTCCAAAGCTTGCACCAATACCAGTAAGTATATAATCTTCCTTTTGTGTAGAGCTTTCCTTCAATTGTGTATCTTCGTTCTTCTTTGCTGTGTAGATAAGTTTCTCTAATCTCTTGTTTGTTTCATCGTTATTATGTTCTACTAATTTCTGTGCTTCTTTCATCGCAGTGCTTATCATTTGTGTTGCAGACTTACGATTCTCTATAAACTTAAGAATTACTTCTCTTAGATTCTTTTCTGTAATATCTGCATTTGCATATATAATCTGTTCTGCAACATTCTTCTCGTTTAATGGTTTGTTCTGCAAAATCCAGAATCTACCACCAGACATTACCCATTCTATATTTTGTACATCTCTAGACTTATCTTCTATAACGAGAGATATCTTTGCTATTTCTTCTAGATCTCTGTCTGATAGTTTTTGTCTATGACTATAGTTTGGAGAAATAGTAATCTTTTCTATATTTGGATTCTGTTTGTTAGATTGTTTAACACTTCTTACCTTCATCCACTCTTGTGGAGCGATATGTTTTTCTATTACAGAAAGATTCTTTTTATCCAAGAGGTAAGAATCTGGTGTTATTTCTCCTTGTGCAATTACATCTCCTAATCCGTATACTGCTTCTATGCTTAATTTTGTCTTATCCAAAGTAATAGGATCTACTGTGAAAGATACGCCAGATATCTCGGACTGTACCATTCTTTGTACAACTACTGCTAATCTTACACTAGATAGAGATACACCCATCTTGGATGCATAAGCTACTACATCGTCAGAGAACATAGATGCATATATTCTTTTAATGGAGGCAATTAATTCATCGTACTTTCTTACATTAAGTTCTGTGGAGAATATTCCATTAAAGGATACATCTTCTTTTTCTGGAAAGACTACAGAAGATCTTACAGATACCCATGCATCCGTAAAGCCAGATAATCTTGCATATGCAGAGGCTATTTCTTCTTCTACTTCTTGCGGTAAGCTACACTTGGAAAACAATTCTTCTATTTCTCTTTCTTCTGGATTTCTGCCTCCTGCAAGTAACTTCTCTTGGCTTCCTTCTAATGCGTTAAAACAAAACTCAGAGAATACATTTCCAGATATTACAAAAAATTCTGGAACAGGTACATCCATACCTTTTAATCTAAAAAGGCTTAATCCTTTTCTTCCAACTGTTCCTTCTCTTAATTCTCTTGCGGAATAATCTTCAAAGAAAAGTACAGAGTTTTTAGAATTTAGATTATAAGGCATTTTGTATTAGGCAGTTAAAATTAAAATACAACTTCTTATTAAATAGTACCTTTAGCTTTCAACTTTTGCAAGTCTATATAGAATTCGTAGGCAACTTCTAGTAATACCATGACAGGTATTGTAACAAGTGCTCCAACTGCTCCAAAGAGAAGGAACATTACCATTACACCAACAAGGATAAACAATGGTTTTAGTCCTACTGCAGATCCCATTACTTTTGGAGATATGTAGTTGTTTTCTAATGGCTGGTATAGGATAAAGACTGCGAGTGCTATAAATGCTTTAGCTGGTCCAACAGTTACTAATCCGACAAGAGATATTGCAATTCCTGCGAATGTAGCACCGAAATTTGGAACTAACCCCATTAATCCAACGAATACAGCTAATGGTATAGCAAATGGTATGTTTAGAATGGATAGGGCAATAGCAGAATATATTGTTGCTAATCCACTTACAAATCCTTGTCCTAATACCCAGTGTCCCAATCTGCTTTCCGTTTTTCTTATTAAATTTTTAACTATATTCTTTTTCTCTTTTGTACTAATTCTCAATAATAAAACATCCAGCATTTGGTCATGTTCAGAGACTAGGTATATAGAAGATATAAATGCTGTAAGAAGAAGACTCAAAGAACCAAAGAGTCCAGCAAGTGCACTTGTTATATTTTTTACATTATCTGCACTTGGTATAGATTTTAAGAATTCCAATATAGATTTCTGTACAGTAGAAAGGTTAAGACTTCTTCCTGCAATAGATATTCCTTCGATTTTATTTATTACATCTTCTACCCAAACAGGCAGAGTAGACATAAATGCTCCACTTTGGTTTATAAATGGAATGATAACGGCAGAGGAAATAACGATCATGACAATAAAAATGGATATGTATGTTATAAATATGGACCACTTTCTAGAAATGCCTCTATTTACTAATCTTCTTACAATAGGTAATGCCGTTGACATAAATATAATCGTCAACATTGCATATATAAATACAGATAATAGTTGAGAACCGAAATATTTAGCAACAATAAGTAGCACAATAAATAGCATTGTACTAAAAGACAGGCTTACAACAACATTCTGTGGTTCTTTTTCTTTATCTAGATTATTTTTATCCATAGTAAAGATATTCTACCAGAAAGAAGGGGAGAATGTACTAAATCTCCCTCTTATTTCTTATCTTAACTGTTATACTACTAACTATTAGACATGCGAATGCTACTATTCCAAATGTTAGCATTAAGTTATTGGAGGTAACTTCCATCCATGCGTAATCTAGGTTACCAGCTGCTACAGGTAAAACAGTATCTGCAATACCATCTCCATTTATATCTGCATATGGGCTATAAATAATAACAATTTCCTTACTGCTAGCTGCCTTATTACCAGCTCTATCTATAACTTCCAATGTATATGTATTCTCTCCTTCTGTAAGATTTATATCACTAAATAAGAAATTACCATTACTATCTGTAATTGTAGAGATAAATCCATCCGTACCCTTTAGAGTAACTGTACTTCCAGGTTCTGCATTTCCTGTAATATTTGTCTTACTTCCAGATGTTTCTACTGGAAAATTAATATTACTTGCTTCTTCTGGAGCCTGTTTATCTACAGTAACTGTTCTTCCAACAGATTCTGGAGTTATATATTTCTTCTCAAGTCCTTTTCCTTTGATACCTGCACTACTTACAACAAAACTACCAGATTCAATATTGTGGTAATAATCATAAGAGAAAGTACCATCTTCTTTTACATCTGCAGTTCCAACCTTTTTACCATCTATATATATTTCTACTTTGTCATAACCATTAGCAACACCACTAATAGTCACCTTATCATTGTTTGTATATTCTGGAGTAGATGCTATAGATGGAGCTTCTAAAGAAGAATCTAATACATAACTTTGTCTATTTCTAATAAAAGAAATTAATCCATAAACTACAAAGCAAATTCCCAATACAATAAATATAGTACCAACAATTCTAGAAACACGATCTTGTTCCTCATTACTCTTCTTAATTTCTAATTTGGAAACCATACTATCTTCTTCTTGAGCAGTAGAAACTTTTTTCTTAGCCATTAGGACCTATATTAAAATTATATATCTTGTGGTATTCTAACATATATTTACGGTCTAATTCAACAAAAGTAAAGAATCTTAGTTAATGAACTAGCAACTGTCCAGCAATACCTAAAGTAATATCTTGTGTGGTATAATAAATAACTATTAAACATATGAAAAAACTTTTAAAATCAATATTAATACTAGTTTTGTTCACGATAACATTTGTCCCAATCGTGTTATTTATTGTGTATCCGTTATACATAGATGTTCATATAGAGCTATCATCTCTAGATTTATACAAAATATCTAACAGAACATCTATAAAACTACTCACAGCAATAGCACCAAAAGAAGATATCTACAAAGAAGAAGTCCTAGGAGCATCTACTATAGAAGAAAGCATCAACCCAACAACACTAGAGATAGATAAAAGCAAAATAGAAGACATAAATACAGCACTCAAAATAGAATCACTAGATATATTGGGAAATATTTATCAAGGAGAAAGCTCAACAACAATGGATACTGGTTTTTGGCACTATCCAACCTCTGCATATCCTGGAAAAAAAGGAAACGTAGTAATAGTAGGGCATCGCTTTGGAAAAATACCCCCAGCAACAGATACTTTTTATAATTTAGACAAAATACAGATAGGAGATAAAATCACTATCACAAATGATTATTCTACATACAACTATATTGTTGTAAACATAAAAGAAGCAGAAGCAAACGATATGTCTGTTGTAGATCAGACAAGAGATTACAGACTCACCTTGATAACTTGCACACCATTGTGGACATCAGAAAAAAGGCTAGTTGTAACGGCAATGCTAGACAAGTTATACAAAAAAGTGTAGACTAAAGCGATTTATTTAAATATTTTTATTATGGAAAATTTTTACGAAAGAAAAGACATCAACGATAACACAATAGAATTCAAAATTACTATTCCAAGAAAAGAGTTTAGAACAACATACCAAAAGCTTCTTGGAAAACAACTTATGGATACAGATATTAAAGGATTTAGAAAAGGAAAAGTTCCTGCTTCTATGGTAGAGCCACAGATTGGTGGAACATTGAGATTGGAAGCATTTGAGGAGCTTGTCCCACAATATCTTATGACAGCACTTGAGAAGGAAGATATTAATCCTGTTGCACCACCAGATTACAAATCATTCCCTGATTTTGATGATGACGAGAAGGATTTGGAATTCACAATAGATATTACAGTTATGCCTGCATTTAAACTTGGAGATTTAAAGAAGGTCAAGGTTAAAAAAGAGAAAATTTCCGTAACAGACAAAGAAGTTGAAGATGCATTAGAGGATATGCTTAAGAATAATAAGACAAAATCTAAGAAGATTGATGATGCTTGGGCAAAGGAGATGGGAGAAATGTCTAAGATTAAGGAGATTACAGATCTCAAATCCATGAAAGAGTATGTTAAAAAGACATTAACACACCAGAAAGAGCATGCTTTGGAGCACCAGCAAGAAGATGAGGCTATGGCACAAGCTATAAAGTTATCTAAGATAGAGATTCCACAGAAGGCTATAGATTACGAAGCAGAGCAGAGGGAGAGATCCTTTAACGAGGATATGCAAAAGAGAGGTACAGATACAGATTCTTTCCTTAAAGCATATGGAATTACAATAGAAAAGATGAGGGAGGGATGGCAGAAAGATGCAAAAGAAGCATTGGAAAATGATGTATTCCTCAACTTGTTTGCAAAAGAGAAGAATATCCAGGTAGACGAGAAAGATTTACAAGCACAGATAGATAGCATTAAGAAGACTGCACCAGAGGGTACAGATGAACATATCTTTGAGGATGAGCAGTGGAGAGATTATATAAGAAAGGTTATGAGAAAAGAGAAGGCTTTTGCAGAGTTTAAGAAGGAGGTTCTAAAGAAGTAATGGTGCTTATTCCTACTGTTATAGAAAAAGATAGACAAGGGGAGAGGGTATACGATATTTACTCTCGTCTTCTCAAGGATAGAATTGTAT
Organism: bacterium; assembly: GCA_017958745.1. Lineage (GTDB taxonomy): Bacteria > Patescibacteriota > Dojkabacteria > SC72 > SC72 > UBA5232. The sequence continues at coordinate 20,161 of JAGDCC010000021.1, forward strand.
TTGTAAGTGGTGTTATAGATACTGCAATGGCGAATACTGTTGTTGCAGAGCTTCTTTTCTTAGAAAAGGAGAATCCTAATGAGGAAATACAGATGTTTATTAATACTCCTGGTGGAGAAATTAATGCTGGTATGGCAATCATTGACACCATGAACTATATCAAGTGCGATGTTTCTACCATTGCAGTAGGGCTAGCAGCATCTATGGGTAGTATTATCTTAGTTAGTGGTGTTAAAGGTAAAAGATACTCTTTGCCAAATAGCAAGATTCTTATACACCAGCCACTTGGTGGAGTAGAGGGACAAGCTAGTGATATAGCTATAGAAGCTACAGAGATTCTTAAGACAAGAGAAGCTCTCTACAAATTACTCTCTGAGAGAACAGGACAGAGTGTAAAACAGATAGAGACAGATGCAGATAGAGATAAGTACTTCACTGCCAAAGAAGCAAAAGAATACGGTCTAATAGACAAGGTTATTAACAAAAGGAAAGCTTAATATCTTCTTACTTTACAAATATCTATAGAAAGAAGCATAGCATTTAACCACTCCTGTTCCATATGAATATGGTGTAACTGTAAATGTATTTCCCTGTGCAAGCACTGTTGCATATGTACAGTAGACACCTGTAAATGTGTAATTTGGATCAAACGGAGAAGCATTTATACTAGCAGATGCACTGTAGTTTACAGCTTTGCTATATTCTACTTCTCCACTTCCTGCAAGTATGTTTGTTCCTGTTTGTGTTACTTCACCATTAACAACATCATACGTGTTATAGAAAATTTGTACTGGTAATACAGCATTTACTTCAGAGAAATTGACAGTACACTTAATGTCATCTGTAACATTATCTATTGTTATAGAGCTATGTCTCATCTTACCGCCACAATCGTTACTGTATGGGTAGAAGTTCGTTGCTGGTTTCAATGCAATTGTCACACTGTCTCCATATTCTACATTTGCATTTCCATCTACAACAACACCTTCGCTTTCTAAACTTGATACGACAGAGACACTATATGTCTTGGAATTTACAAATGCTAAACTACAAGAGACATCTCCTTTAATATTGTTAACATGTAATATGCTTGTCTTTGTATCGTATGAGACATCACCATACTCACCAGTACAATCTGCTTTCTTGTAATGATAACCAGAGTTAGGAGATATAGAAAAATCTGCATTTTCTCCATCTTTAATTGTCTTAGAAGATACACTTGTACCATTAGATACCTGAACACCAACATTATGCTGAGCAATTGTTGGAGTAGGGGTTGGTGTTGGCGTAACTGGTGCAGGTACAGGAGCAACCGTCTCTTCTGTAGTTTTAGGTTCTTCCTTCTTCTCCTCTGTATTTGCAATTGTTGTTTCTTGTTCTACAGCTGAGAAGTTATAGGCATAAGAAGCATCATTAGAACTAGCGACATCATCTATATTTCCAGAATAAACAGATACCTCTACTTCATTATCTCCAAAACCTACATGTACAAACCTAAAGTAATTGGAATTATCCAATATACAGTACTGTTTGTCTTCATTGAGACAAGATTTTCTTACTGAATCATAGTCCGCTGTATCTGCTGGACATATTAAGCTTCCACTAGAATCAGTTGCAAACTTATAACTTCCATCACTGTTCTTTACTAGATAATAATATCCATTACAATCATCGGTAGAAGAGGGGAGTATTTCTTTATTTCCTGCAGAATACAAACTTGTAATAATATCCATTCCATCTTCTGTGCATTTATTTGGATTATCACAAGAAGAAGAGTAAGTTTCTTTCTTATCTTTCTCATCTTTTTTACTGTTATCATTCTGAGAAATAACTGTTTGTTTTTTTGAAGAAACTCTTTCTTTAGTACTGAAATTTGTACTGTACAGATAATAAGCTAAGCAACCACCACCAGCTAAAAAAATCCATAAAGGTATTATCACTCTAAGAACTTCTTTGATTATTTTGCCTTCTATACCATCATCCATAATATCAATTTACATCAAAATAGAATGAATGACAATTGACTTATAATTATATGATAAAGGCTTATTACCAGATAAAGCCTTCTGTTTGGACTACTGTCTGCCTTTTTATAATCTTTTGTACAGGAGCACCTTTACCTAGATACCACTTAAGAGCCTCTGCTGTTAGATTAAAGGATATTAGATAATTTCCATCGCTTTCCTCTATGTAACTAATACCAAATTCATTGAAACCGACAGTAGAAGAATTAAGGACAATGTAGTTATAAGAGTGATTCTTTTTCTCATCAAAGCAATCCGCATGACTACCACCTTCAAAACCACTAACAGATGTTTGCAATATATAACCATGTTTCGCACCACTATCTATATCAGCATAAATGCCATAGTCATTTGTACCTTCCACAGAACCTTTATCATAAAAGAAACCTATACATATCCATTCTTCGTAGCCATACGGTCTAAAATGTATTTCGTTCCCAACTGTCTTAGCACTATCACCTGCATCCAAAGTACCCTCAGGTTTTACAATGTTTGCAGAGCTATAAACACTAGGTATCTTTTCTTCATCACCTTCTACAACACCAGTTTTTGGGTCATAAACTCTTGCACCCAAAGAATCGTAAATATAGACATCATCTGGATTAGAGTTTCTTACAGTTCTTCTTACTAATTCCAAAACATACTCAGATTCATTTCTCAGCTTCATCTTAGCAGAAGAGACCAGAGATACCTTTACCAAGGTAGTCAAAGAAGAAGAGACCACAACCATGATTATAGACATAATTATCATGGTAATAAGCATTTCTATTAAACTGAATCCTTCATATGTCTTCTTCATAATATTCATTATAATTTTATAGTAGCATAATACACATAATCACTCACATAATTACCTGATGCAAGTCCGTCTTTATTTCCTATTTGTCCAATATGTACCTTAGCTAACACATACCTATCTACTTCACTAGAAAAATCTAGTTCAACAATTCTAAAGAATACTGGATTTTTAGCTAAATCAACATCCTGGTAATCATTTCCAGTCTTATGAGTAATGTAACATGCATGTTCACTTCCTCTTTCATATTCTCCTCCAATACAGCTAGTTCTTACTTCCTTGTAGCTTTTAGATGATTTTTCACACAAAAAATAATCTCCATCTCTGACAAAGCTATAATTTCCAGAAGAATCTTTTTGGATAAAGAAATACATACAACCAGATTTACCAGTTGGAAATATTTTTTCATTATCGTAATAATCTCTGTCTCTTGTTGCAATATCCTGCAATGCAATACCTCCTTCATATCCGTACTGTGTCATGTTATCTATCTGTTCATTTTTTACCATTTTTGTAAATGTATTAGATGCAATCTGCATCAAAACAACAGATAAAATTCCTATAACAACAATAGCTATTAGAACATCTATAAAGCCCATTGCACGGTATCTTTTATTATTTTTTACTAAATAATTAATCATGATCACATTTTTCACTAATTTCACCTGTACAACATCCATCACTAGCAACCTCAGATGTTACTTTTCCACCAAGATTAGTAACTTTAATACATCTAGTAGAGGATTCTCCTCGTGTATCAAGCGGCTTAATCTTTATTACTAAATCCTGCACACAACCCTCATTTAGCGCACCATTAGTAGATCCCCAATCATAGTTAATAATATTTCCTACATCATCATAGAAAAAAGTTCTACCACTAACAGATTCAAAAAGGATATAACGAGCAGCAGTAATATCTGGTGCTTCACCAGTTCCACAATTGTTTGTTTTTACAATTTCAATAGTACTAAGTGGAGCCTCCGTACCCATTCCGTACCCGGAAAGAAGAACAAGCCTAGACTCTGAAACACTAGCACAAGACGATAAGGAATAATCATTTGCCGAATCAGCTGGCAAACAACCACTACCTTCTAATCTATTTCTATTAGCACAAGAGCTTAGTTTCTCCGCATTTCGCAAATTATAATTAGGGATTTTTGCTTTAGTATCATTACTTCCATAATCTTTATGTCTAGAACACCATTTAAAGGCAGTAAATGTACCAACACTCTCGCTCCCAACCATTTTAGTCATATCTATTCCAAGACCATATAACCAGTTTTCATCAGATTTTCTTTCAAGTAACATAGCTGCCCTTTGTATATCAGAGATTTGCTGTTCCAATGTTGCTGTATATTCGTTTAATCGGACAGTTCTTTGTAAACCAGTCAAAGAAGAAAAACCTAATCCGCCAAGTACCATTACAATAGCCATCACGACAAGTATTTCTACAAGTGTAAAACCATGATAAAAATTGTGATTTATTTCTTTAGGTTCCAAATTTCTAACAACAAATATATATACATAAAATGTAACATAGAAGAAATGGAAATTCAACGAATAATAAATAAGCTATATAGCAAGATGGAATGTCTCACGTAAAAAGTCAAAAATAACACTTCCAAACACTACAGCTATTACATAAGAAAAAGTAAAAAAAGGAAGCATTGGTATTTTAATTTTAAGAAACTTTTTCTTTTTAATAATGGAATAAAATACACAGAAAACAATTGCTGTAAATATACCTACCCAAAACAGAACAAGAAATTCGTTATATTTTGACAATAAACCTAAACCAACAAGTAACAATATATCTCCCAGACCAAAGGATTTTTCCAAGAAATAAACTAATATTCCTATCATAATCAACACAACAGCAGCAGCTATTAAGCTAGGTAGATTAAGATTAAATCCACAGAAGTAAATAAGAGCAAATATTAAGAAAAGATGAACTATCATTTGAGGAATAGCTCTGTATATATAATCATAGTAGGAAAGAGAAAACAAAAATATCAATGCTATCCATGCATGTAGTGGGGCAGAGTACAATCCAAATAGTAAAAAAGATATACCCAAAAATAATTCAGATAATGGATAATAGATACTTATTCTTTCTTTACACTTTCTACATCTACCTTTGAGAATTAGATAACCAATAATGGGAATAAGTTCCCACCATGAAAGAACGTGTTTACATTTCTCACAGTGGGATCTATTTAATATCAAATCCTTCCAATTGTAATTATTGTCTAGTCTATATAATGTCGCATTTACAAAGCTAGCAATAACACAACCTATTACAAATAGCATAAACAAAACTAAGCTATTGGTTTGATGCCCACTCAGAGCCATTCCAGTCAGACTTGAGAGCTGTATGTCCATCAACTAGAAGACTTGTAGGCTCTTGTGATTGGTCAGAATCTAAATTAGAATCTATGAATTTACCTCCTGCCAATGCGGTATCTCTAAATCCATTACCTGTGCAATAGAATCCTCTACCAGCTTCATCATCAACACCACCTTTAGAAACACAAACAATAGCAGATTGTCTATTTTCAGCAACCATATAATAGAAAGATGTAGAGCTACCACCATCAAAAGCACCATCTAAATAATTAGTAAGACACAATTCAATTAGCTTTGAAGGAGCAATTGAAAGCGTTTTATTACCAGAAGCAACGGAAGCACCTGTACAATCAGCTTCTTTTTCTGGATATATTCTCTTATCGGTATAGAATCCAACTAATGCATCCCATAATTCATCTGCTGCATCTTGGTGTGCAATATCATTTGCTCTTTGGATTGCATATCTTCCAGAAGCAATTCCTACAGCCATAAGAATCATAAGAATACCCATGACTACCAACATTTCTACGAGTGTGAAGCCTTTATAATTGTTTTTCATTTTTAAATATAAATATAAATTAATTAACTATTTTTTATTATATTATTATCTCTATGTCAATAGAGATTACTACCCAATTGCAGAAGAAAGCTGGAACATTGGCATATAAACACCTAAAGCGATAAAACCTACTGCCAATCCCATGATTACAAGAAATATTGGTTCCAACAAAGAAGAGATATTATCCGTAGCATTATTAACATCTTCTTGGTAATACTCTGCAACTTTGTTAAGTACAGATCCTATTTCTCCTGTTTCTTCTCCAACAGAAATCATACTACTAACAAGAAGAGGGAAATTAGGATTTCTACCAATAGGAATAGCTAGAGATCCACCTTTTTCTACATCATTTTTTGCTGTAGCGACACCCTCTCTAAACACAGTATTACTCAATGCCATACCAGTTAAATCCAAAGCTTTAACAATAGCTAAGCCACTATTGAGAAGAAGAGCTAATATTCTAGTAAACTGTGCAATCTGTATCTTCTTAATCAATGGCCCAATAATAGGTGTTTTAATAATGATTTTATCGAAATTCTTCTTACCATTTTCTGTATCAAGATATGCTTTGATAATAACAACTAGCAGAGCAAGAACTAGAAGAACAGCCCACCAATATCCTACAAAGAAATTACTCATACCAACAAGGACACGAGTAACCCATGGAAGCTCTGTATCAAAGTCAGCGTAGATATCGGACATAGCAGGTACCATTACGATCATCATTATTGCTACAACAGCAATAATTAACACAACAATAATAATAGGGTAAATCATAGCGGATTGTATTTTCTTACGTAGACTCTCACTAGCTTCCAACTCTGTTGCCAATCTATCAAAGACTTGGTTAAGATTACCACTTTCCTCTCCAGCTTGTATTAGGTTCAAAGAAATTGTGTCAAAGACTTTATCCTGCTCACGAAATGCAACTGATAAAGGTTTACCAGACTCAACAGAAGCTAAAACATCTCTTACTACGCTCTTAAATTTAGGATTTTCAACCTGCTGTATCATAATCTCTAAAGCTTTGGTTATGGATAATCCAGCACCAATCATTGTAGACATCTGTCTCATAAAGATAACCTTATCCTTAGATGGTATTCCACCGATATTTATCTCATTTAACTTTTCCCAATCTATTGAGTTGGATGCCTTAACAGAAACAACAACAAGCCCTTTATCATGGAGGATATCTGCAACAGCCATTTCATCCTTGGCTTCTAAAGTGCCATTATATTCTTTTCCTGCAGCATCTCTTGCTATATATTTAAATTTTTTCATAATATTTAATTAATATTTAATAACCTAAGTAATTCTTCTGGATGTACAGCATATTGTTCTGCAACATCTACAGTTATTTCTCCTTCTCTGACTAAGTTTGCTAATGACTTTTCTATAAATGTCATACCAATATCTGCACTTGTACGTATAATGTTATCAATCTGATTAGTATTAGACTCTCTAATTAGATTTCCAATAGCAGGAGTATTAAACATAATTTCAGATACAGCACGTCTTCCACCTTTGTTTAGAGGTACAAGTCTTTGTGCAATAATAGCATTCAAACAGCTAGATAACTGAGATCTAATCTGCGGTTGTTGATTCTCTGGGAAGACATCTATGACTCTATCTATTGTCTGAGATGCACTATTGGTGTGTAATGTTGCAAAAACAAGGTGACCTGTTTCTGCACAAGTAATTGCAGCAGCCATTGTTTCATAGTCTCTCATTTCTCCAACGAGGATAACATCTGGGTCCTGTCTTAAAACACTCTTTAGAGCAACAGTCCAGGAATAAGTATCATCGTTCAATTCTCTTTGATCTATCAATGCTTTTTTACCTTCATAAACATACTCAATAGGGTCCTCGATTGTAATCATGTGGCAACTTCTATTCCTATTAATATCTTCCAACATAGCTGCCAATGTAGTGGTTTTTCCACTTCCCGTAGGTCCTGTTACTAACACAAGTCCTTGATTTTTCTTTGTTATTTCGTGATATATCTGTGGAAGCATTAATTCCTCCATAGTAGATATTCTGTAAGGAATTAGTCTGAATGCAGCAGCAAGATTTCCTCTAGCATAATATGCATTGACCCTAAATCTACATGTTATAGCTCCATTGTACTGATAAGCATAATCTACCTCTCTATTAATCTCTAAATTCTCTTTCTTTTGGTCATCCAATGACTGATATATTAAATCCTGCACTTCCACTGGATCTAGGATATCATCATCATAATCGACTAATTTGCTATCTATTCTAATTTTTGCTGGATATCCAACGGTAAAGTGTACATCAGATGCTTTATTTTCTATAGCATAGCCTAAAATATCATCTAACTTCTTTCCCTGAGATGGAAGATTAGTATTAACATTTACATCCGCTGGTAACTGACTTGTTAATTCAGATACAGGTGCCGTAGGCATAGTAGGGGAAGCATTATCTACAGGTGGAACTTCTACATGTGGAGCAGGATTATTCTCTGCTACTACAGACGGAAGTGGTGTCGCAAGACTATTCTCTACTGGATTTCTCTCCATTGCCTTAGGTTTAAGTGTACTTGTATCTGGCATAATCGTGTTCAATTCTGTTGGAGCAGTTGGAGATTGTGTACTATCTGCACCAATACCAGTAATATCTTCCAAAGATATTGTTGGAACAGGTGTATCTATTGGTGTCTGAGATATCTCTGGAGCAGTTGGCTGATTTTCTATCAAAGAAGATGCTAATTCATCTACCGTAGACGACTCAACAGGTGGAATCTCAAGTGGTGGAGCAGGAGTAACTTGTTCTACTATCGGTTGTTGTAAATCCTGCTGTAAAACAGGTTCCTGTGGCTGTACTGATTCCTGCGATTGTACAGGTTCTTGTGGCTGTACAGGTGTCTGCGATTGTAGTACTACAAAATTGTTAATCTTATCTGTCATAGATTGCATAACATTCTGTATTCCACTAGCTATATTGTTACTATTTGTTTGAGCAGTTTCGTCCATATTTTTATATTACAACTAATATACCAAATTTTCTATTCTCTAGATACTCTCAATACCTCTTCTATAGTGGTAGTCCCTTCTAGAGCTTTCAAATAACCATCTTGTGTCATTGTATACATTCCGTCTTCCATAGCTGCTGCCTTTATATCATCCGCAGTAACATTCTCCATAACTAGGTTTGCTATTTTTTCTGTAACCTTCATAACCTCAAAAATACCGATTCTTCCTGCATAACCAGTACCATCACATTTATCGCAACCTTTTCCTCTATACAAATAAATCTGTGGTTCACCATTAGGACCAATAGAAGGTGCTTTCATAGCAGGGCTTACTGTTGTACCTGGAGTTTGCTTAGATGCAGCCAATCCATTTAGATAATTAATCAAATTGAAATCTTTTGCACCTTGCATAACTTCTGTAATATTCTTAAGAACATCTACAGTTGCCGGATATGCTTCTATACAATGTGGACATATTTTCCTTGGAAGTCTTTGAGCAGCAATTACTCTAAGCGTAGATGCAAGTAAATATGGCTCAATACCCATATCGATGAGTCTAGGAACAGCTGCTGGAGCACTATTCGTGTGTAAAGTAGACAATACTAAGTGTCCCGTTAGAGATGCCTGCACAGCAAGCTCAGCTGTTTCTCCATCTCTAATCTCTCCAACCATTACCTTATCTGGGTCTTGTCTCAATACTGCTCTTAATGCAGAAGCAAATGTTAAACCTACATCAGGGTTAATCTGTACCTGATTTACGCCAGGGACCCTGATTTCTACTGGATTTTCCAAAGAAATGATATTTACACCAGGATCGTTAACTTTGAGAAGGGAACATGCTAATGTTCTTGTTTTACCACTTCCAGTAGGTCCCGTAACCAATATAATTCCATTAGTAACGTTAAGTGCATCCAAAAAAATCTTATACGCATTTCCACGCAAACCAGTCTTCTCTAAAGCTAGAGATGTCGTGTCTGTTTCCAACAATCTAAGTACAACCTTTTCTCCATGAATTGTTGGCATAGTTGAGACCCTTAAATCTACTCTTCTTTCCCCGATTTTTAGAGGTATTCTTCCATCTTGAGGTATTCTTTTCTCATCTATCTTTAAATTAGACATAATCTTTACCCTAGACACAACAGCTGGTGTTAGATTTTTTGGTAAAGATAATCTTTCTATAAGGACACCATTTACTCTAAATCTTACTCTTAATCTATTATCTAAAGGCTCTATATGGATATCTGAGGAATTTGAGGATACTCCATATTCTAATATTGAATTAACAATTCTCGATATAGGGGCAGATGACAGATTAGAGCTAGATAGCGTAACATCTTCTGATACTGATAGCTGCGTTGCAGGTACATCATCTACATCTTCTAGAGCTGTAGAGACCTGAGAACTCATTACATCGTCGACTCTTCTTGAAAGAACAGAGGACAAGCTATCTTCTGATGTAATAAATATATCCAACTTCGTTCCAATCGGATATTTACTTTGCAATGCCTGTATCGTTTGAATATCAAACGGATCTATCATTGCAATCTTTACATTTCTTTCTCCTCTTTCAAATGGTACAGCCTTGTACTTTTCTAAGAGATTAATAGGTATCTCAGATACAACACTGTCTTCTATCTTAGAATTAGTTAAATCTACATATGGAATATTAAATATCTTAGATTTCGCCTGAACAATATCATCTTCACTAACTACACCAAGCTGCCTAATACAAGCTTCTTCTGTCTTATGAGAAGTAGACTGGATAGTCAATACCTTTCTAGCATTCTCCTCTGAGATTTTTCCTATTGATTGTAAATATTTTAATAATGACGTACTGTCTGGCATTGTATTAATAGGCAGATTATTTAACATAGTTAGTTTATTCTATGTGTTCTAAGTAGTCAAGGAATAGCGCATGCTATTGATAGCCTATAGCATTTTTGGTATAATAGTCGCGTTGTGGAATGTATCCGCAATGATCTTTTACAGATCAATTTTTCATAGACAGTGTGCACACACACAGAAGGAGTATCATATGTATAAGTATTCTGAATACTACGCAGGTATCAAAGGGGACTTTTGTTCCGCCGATATTGCACAGATCGAGAATGAACCAATCGTCACAGACGAAAGATTCAGACAGATTATCGAAGAGAATTCCAAAACCTTCGATGAAAGGTTCATCGGAGTTCTAGTCTCCGATCTCCAGTTCTACGTAAAAAAGCACGCAGAGCTCATTCGTAGTAGAAAAAATGTACAATTCGTGAAAGAGATTCGCAAAGAACTCCTTCGCGCAGTAGAAGGACGATATGGAGAAAAAGACGGCTACGGTCGTCACTTGGGCATAACGCCTGACTTCTTCGGTCTGAGGTTTTCAAGTGGGTACCTGATGACTTTCAATGGGTCATCAATTGTCGTTATCGTTCAAAACGATAGTACAATTCGCATCAGAGATGCAAAGTTGTTGCTGTGAGAACATAAGGGAAGCCTCCATTGCTATTTGTTTTCAACAATACTTTGGAGGCTATCTCCTTGCTTTTCATCTATAACACACTTGCACACTGTCTTTTATTTCAAAGACAAGAAAGGAGAAAAGATATGGAAACTAGTAGGAAAATACTCGTATTAGGTTCCGGTGGTAGTCTTGGAAGCTATATCATGGCAAATCCAGACAACACAAATGACGTTCTAATTGGTTACAACCATAAAACCTTGGATGTCACCAACAGAGCAGACGTAGTAAAAACAATAGCAAGCGAAATGCCGAATGTCGTAATAAATGCTTCAGCCTATACACAGGTTGACGCAGCAGAGCGAGACCGAGAAACAGCATTCGCTGTTAATACACTTGGTCCACAATATATGGCAGAGGCATGCAATATGCTCAGTATTCCACTTGTACATGTGTCAACGGACTACGTGTTCGGCGACAACAACCCTGATGGATATACAGAAGATTGCGAATCTTACAACCCTCTTAATATCTATGGAGAAACCAAACTCCTCGGGGAACTAGCAATCAAAGACGCTACGGACAACTACTATATTGTCAGAACATCCTGGCTTTTCGGAAAGAATTCTAAAAACTTCTTGGCAAAAGTAATTGCACTAGCGAAGAAGACAGGAGAAGTTTATATTGTCGACGATGAGGTTGGGTGTCCAACCTACGTCAAAGATTTGTCAAAAACAATCTATGAAATCCTCGACAATAAGATGGCACCTGGAATATATCATTGTTGTTCCAGTAACAGCCTGTCGCGATTTGATTTTGCGAAAGAAGCTTTGGAACTTATGGATATCCATGTAAATATGTACAAAACATCTCGTTTTAAAAGAGATGCAAAAGTTCCTTTTGTTTCAATACTTAAGAATACAAAGCTTCATATGCATCGTACAAGTATCGAAATGATTGTAGATTACCTCTTCCACTAGTCCTTGAAAGAGATCTTTAACAACAGAATACTTATAGAAAGGAGTTATATTTTTATGGCAGCAAGCCTTCGCATATCCAGCCAGGAGGTAGATGACAGAATCTACACTACGGGAGAGTTGTTTTTGCCTAACAAAGA
>JAGDCC010000022.1 GCA_017958745.1 bacterium
TCTTTGATCATCATTTTCTTCTGTTTTATATCCATTTTTTCCATTTCTCTATTTACTTTATCTGTGTCATAATCATCATCTTCAACAAGCCTTCCTCTGATTTCTTTCTGTATAGAAGTAGGAGTAATATTGTGCTTCATATTGTACTGTATCTGATAATCTCTTCTCCTATTTGTTTCATCAATAGCGTACTTCATGCTTTCTGTTATAGAATCTGCATACATAATGACACTACCTTCTACATGTCTTGCAGCTCTTCCTATTGTTTGTATCAAACTTGTTTTAGATCTAAGAAATCCTTCTTTATCCGCATCAAGAATAATAACTAAAGATACTTCTGGTAAATCTATACCTTCTCTTAACAGATTAATTCCAACTAACACATCGTATTTTCCAAGTCTAAGATCTCTGAGAATATCTACTCTTTCTACTGTATCTACATCTGAATGTATATACTGGACCTTTATATCCGCATCTTGTAAATAAGATGTTAGATCTTCTGCCATTCTCTTGGTAAGTGTAGTAACCAATACTCTTTGTCCTTTTTTTACATTGTTTGTAATTTCTGTAATAACATCATCTATTTGTCCTTCTGTTGGTCTTATAGATATTTCCGGGTCTAACAATCCAGTAGGCCTAGTAAGTAACTCTACAATATGGTTGTTGGAATCTTCTATTTCTAATTCTGCAGGTGTAGCGGAGAAATACACTGTTGTTCCTTGCTTTGCCTTAAATTCTTTGTACGTAAGAGGTCTGTTATCTCTAGCTGTAGGTAACCTAAATCCATATTCTATTAGGTTGTCTTTCCTTGCTTTGTCTCCGTTATACATACCTCCAATCTGTGGTACAGTAATATGACTTTCATCGATAAACATAAGGTAATCTTTAGGGAAATAATCTAGCAGTGTATATGGTGGCTGACCTGGATGTCTTCCATCAAAATAGATGCTGTAGTTTTCCATACTTTTACAATATCCAACTTCCTTTAACATCTCTATGTCATAACGTGTTTTCTGCTCAAGTCTGTGTGCCTCTAAGTCTTTGTGTATGTTCTTTAAGAAATCTACCCTTGTTTTTAGGTCCTTTTCTATATTTGTAATTGCTTTATGTATAACATCGCTAGAATAGACTAGGGAGGTTGCTGGAAATACTAGTATCTCTTTCTCATCGGATAGTTTACTTCTCGTTATTGGATGTATCTTATTAATTCTTTCTACTGTATTTCCCCAAAGTTCTACACGGATAGCGACATCATCGTAAGGAGGAAATATTTCTATGACATCTCCTGCTATTCTAAAGACACCGTTAGTAAAATCATATGTGTCTCTTTCGTAACGCATAGAGACTAGTTCTTCTGCTACTTTGGATATTTCTATGTTTTGTCCAATAAAGAAAGAGATTGCTTTGTTCTCGTAGTTGCCTGGTTCTCCAATATTATAAATACAAGATACAGAGGATATTACAATTGTGTCTCTTCTTGTTACAGCAGAGTTCATAGCACCAAATCTTAGATTTTCTATCTGCTTGTTTATGTCACTTTCTTTTTCTATGTATAAATCTTTGGCAGGTATATATGCTTCTGGTTGGTAATAATCGTAGTAGGATACAAAGTATTTAACGGAATTGTCTGGAAAGAAATCTAAGAACTCCTCATAAAGCTGTGCTGCCAATGTCTTGTTATGAGAAATAATTATTGTTGGCTTATCTAATTGTTGTATGACATTCGCCATTATGAATGTTTTCCCAGAACCAGTCACTCCTTGTAGTACTTGCTTTCCATGTCCTTCTTTAATACCTGTCACAAGGCTCGTTATTGCTTTTTGTTGGTCTTCTGTTGGCTTGTATTTAGATTGTATTTTAAACATTTTTAATTATAACATTATACATACCAAGAATTAAAAACCTCACTATCTATATCCATTATGTCATCTAGAGTAAGTGAAGAATCATCTCTTAGACGGATACTTCTATTAATAGGATCTATACTCTTAATCGTAGTAGATATTTTTTTATAATGACCACCTTCTTTTCTTGTATCAGGAATAAAGTATTTAATAGTAACATTTATATTATCCTTAAGATGTTCTGTCAGATAATTAATTTTTTGGTTTAGCAAGACCGTTTGTTCTTCTGTTAGAGTAAATTTAGAAGAGGTGGAACGAACGGTTTCTCTAATGGCATCATCGTATCCAACAAGTGCAGCATATGGAGAGAACTGCGCAGCTCTTTGTTCTATGGTTAATCTAGGATGATTCTTAGATACATGGTGTGGTAGGTTTATTATATCTTTATATTTGGGATTATTCATGGTGACCTCCTATCTGTTTATTTCTATCAATTGTTGTGGCACCATCCAACAAATCCATTCCCTTTATGATTGCATTTTTTCCATACTTGCTTTTTATATCTAAAACTGTCTTTTGTATGAGTTCTTCTTTCTTTTCTATTAAAGAATCTTCTTGTTCTTCTGGATTTCCAAATAGTGTAAATTGTTTATGTATTTCTTTGGCGGTAGAGGAATCTTTATTTACCAAATTATTTGCGGATATATTTAGTCTCCTTACCAATAGATTATGATTTACTATTTGGTCGTAGAGAGTAGCTATTTTCTGGCATAGTAATTTAGTAGATGCTGTATAGTGATCTATGTTTATTGTCCCATGTGAGTGTTTTGGGATTTTTCTTCCATATCTGTCTAGAACAATATCTCCATGGTAATTTTTTAATATTTTATTATTTTTAATATTTTCTACATCATAGTCGATTGTAAGAGTTAGGTTATTTGTTAAAACATTTCTAAATACCAATTCTAAGGATAGAAGTTCCATCATTTCCTTTGTTATTAGTTTAGCTTTAGTGGATGTGTAAGGTTCATGGAGTACTTGTCCAGAAGATATGCTGTTATTTCTTGGTTTGTATTTTTTTACATCAGCAAGTGTTACAGGTTCGTAACCCCATGCATGGTCTATTAGTAGTTCTGCATTTATTCCAAATAGTTTATAAAAGATGTTTTCATCTTCTACAGATTGTTTAGCTACATCTCCCATTGTGTATAGTCCATACGTTTCCAATTTTTTTGCTATTCCATGTCCAACTCTCCATATGTCTGTTATTGGTTTGTGGTCCCATAATTTTTCTCTGTATGTGATTTCATTTAGAGTTGCCAATCTTACTCCAAATTCGTTTGCTGGAGAATGTTTTGCAACAACATCCATTGCTACTTTCGCAAGATACATGTTTGTTCCAATTCCTGCAGTTGCAGTTATTCCTGTGTTGTCATATACATCCTTGATCATTTTGGTAACAAATTCTTCTGGTGTTGTTTTATTTGTTTCTAAATAATTAGTAATATCACAGAAGACTTCGTCTATAGAGTAGGGGAATATGTCATCTGGTGAGACGTATTTTAAATATGTGTTGTATATGTTCGTACTATATGTCATGTAATAGGCCATTCTTGGTCTAGCAATAATGAAGTCCAATTCCAGATATGGGTTTTTGTTTAATTCTGTATAATTAGAAGATTTTCCTATGAAGTTTTTTCCGTTTATTTTTTCTTTTCTTTCTATATTTATTTGTTTTACTTTTTGTTTTACTAGATATAATTTGTCTCTTCCTCCAAGTCCGTAAGATTTTAGGGATGGGCTTATTGCTAAGCATACTGTTTTGTCTGTTCTAGTTTCGTCTGCTACAACAAGGTTGGTGGTTAGTGGGTCTAGGTTTCTTTCTTTACATTCTACAGATGCATAGAAGCTTTTTAGGTCTATACA
>JAGDCC010000023.1 GCA_017958745.1 bacterium
AGAAATACTAACAGAACACATAGAAAATGGATTAGATATAGACAAAGAGATAGAACAAAGTGCAAAAGCAAAGGAAGAATCTGGTGGTCAAGTAGATCAAATTGTTAAGGATGTAATTGCAAAAAATGACAAAGCTGTTGCAGATTATAAGAGTGGTAAAGTTGCAGTAATTGGCTTCTTAGTAGGACAAGTTATGCAAGCAACAAAAGGGACTGCAAATCCAGCAGATGTGAAAAATATTTTAGAAAAGGAATTACAATAATGGAAGTAGATGTAAAACACATAGCAGAATTATCTAGAATCTCTTTGACAGAAGACGAGCTGAAGGAGTTTACTCCACAAATGGAGCAGATATTATCTTCTGCAAGTGTACTACAAGAACTAGATACAGAGGGTATCAAGCCTATGAAAGATCATGTGCCATTTACATCTCTTAGAGAAGATATTCCACAAGATTCTATTACACAAGAAGAAGCTCTAAAAAATGCACCAAAAACAGAGAATGGATGCATAAAGATTTATGGGAAAATCTTTGGCGCAAATCAAGGATAATTTACTTTCCTAATTTCTTCTTTGCCTCTTCTGTTACAGAATTATTGCAATCGTAATCAATAGCAAGTTGGAAATTATCTCTTGCAGCATTCACCTGCCCTTCCTGTGTTAACAAGTACTCTCCCATAAGCAGATAGTACTCTGGATTATATTTATCCAAAGCAAGAAGCTCCTTGAGTTCAGAAGATGCCATATCATACAAGGAATTGGCCAAATGCTCCCTGATTCTTAAATACCAAAATGCCTTTCTCTCTTCTAAAGACATAGATGTAAGAGATGCAGACACTTTATCTAAGTAACTTGTAAGTGTTGTTAAATCTCCAGATTTATAAGCACACTTAGCACCTAACAAACTTATGTATGGGTCAGAGACCTTCTCTGAAACAG
The DNA here is from genome assembly GCA_017958745.1 of bacterium. Taxonomy (GTDB): domain Bacteria; phylum Patescibacteriota; class Dojkabacteria; order SC72; family SC72; genus UBA5232. The sequence continues at coordinate 940 of JAGDCC010000023.1, forward strand.
TAGATATAGATGTAGTTGCAGATGCATACTGCTTATTATCCATAAGAAATGTAATGTATTCTGTATACAAATCTTTAGAAAGATTAGTACCTGACTCCTCTACTACGTAGGAATATGCCTTCATGGTGTTGTCTAAATCGTTCTTTTTGTAATATGCCCTACCTTCTGCCCAGAATATACCAGACAAATTTTCTCCCAAAGCTTGAGCCTTCGTAAGCACAGCAAGAGCATCATCATACCTAGAGGTATCTAGGTATGCTCTTCCTAAGAAATACAAACCGTCTGGATACTCATCCATAGAGTCAGCATATTTTCCTAATGCTTCTACTGCAAGATGTGGATATCCTCTATTAATAAACAATCTTGCTAGTTTGGTTGCATTAAATTTCTCATCTGTTGTTAGAGAATTAAGAGTTTCTTGCATTTCATCAAAGAATAAAGACCACTTAGATGTAGGATAAACACCTCCTACTGTTTCCTTTGCTTTTTCTATATCACTAATAGATTCTATATAAGAAAGAAGAAGTGTTGCTTCACTAAGATTATCATCACTATATCCAGACTGGGAAAGCATATTCTTCGCTTTAGTAAACTCTCCCTCCTTTAGATATGTTCTTCCTAAAGCCATTTCTACATTCATTGTTTCATTGGACATCGAAAGTGCAGAGTTATACATCTTCTCCGCTTTAGAATAATCTGCTTTCTCATAATAGTAATTACCTATTTTATAATAAAGAGTAGACTTATCTGCATTATTAATATACAAGACATAATCCTTAATTACAGATTCTGCGCTCTCTGGATCGTTTTTGGTTAGATAAATATCTACAATACCCTCATAAGGTTCTATCTTTGTTTGGATAACACCTATTGCAGAATAATATGTTTTAATTGCATCTGCATATTTATGTTCTTCTACACTTTTTTGTGCATTATTTACTAATGCAGTGAAATTCTCTTCATCTGTTGTAGTGATTTTTTGAGATGTAATATACCAATATGCAAACCCACCTATTGTTATTAGTAACAATATCCACGGGAAAAGTAATAAGAAATTAAAATGTTTTTTCTTTAATTTTGTATTTATTGTATTTTTTTCTTCTTCCATATAAATATATAATTATAATAAACTAAATACCAAATCCACAAGAATTTGCACCATATTGTACTTGAACAGTAATAGGCTCTGCTGCACTACAAGCATTAGAGTCGCTAGGTGTGAAATTAAATATTATCGTACCACTTTGATCACATGCAGCACCAGTTTGTACATTTATCGTTTTACCAGGGGTTACTGAGAATGTTTTAGTAGTTGTACCTGAATCATTTTTAGATGTTAGGAATTTAACACCTTTTGCAGTTCCTGTTAAAGTACCAGAACAATTAGAAATAGAAGAAGATAAGGAGACATTAAAGGAAACTAGACATGGTGTATAACCAGCCAAACAGCTAGAAGGAGTCTTGACAACAGTTGGAGCAGAAATTACAGCCTGTTCAGGTTTTACAGTATATGGATTACTCTCTGTACCATTTCCACCATCATACAACACACTTGATTTAAGATTTATAACTGGACGTATACCATAAGTTGTTGCTCCTACAACAATACCTGTATAGTTAAGATTTCCTAAACGTGACATAGTAAACATCTGGGCACGAACAGTCTCTGAATATCTAGAAGGGGAACCAAGCCAATAGCCTTGCCCAGTGTAGAGATAATTTTTATGAGTAGATGAAGCTTCAATTATTCCACCAGCAAGAGAAGCTTCATCTGCTGTTAACAACCCTACTGGATAATTTAACTCGTTATTACCTGCACCATCAATACCTTTGATACTACTATCACCAGACACTTTCAATGTATATCTATCTAACTGATCACATGAAAGGCGTGGATTAATACCAGAAGTTTCACTATAACTATCAACAAGTCTTTTATATGCTCCAAAATACCAATATGTGCTAGTTGTTGTATGTGTGAAAGATCTGTCATTACAGAAGATTTCATTAGCTAGATACCCTTCATAATTGGTCTTTAAATTGTTCTCATACCATCTGTCTATATATTCTTTTACAGTGCTGTCTGAATATACCGTACCAGTAACACTACTACCTGTAACAAGTTTATATGTATACCCTACATATATTCTATCATTATTTGATCTATTGTATACAGAAGGACCTAATTGAGCATCTGTTCCTGTATGACTACTATCCATGCTTCCACTATATATCATTCTTACACTACCATCTCCATTTATTCTCACTACTCTCCATAAAAATCCTGCAAAACTTACCCAGTTATCTGGTACAGCTCCCCTATAATAATAACTTGTACCATCCAACGATGTACTACTAACACTAGAGTAATCTGGTCTTGCATGTAATCCTTCATCTGTTGTTGCTGCTTTTGAGAAATCTCTCCTTGCTTTATTTTTGATTGCCGTTGTTGCTGCAGTATAATCTCTATCTCCATAATCTGCATAAATCAAGCAATTAGACAAAGTATCACCTGACTGGCACGAGCCAGAAGATGATGATGAATTATTTAGTTCAACAACATACGGATTATTCTCAGTACCGTTGCCAGAGGAATACAAAACATCTGCTCTTAGATTTATTACTGGACGCACACCATTAGCTTCATCTAAATAATCACCACCAAGCATTGCCGTATTTATATAACCATGCTGAATAAATACATCATAATAACTACCAATCCAGTGGCTGTCTGGAGATCCTAACCAATAAGGATAACTTGTATATAGATAGTTATAAGCTGAAGCAAGTATTCTACCACCAGCAAAAGCTGACTCATCTGCTGTTAGTAATGCAATTGGATATTCTAACAAATTATTACCAGCACCATTTGTTCCTGCTATACTACTGTTTCCAGAAACCTTTAACGTATATCTATCTGCTTTATTTTTACATTCAAGAGTTGGTGATGGAATATGACCATCGAAGCGAGACAACCTTTGATATGAACCATAATAATGATAAGCGTTATCACGGCCACCAACTACATATGTTCGATCATAACAGTACATTTCATTTGCCAGATAGCCCTCATAATTTGCTTTAAGATTATTTACATACCAATTATCTACATACGTCTTTACAGTACTACTTGTACTAGCATCATATATATAAGCCATATTTTTGATATTATTTTCATCAGGACTAAACACTGACGTACCTATTTGAGTTCCTTCTCCTGTATGATTAGATGCTGTTCCACTATAAATCATTCTTACACTACCATCTCCATTCACTCTTACTACTCTCCATAAGTATCCTGCAAAACTTACCCAGTTATCTGGTACAGCCCCTCTATAATAATAACTTGTTCCATCTAATGTTGTACTACTTATACTAGAATAATCTGCTGTTGCATGTAATCCTTCATCTGTATTTGCAGATGCATTAAAATCTCTTGCTGGTTTATTTTTAATTGCCGTTGTAGCTGCATCATAATCTCTGTCTCCATAATCTGCATATATTAAACAGTATGCCAATGTATCACCAGGTACACACGGTTCTGCCATTCCGACCTGCTTTACAGAGAATACCTGTGATGCAGGTGTAACAAAATTCGTTGGATTACTAGGAGTAAATGTAACGACTATATCTGCACCTTGATTACTTGCACCAACACCACTAAAGGTAATCGTCTGTCTGTACCCATCGCTCGTCGCTGTAATAATATTACTTGTACCACTAGTAATACGTACAACATTAGAATTCTTACTTGCAACCGTTAATTCTCCTGCACAGTCCACAGTAGATGTAACAGTTGCAGTAAATGAACCAGGGCTACCAGAAGATAAAGATGTTACACTTGACGGATTAATAGATAAAGTAGGGCTTATTTGGCCAATAGATGCACGAACCTGACCAGAAGCAGGTTTATAATTATCATTTCCTTCACAATACCAATAAACTGTATAACCACCAGCATTAATCGCTCTAGGATTTATTGTACTTCCTACACTACTATAATTACTTTCATTTAATTGTGTACTTGTAGAATAATAAACACTACCTTGTGCATTAGATGTTGTTACTAAACCCTGTGAACTTCCAGTATATGTTAAACTATTCCCCGTAACAGAGATTGGATTATTCTGTTTTTCTATAACCTTTTCCTTTATCGAACTTACCGTGAATATCTGCATATCAGGAAATTCAAAGTTTGTGCCATCACTTGGTTCAAACCAAATCATTATAGTTTGAGCATCACTTACACTTACACCCATATATGTAAATGATACACTCTGTCCATCACGAGTTGCTGTAACACTCTTACTTGTTTCACTAACAATACTTACAAAACTTGGATTGCTTGATGCTGTTATCGTTCCTAAACAATCTACATCTGACTCTACAGTTGCTGTAACAGTCCCAGTATCGTTAAGAATCAAAGAAGAAATACTCTTCGGATCGATAGAAAAAGTTGGCACTATTTTATTTATTGTTGATCTTACTTGTCCAGATGCATCATTATAAGAGCGATTCCCTTCACAATACCAATAGATAGTGTAATCACCAGCATTTGTAGCAGAAGGAACAGTCGTACTACCTTTGGTTTTATAATTTCCAGAATTTAATGGTGTTTCTGTTGAATAATAAACCTCCCCTTGAGCGTCTTTTGTCACAACCAACTCATATGCTGTTCTTGAATAATTATTATTAATTCCATTAACAGTAATAGGATTATCATCTCTATTTAATTCTTCAATCTTCCTAATCGTAAAACTCTGAGGCTCAGGAGCTATAAAGTTAGGATTCGAAGTTGTAAAAAGGACTTCTATAGTAGTAGAGCCATTAGTGGCACCAACACCTTGGTATGTAAAAGATACATTCTGTCCACCACTAGTTGCTGTAACACCTTTACTTGTTTCACTAATAATACTTACAAAACTTGGGTTACTATATGCTGTTATTATCCCTAAACAGTCCACAGCTGACTTTACAGTTGCGGTAAATGTTCCTGTCTCGCTTGTAAACAATGACGCAACACTTCTAGGATCTATTAATAACGTTACATTTACTCTTTTAATAGTAACATCTTCTTGACCAGACACAGCAACATATGTTCCATCTCCCTCACAATACCAATACACCGTATAACTTTTAGCATCTGTTGCAACTGGAAGAGCAGTACTACCTGCAGTTTTGTAGTTTTCATCATTTAAAGGTGTCCCTAGAGAATAATACACACTTCCTTTGTTATTTGTAGTCTTTACTAATATTTGTTCTGCACCTGTATATGTTAAGTCATTCGCAGACACAGAAATTGGGTTAGCAAGCCCAACAATAAATGGCTTATGAGATGTACCATTTCCATCAACATAAACAACACTGTTATTTAGATTTATCACTGGACGTACAGCAATATTCTCTTCATTTACTCTTCTACTTAATAATTCTCCAGAAGCACCAACTGTCAAAACTTCTGCATCATGATTAAACATCCAAGAATAATAAGTAGAAGGTGTTCCAAGCCAATAAGCATTATTTCTATCTGCTAAATAATAATCCTCATTTTGTGTACCTGCTATACCACCTGCCATAATAACTTCATCAGCAGTAAGTAGACCTATTGGATATTCCAGTGAACTATTTCCATAATTTGAATCACCAGATAAGCTACTCTTTCCAGAAACCTTTAGAGAGAAAGAATCTTCTGGTCTACAAGCCAAAGATGGTTCGCTATATCTATCAAAATAATATCTCTTCATAGGCCATTCAAACTTAGTCCTATTCCTATCGTTACAAAATATTCCATTACTTAAATAACCCTCATATTGGCCATAAATCTTACTAGCATACCAATTATCTATCATTCCCTTTACTGTACTATCTATATTTCCATCATACATATAGCCAAGATACTTCTCATCATCCTGATTACTATTAAACATAGAAGACCCTATATTTGCTGGTCCTGTAATCTTTTCATTATTATTTTCCTTGGTTATATTTCCAGAAAATATTAATCTAATACTTCCATCACTATTTATTCTTACTACTCTCCAAGCATATCCCGCAAAACTCACCCAGTTGTCATTTACAGAACCCCTATAATAATACGTTTCTCCATTTTCATTATTACCTAGATAATCATTGATAACATTTAATCCCTCATCTATTGTAGATAAATAGTTAAAATCAGCATGTTTATTATCCTTTATATTATTTACAGATTTAGTATGTAAATCTGCTTCATCTGTATAATCATCACCTGGATAATCAGAAAGAATCAAACATTCACTCAGTAAGATTCCCTTTCTACAAGCATAAAAGTTGTGCTCTTCTATTTTTACAGATGTACTTCCAGTTTGCGGACGATAATTATTATTTCCAGAGCAATAATAGTAAACTTCGTATGTGCCAATATCTTTTCCAACAGGAATAGAAGTAGTTCCCGATGTATAATTAGAAGCATTCAACACTGTATCTAAAGAGAAATAAAGATCATTGCAATTTTCTTTTCCAGAGACAGTTACAAGAGTTTGTTCATCTCCAGTATAAAATAAACTTCTAGCAGAAACACTAATAGGATCGGCACTTCGTTTATCAACAGAAGTCATATCCGCCCCTAAACTTCCAGAACCATTAAAGAGAGTATAATCAAATATAGAATCGTACCAATCTCTCTCCGGAATCATTACTTCCTTACCACTGTAAGTTCCATTACAATAAGCTTCAAGAACTATTCTTCTAATACCATATCCTGCAGAGCAATCATTTCCATCATCATCTACCATCGAATAGAGAATTCCTATTCTACCGTTAACAGCCTTCACATTAATATCATCTAACTGATACTTAACACCGTCTTTCTCTATAATTGCATTAGCTCCCATCAGTGGAAAAATCAGATTCTCTTGGTTACTATACTTTGTCCAGTTAAACCCAGTATTAGGTAGTAAACTACCATTACGACAATCAGACCCACCAACATCAGCCAAGCAATAACTTTGAGAATCATTATAATCATATGACTTATAACCAAGGAATTGGCCATTTTCATCATATTGTGCATATGTTTTTAATATTCTAAAACCAGCGCTACTATCTATTTCTTGTATTCTTAAGTCTAATTTACAAGAAGAGTTTTGATCAAAGCCATTATTAATCGGTAAAACCCAAGATTGACCAGCACTTATTTCATATGCGACATCATTATTAGAGGTCGATAAGCTCAAAACATATTTATTACCCTCAATATCTAAGCTACATGACTCATTATTATCAAAAGGGTTCTCAATCCCCAAATTAGAAAGGAAATCCGTTATCTCTGTCTTACCAGCTGATCTATCCTCCTCTAGCTTCTCTTTATCTCTAAATAATTCTAATACTCTAGACAAATCAGTTGTCGTGAGTTTATTCAATATTCCATCTATAACCTCATCAGCCTCAATACTTGCCCTACTAGCAATTGTAGAAGAAATAGATGTGTTTCTCCTATTTTGCAAACTAATACCAATAATTGTTGCAATAAAAAGCACAACTATGACAATTGCTAACACCTGTGCTTTATATTTCTTCTTAAACATTACTACTCTATTACAACTTAAGACCGATATCTGTTTTATAATAATAAGATTGCAGGCCAAAGAAATAAGAAGCTATTTTCTTATATCTTTGATCATAAGCAACAACAAGACTTGGATTGGTTTTATTATACTCATAATTACTAGCTCCAACATTTCTAAAAATAGCAACTGCTGCTTTACATCCGCCATATTTATTATATTCGTCATATTTAGAACATCCTTCTAATCCATCACTTGCCAATGCAACCATACCACCAATAACTTCTAAACCATCATCATTAGCATCTTCCTCTATTATTATTTGTCCATCCGCTAATAGATAACCATATATACGATCATAATCAATAACTCCTAATGATTTATCTGTTTTATTCATACCCTCTTTAATAATAATGTTTTCCTTAGCTAAAAATATACAGCCGTTATTGCCACCTGTAACCATTACATCAGGATTTATAATAATATCTTTCTCGCTTACGATTAGAACAGGTGCACTACAATTCAGACCACTTTCTATCTCTATATTATCCTTTGACCTGAATATACAATTACCTGTACACACGCCAATACTATTCAAATCAGACAACTCCTCTAAGCCTGACAATCTTTTGGAAATAGTTAACATAAAGTGGTCATAAAAAGTATTTGTTTTACGCATTGTATCAGCAGCATTTATAGCCAAAGTGCTAGAAGATGTAACAAAACGATCATTATTTGCCAAGAAACTACCACCATCTCTAGCAATACTTAAAAGACCGGTAAATGTGCTTATTTTACCTCTATCTTCACTATCTCTCATATTATAACTCAGAATTGTATATGTCGAATCCCTTCTAAGATACATTTCTTCGTTGATACTAGAATCAGATAAATCTTTCTGGTTATTAACAACCACATCTCCTCCATATACATCCGCTCCTTTGGTTGCAAACCATGGAAGATGGTTATCTGTAGCTGCAGACACTTCTTTTACAAATTGCGTAGTAGAATCATTTGGAATTCCAACTTTGATAAAAAAGCATGCTAAAGCACACACAAAAACAACAAGTACAAAGGCAACTTTTACAAAATTATTACTTTTCATCCCTATAATATAATAAAGGATTAGAGAAAAAAAACAATATCTTAGAGTAATCTTTGTTAATAAAAGCAAAATAGCAAACAAAAAGGGAGAAACATTTTCTCCCTTTTCATAAGCATTAAATAAGAAGAATTAGAAACTACTTCTTCTTAGCTTCCTTCGCAGGCTTAAGACCCTTCATAGACAACTTAATCTTACCCTGCTTATCCATACCAACAACTTTTACAGTAACTTTATCTCCTTCTTTAACATAATCATTAACATCTTTAACATAATCATCAGTTATTTCGGAGACATGCAAAAGTCCAGAAACATGTGGAACAAGATCTACAAATGCTCCATAAGGCATAACAGACACAACTGTACCTTCGTATGTATGACCAACTTCTGGTACAAATGTTACTGCACTAATAGACTGGATAGCTTCATCGATAGAATCTTGAGTATTTCCATAAATATTTACAGTTCCATCTTCCTCTATCTCTACTTCTGCACCTGTTCTTTCAGACAACTCTCTAATATTCTTTCCACCTGGTCCAATAATATCACCTATTTTATCCTTAGGAATCGTAATCTGTGCTACTCTTGGTGCATATTGAGACAATTCTTTTCTCGGTTCAGAGATAGCTTCTGCCATTTTATCTAAGATTGTAAGTCTTGCTTCTCTAGACTGTGCAAATGTTTGCCTTACAATATCCATACTCAATCCCTTTGTTTTTGTATCCATCTGTACTGCAGTTACTCCATCTTTTGTTCCTGCAATCTTGAAATCCATATCACCATAGAAATCTTCTACACCTTGCATATCTGTCAAAACCTTGAAACTTCCATCTTCTCCTGTAATAAGACCACATGCAATACCTGCTACTGGTTGTTTAATAGGAACACCAGCAGCCATCAAAGACATTGTAGAACCACAGCAAGATGCCATAGAACTAGATCCATTCTCCCCTTGCACCTCTGTCATTACCAATATTGTATAAGGGAATTCCTTAGCATCAGGAATTACAGGTACTAATGCCTTCTGTGCTAACATTCCATGTCCAATAGCCCTTCTACTTGGAGAAAGCTTAACTTTTCCAGCATCTCCATAACAGAATGGAAGATCATTATAGAAGTGCATATATCTTTGCTCTCTTTCTCCCTCCATATCATCGACAAGCATTGTATCCTTAAGACTTCCTAATGTTGTAATAGTGAGAACCTGAGTAACACCTCTTGTAAACAATGCAGAGCCATGTACTCTTGGAAGCAAATCTACTTCTGTAGCTAATTCTCTAATTTCTGTAATCTTCCTTCCGTCTACTCTATGATCTTCTTCCATTACAATTCTTCTCAAAGTTTTCTTCTGTAGGTATTCGTAAGCTTCATTCAACTGTGCTGGTGCATATTTATCTGCAAACTTTTCTGCCAATGCAGCTTTAGCATCATTGTGAATTCTATCGTCACCAGTCTCCAAATTCTTTCTAATTGTCTCATCACCTAATTCATCATGAACAGCATCCAAGATTTCTTGTGGTAATGCATAAGACTTATATTCCTTATTCTTAGCTTCTAATTTAGAAATAAACTCATTCTGTGCATCTAACCATGGTTTCATAAACTCCAATGATTTCTCCATTCCTTCTATAACCTTCTCATCTGGAACGTTATATGCTCCTGCATCAATCATTGTGAATATTTTTCCATCTCCTGCTACGACATAATTCATTCTGTCATCATCAGATGTATCATCCATAGATTTCTTCAAATCAAGAATAGTTCCATCTTTATCTAAACCAACTCTAACACCAGCAATAGGTCCTTCAAATGGAGCTGTCGAATTCAATAATGCAACAGATGCTGCATTAATAGCTAACAATACAGGATCGTTTTCGCTATCATAAGACATTACCGTAACAATCAAACTCAATTCATCTCTATATTCATGTGGGAATCTAGGTCTAATTGCTCTATCAATAATTCTTCCCTTCAATATAGCATCATCGCTTGGGAATCTCTCTCTTTTTACAAATCTAGATCCACTAATCTTACCGCTTGCATAGAATTTCTCTATGTATTCTACGGATAATGGGAAATAATCTAAGGAATCATCTGTAGATGGTTTCGTGTTGATATTTACTGTAACAACAGTATCTCCCATTCTAGCTAAAATAGATGACTGAGATTTTAGAGCCAACTTTCCAGTTTCAAAGGAGCATTTAGTTCCTTCTATCTCAAACTCATGTTTAACTTCATTAAACAACATTTATTTAATTGTATAAAATTAACTTGGTCTATTTAAAGACCTTATATTTTGGAAAGTATTATACAAAGAAAGACTTTAGATTTTAATCTTCTTTATTAAAGAATCGTACCTTTCTTGCTCGTTGTCTTTTAGGTATTGCAATAATCTTCTTCTATCTCCAACCATTTGCAACAAACCTCTTCTGGAGTGATTATCCTTTTTGAAAACTTTCAAGTGTTCGCTGAGATTGTTGATTCTATAGGTCAACAAAGCTATCTGTACTTCTGCAGAACCAGTATCGCCTTCATGCAATGCATACTTCTTTACAATCTCTTCTTTTTTATCTTTTGTTAAAACAGGCATTTACTTAAAACTTCAAAAATATATTAGTACCCTGATGATACATAGCCATTTTACCAATTTTATAGGCTATCTGTCAACAGTTCATACTAATTTTATAGGAGAATCTCCTTTATTAATATTTACCATTTACAAAAAATAAATGCAAGCATATTGATGTATATTAGAAATGTGCTAGAATGTCATTTACTTTATGAGAAAAGCTAGACGGTTATTTTTCTTTATATTAGCAGTATTTTCTATCATTTCATTTTTTGTACAATTAAAAAAATATTCCCCAAAATACTCTATCTATGCAAACTCTCAAGAAGATACACAATCTCTACAAATAGACACATTCAATCATTATACAAGAAATAAAACAGACAATACTATTAACGAAATAAATAGTATCAAGCTTATCTATGTAAGCTATCAAGGAGAGAATAACAGATATTTAACAACACTAGACACGCAAGAAGAATTTATAAGTTTTTTAGGTATAGACAAGAATAACATAACTATCCACTCTACATCTCCAGATAATAATATTTACAACTATACACATATAACAATAGATATTATGGATACTGTGTATACAACAAATACATTACCGATAGCTTATTCTACTATTTACACTGGAGATACAGGATGTAGAACATCCTGCAAACAAGAGACTACGCAATATGGTATTAATGGAGAACTTGTACAGACAATCAAGTCTGTTTATAAGAATAACGAACTAATCAGTGAAGAGATAGAAAAAGAAGAGATAATACGAGAACCTCAAAACGAGATCATAAATATAGAGGAGATAATAATTACTCCAGTAGAAGGTCAACCAAATGGCCACGATTGTAATTACTGGTACAGTTATGTAGATTCTGTTTCTGCAACGGAAGAAGAGAAACAATGGCTCAAATTCACCATGAAACTAGAGTCTGGTTGTAACGCAATTAGCAATGGAACATACAAAGGTTTGTTCCAATATAGTCCTCAGACATGGTACAACAGTTACCCTAACGACAACATCTACGATGGAAAGCTACAGGTTACAAGGACATTACAAAAGATAAGAAGTGGTGCAAATCCTGCAAAGATGTGGCCTGCTGTTTATAAGAAGTATGTCGCACAATACGGAGAACTTAGTTGGTTAAGCAACTAAGCATAACTGTAATATTCGCAAATATCTTGAGGTATTTCTCCTAAGAATCTAGATGGTATCTGGGATGTGTATCCTTCTCTAGTTTGTCTTCTTTCTGCAAATGTAAGATACAACTTTAGCTTTGCCCTTGTTATTCCTACATAACACAATCTTCTTTCTTCTTCTAGCTCATTCTCATCTGCAAGTGCTCTATTGTGTGGTAATAGTCCCTCCTCCATTCCCATCATAAAAACATAATTGAACTCTAATCCCTTAGAAGAATGTAGTGTCATTAGATTTATAAAATTACCTGTTTCATCTTGGTTCTTATTTTGCTCCTGCTCTATTAAGTTAATCTCATTCAAGAAGACCTCTAAACTATCCTTTCCATACTTCTTAGAATAGCTTGCAGCAACATTCTTTAACTCTTCTATATTTTCTTTTTGCATCTGTGCCTGCTCTGAGCTGTCATCAAAAGATTTAATATAATCTGTTTTATCCAATACAGCATCTATTATTTCTATTAACTCTCTTCCTTTAGAGAATGTGTAAATACTTCCAAATAGATTTATTACATTTGCATATTTTTTCCACTGAGATTCTAACGTCTGGATTTGTGCAATTTTTCCTTCTTGAATACCTACATGCTCCCTTTCCTCCATATTTAGACATGCAAATGCACCCAATATGAATTCTCCCACAGAGAGATCTACCTGCTTTGCAAATTCATGTATATTAGCAACAGCTTTTGGCCCCATTTTTCTACTCGGAACATTAATCACCCTATCTAAGCTTAACTCCTCTTTTATATTAAAACAGAATCTTAGATAACTTATTATGTCTTTTATTTCTTTTCTATCGTAGAATCTAAAAGCACCAACAAGTTTATATGGCATTCCGGACTTTAGTAGTGCTTCTTCTATAGATCTAGATTGGAAGTTTGTTCTATATAACACAGCAATATTATTCAAAGGTACCATTTGTTGTCTTAATACTCTTATTCTGTCTACAATATATTCTGCTTCGTCTTCTTGGTCAGCAGCTTGGTAAACTGTTATTTTGTCTCCTTCATCATTGTCTGTCCATAATACTTTTTGTACTCTTCCATTATTTTGTCCTATTACACTTACAGCAGCACTAATAACATTCTTTGTGGATCTGTAATTCTGTTCTAATTTAACTACTGTTACATTGTCAAAATCACTCTCAAAAGATTGGATGTTTTTTATATCCGCACCTCTCCATGCATATATTCCCTGATCATCATCACCTACTACACAGATATTTTTATATTTATCTGATAATAGCTTTGCAAATCTATACTGTGCATTATTTGTATCTTGGTACTCATCTATTAAGAAATAATTGTACTTTTCCTGATAAGAATTCAAGATATCCTCATTTTCTTCTAATAGTTTTACAGTTAGATACAACAAATCTCCAAAATCTACAGAGTTTTGTGCCATAAGTTGCTTTTCATAATCTGGATAAATATCTGCTGTAATATCTTCCAAAAAGCCTGCAAAATAGTTTGGAAACTGCTCTGGAGATACCATTTTATCTTTAGCAGAACTAATCAAATTAGAGATAGCACTTGGTCTTACCTGCTTTATGTCTATATCTCTTTCTTGCATAAGTGCTTTTATGAGGTTTTCTGTATCGTTAGAGTCATATATAGAGAAATTGCGATTCAGTCCTAAAGCTTCTGGATGTTGTCTTAGTATCATTGCACCAATAGAATGGAAAGTTCCTATGGTTGGAACACCTAAATTTTCCATATCTAAGTCCTTCAAGATACCAGACACCCTTTCCTGCATTTCACCGGCAGCTTTCTTGGTAAATGTAACAGCCATAATATTCTTTGGATCAACACCTTTCTTAGCAATGAGATATGCAATTCTATTGGTAATAACCTTTGTCTTACCAGATCCAGCTCCAGCAAAAACTAGCAATGGTCCCTCTGTACATAAAACAGCCTTCTTTTGTTCCGGATTTAGGCTATTAAGAATTTCTTCTATTTGCATAAAAATATATTAAGAATATTAAATGTTCTTTAGATAACGCGTTGCAACCCAACCTTCCTGATCTAGGTTAAACCTAATCTTAGACCAACCAGAGTCTGTACTCTCTAAAAGTATAAACATCTCTCCATCTTCTGCTGTATCCAAGAGATTACAACTAGCTCCTGCACAAGACCTTATGTTTACAAAGCCATATTCGGGAGAACTCACCACTACCAAAGAATTTTCTCCCTTATCTACACTTAAAGTTACAGTAAAGGTTGTGTTATCAAAAACAGTACCATTATCCTTTACAAATACAAAGTCCTCAGATACATCTCCTAAAGAAAACTTTCCTTGCATCTCAAACTCAAGAGTTACACTTTCTCCAGGTTTAACGACTTTATCCAATATACCAACCGGTCTGGAGAAACTAACCCATTTTTTGTTAATAGCAAACTCACTATCTTTTCCATCTGCTGTAGATACATAAATAGGACTTTTATCTGTAAACCAGATAAAATCATTATTGTTCTGTATGACGACAGTAACTTTACTTCTCTGCCCTATTGTCATAGTTTTCTCATAATCTACACTTACTAATTTTGCTTTATAATCCAAATCCTCTTCTTTATAACCTTTCCAATCCTTAAAAATATCCTTAATTACTGTACCAAACTCACTATTATCTGCACGAGAAGATATTGTAGAAATAGTCGTATCACTTTTGTTAATAGTTAGTTTTACAGGAGCAACCTCTGTTATTCCCCAACGTTTAGCAATTTCATCAACAACCTTGTACAAAGAAGATTCTGCACGAGATGTAAAAGAAGACCTATTAGAAAGATACCCTATTAGGATTACTCCAGACTCGTCCAGGAAACCAACATCAGCACCTAGCGCATTAGAATTACCTTGGTATATCATTCCATTTTCATCAAGAAGGTATGCATAAGGAATGTTAGACAACTTTAGTCTTGTTATACTGTAATAATAAAGTGTCTGCACCCATTTCATTGGATCTCTAGCTAAATCATCAGAGCTAGTACTTACTTGTGCAATATATATTTTTGCAGGATTAGAATAATTTATATTCTCTGTCGAATACAATGTAGTATCAATCTTTTCCGTTTCTACAGAATAAAAATCAAAAGCATTTACCCTTGTACAAAAGGAAAAGAATAATACAACAAGTAAAAATATTTTAGAAAGATTCCATTTCATAGTTGCAGTTATTGTATCATTATTTTATAAAAAATATTAGTCTATACTTTTAACATAATTAGGATTTATTGCATTAACAAAGGAAATTGCATTTATATATGTTGTCTCACCCTTATATTTTATGTCACAAGTTAATCCAAATTTATATACTGGTGTTAAATATTCTTGCGAGAAGGAATTATAATAATAGACCAAATCTACAGTATTAGCCACACAATCATCTATAGAGTTTACAATATCCATATAATTATCAGAATTGTAATCTATACCATACAGATTAGAGCTTTCAGAGAAAGTTAGATTTGGATAAAACTCTTTGGGATATGTAGATACATTAATATATTTCTGCAAATCACTATAAGAAATCAACGGAGCCAGTTTTGCATTTTTAATAAACTTCGTTAGCAAGAATTTGGCTCCAACCAATTTATTATTTTTTACAATAATATAGTCTGTACAGTAATCTTCTTCCGTAGAGTTAATTTCTGTGCCGTCTTCAGTTAGCCTATTTGCTAAATATTTAATACTTCCATCTTCCAATGTTATTTCTTTCTTTAAAGAATATTGCCAGTCTTCTCCAAAATAATTCTTTGCAAAAGAAGAGAATGTAGAGGATGAGACATTATTGCTTAATGCAATTCCATTTTGGGAATATAGTAAGAAATAGTTTTGTGGTACAGAATATATTATATTGCTACCATCATCTGTACCCCATTGATAGTATGTTCCACTAATAGATTTGGTTTGTTGTAGATTTAATTCTTTTGCAACTTTTTCTATTGTTGTAAGCTTCATATTTTTATCTATTGCATATATTTCAGAATCTCCAGATGGGATTCTTGAGACAGAAGAGATATCTAATACTTGTGTAGAAGTTGCAAGACTATCTTGATGTATTGGAGAAGTCAGATAAACACTATTACCAAACCTTCCACTTAATTCTAAATATAGAAGTATTGTCAATATTACTATAATAATAGCAATTACTACCAACAATGCTTTTTTACCTATTTTTTTTGTTTTGTTTTCGTCCATTTTTAATTATTAATCTGTACAAGCAGAAATAGAACATCCGAATCCTCCATCTCCAGAAGAACCTGTTAAAACACCATATGGATCAGTTACAGGAGATATTTTCTGTCCATTTCCATTTGTATAAGATGTTACTTTTAGATGTACATGTTTTCCTGTAGAGCAAGGTAATCCAACTTCTTGGAAGCTTGCGACTATTGCGACAGTTTCTCCAGCACTTACATATCCACTTCCTGCACTATTTACATGTGCAAACAAAAATTCATACTTAGCACCTGTTTCAGGAACAGTTGCAGATAATGTTACATATCCTCCCGCGTTTCCTGTTTGTCCATTTACAGTACATGTTGTCTGCCCTCCATATTTTACGTAACAATTTTTCTTTTCTGCTTTACAAAAACTTGGAGCAGTTATGACATCTACACCAGTTATATCCATAGCTGCTTCGTTTTTATGAGAATAACTACCGAATGGTCCTTGAGTACATGTATATGCACCATTTCCCAATATACATGCTACACCACTATTTCCGTTTCCGTTACCATTTCCGTTACCGTTACCATTTCCATTTCCGCCATCAG
>JAGDCC010000003.1 GCA_017958745.1 bacterium
ACCATCTGGACGAATATTACCAGCACCATTATCCCTTACATATTTGTCTATATTCTCTTCTGGAACATAAATATCAAAATCATCTTTACCAATTCCAAACATGGTTACATTCATATTTCTCTCATTTCTCATTCTATTTTCCCATTGAATGCGCAAAGCGACACCACCCATATTCACAGAACCATCTGGCATTCTAGAAGCTTCATAAATAAGACTCTCTCTCATTTTCCCTTCCATAGGTTCCATATAATTTTCAAAAGTATGAGACGATTCCACACTTTTTGTATTATTTAATTCATCATTTTTTTCTAATGACACAGGCAGTTTTTTTATAAATTAACTCTTATTAACTAATATATCATCTACAACCTGTTATTGCCAAAAAAATCCCTAATATGTAGAATTACAAGTTCTAAATTAAACAGATAGCAAAATGCTTCAAATAAAAAGTATAAGAAAAACATATGGAGAAAAGGAAGACAAAGTAGAAGCACTAAGAGGAGTAACAATAGATTTCAGACAAAACGAATTTGTATCCATATTAGGACCAAGTGGATGTGGTAAAACAACACTTTTAAATATAATAGGAGGGCTAGATCAGTATACATCTGGAGATTTAATAATTAATGGTAAAACTACAAAGGATTATAAAGATAAGGATTGGGATAATTATCGTAATCACTCAGTAGGGTTTGTTTTCCAAAGTTATAATCTTATTTCTCACCAAAGCATATTAAGTAATGTAGAATTAGCACTTACAGTTGCAGGAATAAGCAGAAGAGAAAGAAGAAAGAGAGCAAAGCAAGCACTAAATACAGTAGGTCTAGAAGAAAAAATCAGTAAAAAACCAACAGAACTTTCAGGAGGACAGATGCAAAGAGTAGCAATAGCTAGAGCGTTAGTTGGAAATCCAGATATTATTCTTGCAGATGAGCCAACAGGTGCACTAGACTCTACAACTTCCTTACAAATAATGGATTTATTAAAGGAGATTTCCAAAGAAAAGCTTGTTATTATGGTTACACATAATGCAGATCTGGCAAAGAAGTATTCAACAAGAACAATACAACTTCTAGATGGAAAAGTAACTAGCGATAGCAATCCATATAAGGTAGATAGAGAAGAAGCAAAAGAGCTTAAAGAAGAGGAGGCTAAGAAAAAAGAAAAGAAGCCACATATGTCATTTGCAACAGCACTAACGCTTAGTTCTAGGAATTTACTAACGAAAAAAGGAAGAACTGCATTAACATCATTTGCAGGTTCTATCGGAATAATAGGAATAGCATTGATAATGTCGTTATCTAATGGAATACAACATTATATAGATAGAGTAGAAGAGGAGACGCTATCATCATATCCAATAACTATAGAACAAGAAACAATAGATATCTCAAGCATGATGGAGACAATGATGAAAGATACTCCTAGCGAAGAGATAGAACAAAGGGCAGAGAATACGATTTATTCATACAATGTTGTAAACGATATGCTAACAACATTCTCTATAAAATCAAACAGCAATAATCTTAAAGAATTCAAAAAATATATAGAACAAGAGAGCAATCCAATAAAAGAAAACAGTAACGCTATACAATACGAATACGACATAAATATCAATCTTTATACAGATGAGGGCATAAAGGTAAATCCAAGCACAGTATTGGACACAATAGGAATGAGTCGAGGAACATCTGAAGATGCAAACAATATGTCTGGACCATCAATGTTTTCAATGATGTCAAACAGAAATGTATGGAGAGAACTATTAGACAATGATGATTTAATCAAATCTCAATACAATCTAGTAGCAGGAGATTGGCCAACAAAATACAACGAAGTTGTTATTATGGCTAATAAAAACGGAGAAATAAGTGATTACACGTTTTACACTTTAGGCTTGAAAAAACAGGAAGAATTAAAGGACAAATGGAAGAGAGTTCTGAATGGTGAAGAATTAAAGAAAGAAGACACTTTCTCAATCACATATGATGAACTTCTTTCTCTAAGCTATAAACTTGTTTTACATACAGATTATTATCTAAAGGAAAACAACATATGGATTAATAAATCAGATGATAAGGATTACATGAACGATCTAATCGCTCGTGCAGAATCTATAAAAGTAGTTGGAATAATACAGCAAAATGACACTGCTTTATCTAATTCCATATCTGGAGGCATTGGTTATTTACCAAGCTTAACAAGCTACGTTATTAGTGAGATCAATAATGCGGATATTGTAAAAGAGCAAAAAGATAATCCAACAAAAAACATTTTCTCAGGTTTAGATTTTCCTACAGATGATGCGTCATCATTTGATATGTCTGCACTTACAGATGAGCAAAAATACCAGCTTTCGCAGATGAGTACAGAACAAATAGCACAGATGATGGAGATATATAAATCAAATGATACTGCTTCTTACGAGTATAATTTAAAGAAGTTAGGATCCATAAATCTAGACGAGCCATCCTCTATAAACATATATGCAAAAGATTTTGAGGGAAAAGAAAATATCTCTAAAGCAATAGAGGATTACAATAAGCAGCAAGAAAATAATGGGAAAGAAGAAAATATAATAACATACACAGATTTTGTAGGAGTTATGGTTTCTTCAGTCCAGAAGATTGTAGATATTATTAGTTATGTACTAATAGCATTCGTTGCAATTTCATTAGTTGTTTCATCCATTATGATTTCAATTATTACATACATAAGTGTCTTAGAGAGAACAAAAGAAATTGGAATCTTAAGAGCAATTGGAGCAAGTAAAAAAGATGTTTCAAGAGTATTCAATGCAGAAACATTTATAGAAGGATTTATATCTGGAACACTTGGAATAGTCGTTACATTATTGTTATCAATTCCAATAAATATTATTGGACAGAATGAATTAGACGTAAAACAATTAGCACTTCTTCCAATTTTTGGTGGTTTAGGATTGATAATACTTAGCATTGTTTTAACACTCATTGCAGGATTAGTACCTTCTAGAATCGCAGCGAAAAGAGATCCAGTAGTGGCTCTTAGGACAGAATAATTATTTAAGTTTTTAAAATTTACAATTGAATAGACGACACATATTCCTTTATACAGGCATATATTTGTACTTTATAGACTATAGTATGCACATTTGCTAACTATACACACTTGATATATTTTCCAAATTGGAATATCATCAAGTCAATTAATGAAGCAATCTACCTTGTAGGTAATGATAATTAATTAATAAAAATAATTAGGGGAAGAGGACAATCTGGAGGTCCTCTTTTTCTTTATATGGTACAATATACCAATAATAAAATAATTATAAATAATATGGAAAAATCTAAAGTTTATTTTACAAAAGAAATAACATCAGAAAGCTTAGTTAAAATATATCAGCTTCTTTCTAAAGAAAAATCATTAAATGGACAAATAGGTGTAAAGATATCTACAGGAGAACAAGGTGGAAATAATTACCTACATCCAGAACTAATTGGTGACTTAGTAAAGAAGATAGATGGAACAATTGTTGAATGTAATACTGCATACGGTGGATCTAGGCAAGCGACAAAAAAGCATAGACAAACAATAGAAAACCATGGATTCGATAAAATTGCCAATGTAGACATCATGGATGAAGAAGGGGAATTTGAAATTCCAACCAGAAATGGATCTGTACATTTAGAGAATGATATTGTAGGGGATCATCTAAAAAATTACGACTCAATACTAATGCTATCTCACTTCAAAGGACATCAAATGGGAGGTTTTGGTGGAGCACTAAAAAATATGTCCATAGGTGTCGCATCACATAATGGAAAACTACATATACACAGTGCAGGAAAGAGTACCAATCAGCTCTACGTCTGGTCACACTTACCAGAACAAGATGCATTTCTAGAGTCAATGGCAGAGGCATGTAGTGCAGTCGTAGATTATATGAATAACAATATTATTTATATAAATGTAGCAAACAGATTATCTGTAGATTGTGACTGTGATTCTAATCCAGCAGAGCCAGAGATGGGAGACATAGGATTATTTGCAAGTATTGATCCTGTAGCTATAGATCAAGCATGCTACGATGCAGTAAAGAATTCAGAAGATCCAGGTAAAGCAGCACTTATAGAAAGAATGGATTCAAGACATGCAATACATACAGTAGAACATGCAGCTGAACTTGGACTTGGGAATAGAAATTATGAAATTATAGACATAGATTAATGGAAGGATTAAAGAAAAGATACAAAAAGCTAATCAAGTTCAACAAGGAGAATAGGATATTACTAATCTTCTCGATAGTTTCCTTATCATTTTTTGTAATAGCACTACTCGGCTATGCTATTGGAAGTAAATATCAAGAGTATGCAGCACAATTTATTTCAGAGTTTCTCCAAAGCAAATCATATATGATTAATGATGATGGGTCTGTAAACTGCTTACTCCTTATATATAACAATATCGTAGCGTGCGTTGTTGGAATAATAACAGGAATAGTGCCATTTGTATTCAATCCAATATTGAGCATATTTCTAAATTCAACAATAATAGGAATAGTAATTGGTGCACTTAACACAGGTGATATGCCAGTAATTTCTTACATACTTGTAGGGATACTACCTCATGGAATCTTTGAATTACCTGCAATGATGTATAGTTTTTCCTTGGGCATATACCTATGTATAGAAGTAACCAAGACATGCTTAAAAAAGAATAAGCATCCAATGAAAAAAGTACTCCTCGATATTCTTTGGTCATTTCTATTAGTTATTATTCCACTATTAATTGTTGCAGGATTAGTAGAAGCATATATAACACCATTGTTAATAGCAAAATTTATTTCATAATTCAATGATTTATCTAATAAGACATGGCCTAGACGACGAAACACATATTGGTGGTTGGAGTAATGTTGGACTTACTAAAAAAGGAAAAGAACAGATTAAAAATTCTATAAATTATATCTTAGACAAACATTTACAAATAGAATCTATTTACACAAGCGACATAACAAGAGCAAGAGAGAGTGCTGCATTAATAGGAGAAGCGTTAGGAATTAAACCAATAGAAGATAAAAGACTGAGAGAATTAAACAAAGGATTACTAAACGGAATGGATAAGAACACAGCCAAGGAGATATTTCCACAATACATGTTTAATGTTAACGTGCACACCAGATATCCAAATGGAGAATCTATGATAGATTTTTACAAAAGAATAAAAAGAGACAAAGATAAGATACTATCTCACGGCAAAAGTTTAATAGTAACACATAGAGGTGTTATAAATATGTTATACTACATTCTAAACAATAGGCAGCCAGACATGAATAAAAAGCAGTTTGGTGTAACACATGGCTCTATACATGCCTATGATGACAAAACAAACACTATTATAAAAATATATTAATATGGAAGGAGAGATAGTAAACAAAGAAGAAGAAAACAAAAAAGAAGACAAAGAGCTAGAAAAAAGAGAGGACGAGATGGTAAAAGACATCGTTCTTGGTGTTATAGCGATATTATACGTTTTTTCTCCAATAGATATCATTCCAGATGCATTAATTGGAGTAGGACAAATCGACGATGCTGCAGTCCTTGTATTCGGAATACAAAGACTATACAGAGCTTACAAAATACACAAGGAGATTAAGAATAAAGATTAATCTGCATCATCAAACTTATCTGGATTTTCATTGCCACACTTTGGACACTTTGCAAGTGTGTGAGAACCCTCGTATGTATAACCACAGACAAGACATTTTCTTCTAGTCCATCTCATATCTAAATCCTCCTCTGCAACAGAAGGAGCTTCTTGTACAGCAACGGAAGAAGGAGCAGCTGGAGCCGGTGAAGGCGTCACAGGAGATTGTGTTGGAACATTAACAACATTGTTCATATTAACTATATTTGGATTTTGGGTAGCAGTATTTTGGATGTTATTTAATGTATCCTCCATCTTTTATTTTTTCTAAAATTAAATCTAATGTTTCCTGTTCATTAAGATTACTAGAATCTATAATTATATCATTGTACAGTTCTGGACGGTCATAATCAATACCATACAACTTCTTATACCTATTTTTATCTAATGTGTATCTTTTTTGCAAATCTCTTAAAAAAGATAAATATATAAAGAACTTCTTAAATACATTCTTAGTATCCGTTTTCATAACAGAACGCTTGGAACGCACATCCAAAGAAGCAGTAAGCCAAATTTTAACAGTAGTTGGAATCTTTTGGACAGTAGCAATACCAGCAAACACCTTAGATTCTATAAGTACATTACCTTCCTTAGCTTTCTCAATAAGAATATCATCTATCTTTTTATCAAAAGCCAAAAGAGCATCTTCATTCTGCCCGACATAGAAATCCTCAAAAGATTTATAACCCTCCTTAGCAACGAGCTCCCTCATAATCTCACCACCATAAACTCTCTTCAGTTGGAAATGCTTTTCCATCATCTTGGCAATGGTAGAAGAACCACTACCACCAGGACCACCTACAACTATAACTAAATCTTTGTTATTCATAATTAGATATAGTATATTATAAAAATCATGACAAGGCCAATGCGAGAGAAAAGTAGAAGAGGAGATAAAAACGACTCAAAGACAAAGTATACTCCAGATAAGATTTTGTTATTGTTTACAATTATTATGGCCATATTTGGTGCAATCATGATTTTTGATGCGAGTGTTTATAAAGCAAACACAGAATTCGGAGACCCTACACATTTTCTTAAATACCAAGTAATCTGGTTATTCTTTGGTGGATTAGTATCATTTTTACTCTACCATTATGACTACAGAAAATTATGCAAATTATCTTACCCTATAATGATTCTTACTATTGGCTTACTTGTTCTAGTATTAGCAATAGGAGAAGAGATCAACAATGCAAGAAGATGGTTTTCTTTAGGACCACTTGGAAGTATACAGCCTGCAGAGTTTGCCAAACTTTCCGTTATTTTATATGCAGCTACTTGGTTATCCAAAAACAAATACATTGCAGGTATGGTGCAGAAAGAACCAGACAAAGCATTTATAAAAGCATTTATTTCTTATTTTCTACTTATAGGCATAGTAGCAGTGCTTGTATTTATAGAACCAGACTTGGGGACCACAATCGTAATCGCCGCTATTGCATTCTTACTATTCTTTGTTGCAAAAGAAAGCAAACAGCACCTTATATATATGGGGAGATTATTCTTAGCAATAATACCTGTTGGATTTGTTGCTGCGTTTGGTAGTGAATACAGAAGAAAAAGAATTGCTACATATTGGAACTTAATGGTAACAGGAGAAGTTCCAGATGCAAGAAAAACTGGATATCAGATGCAACAAATCCTTATAGGTATAGGATCTGGAGGTTTCTTCGGAACAGGATTTGGACAATCCAGACAAAGATATGGATATTTAGTAGAAAACACAGCATTTACAGATTCTATATTTGCAGTAATATTGGAGGAATTAGGTTTTATTGGTGGTATAATCCTAATAGGTGCATGGGTATTGTTCTTTTGGAGAGGATTAAAAGTTGCTAAGAATGCTCCAGATAAACAGGGAAAGCTTTTAGCAATTGGGATAACAATATGGTTGCCATTACAAGCATTCATGAATATGGCAGCAAATATTGGTTTAATTCCTCTAACAGGAATACCTCTTCCACTTCTAACTTATGGTGGAAGCGGCACAATTGTAACTTTAATTGGTTTAGCTATATTACTAAACATTAGTAAATATGCAAAAACAGACAGTAGATAAGAAGAAATTAAATAAAAAGATAGTTGTAACAGGTGGTGGTTCTGGTGGTCATATTTCTGCTTGTTTGAGTATTGTCAAAGAGCTAGAGAAAAGATACGAGTTAGATGATTCTAATTTTCTATACATTGGTGGAGATTTGGGAATGGAGGGAGAAGAGTACGGTCATTCTTTGGAGCAACAGATTCTAAAAGGAGAAGACTTTAACAAGAAATTCATAAGAGCAGGTAAATTACAGAGAACATTTTCTCTAAGGAGCATTAAACTTATGTTTAGAACATTTCTTGGATTTATCGATAGCAGAAAGATACTAGGCAAGTTTAGACCAGATATTATTATTTCTACGGGTGGATTTGTTACAGTGCCAGTATGTCTAATTGGTAAATCTTTAAAAAGCAAAGTCTACCTACACGAGCAGACTTCTGCTATTGGATTAGCTAACAAGATTGTCGGTAAGGTTGCAGATAAGATATTTCTTGCATTCCAAGATTCTTCTTCTTATTTTCCAGAGGATAAAACTATTCTTACTGGTAATCTAGTTAGAGAAGATATATTCCAAAAGACGGCAGAAGGCGAGCTAAAAGATATACTTGAGAGATTTGTTAAGAATAGAAATAAATATCCAATTATCTACATTTCTGGAGGAGGTCTTGGTTCTCACAGTATCAATGAAGTGTCACTTGCTTGCCTAAAGATTCTAGCTATTAATTACCAGATAGTTCTGCAAACTGGAGATAATACTGTTTATAACGATTATTCTGTAATAAAGAAGGAGATAGATAAATATCCCAAAGATATGCGAGATAGGATATTACTTACAAAGTTTATTGGCAAGAAAGATATTGGTTGTTTGTTAAATAATACAGATTTGTATATTGGTAGAGCAGGGGCGAATACCGTGTATGAGCTTGGTTTACTACAAATTCCATCTATATTTATACCTATTTCTTGGGTTACTCATAATGAACAATACAAGAATGCACAGATTCTAGTTAATTATGGATTAGCCACAATTCTAAATGAAGATGAAATGAAGAAGGATACCTTTTTAGATACAATTACTCTTTTTTATAACAAGGATAAAAAGATAGACAAAGAAGGTTTGGAAAAAGTATTTACTAAGAATGCTGCAGATAGGATATTAGATAATATTGGTTTAGAATAAGAGTTACTGTACTAACTCGCTTTCCAACAAATCTAAATACATAGTTTGTAATTTATTTGCTTCTTTTTTGATGTCAAAATTGGAAGCAGATAGAATATCCCTTGTGTTTACTCTCTTGAATGTCTTATTCTTTTCTAAAATTGCACTTGCCCATTTGCTTGGAGCATCTTTTACACTCATGAATGCTGTGCTGTCTAATATCTGTGCCTCTCTAGGCATCTCATCTGTAAAGAAACAAAG
The DNA here is from genome assembly GCA_017958745.1 of bacterium. Lineage (GTDB taxonomy): Bacteria > Patescibacteriota > Dojkabacteria > SC72 > SC72 > UBA5232. Next base: position 9,153 of record JAGDCC010000003.1, read on the forward strand.
TAATCCACTTGCTTGTGCTTCTACAGAAACAAGAGGTAAGTTCTCATACAAAGATGGAAGTAGGAAAATATCTAACGTCAGATAGAACTTCTCGGGATCATCTATTTGTCCCAAGAACTCTACACAATTTACTAAACCAAGTTCTTTTACATGAGCTTTTATAGAATCAACTAATGGTCCTCCACCAACTAATCTTAATATGGAGTTTGGATTTTTCTTATGAATTTTATCAAAAATATCTATTAGGTATTTATGATTTTTTTGTTCTACAAATTTTCCAATGTGTCCAATTACTAGTGTGTCATCCTTTATGCCCGCTTCTTTTCTTCTTACTCTTCTTGCTCTTCCATCATATTTGAATCTGTTAATATCTATAGCATTGTTAACAACTGTAAAATCTGCTCCTTTTCCAAATAACCACTCTCCAGCATATTCTGTAGATGCAAGATAAACATTGGCATAATTTTTTATTTGAGGTTTTAACATTTTACCCATCATGGATAGCTTGAAATTGTTCCTGATTGCACCATTATATGGAGAAGCACAGTAGGAGTGCGCTATTCTAATAGGTATTCCAACTTTTTTTGCGGCCTTAAGAGGTAATACAGAAAATTCATTGATGTTGGAGTCAACAATCTTATAGTCACTTTCAGAAAAGAATGCTTCCATTGCTTTAAGATAAGCAGAGTAATCTCTTATGTCTGGACATTCAAAGAGCTTACCACCAAGCTCTTTTACTTCTTTAACTGGTACACTTGTGGAACCTTCTTCATAGATAAAATCAAACTGTACAACAGATCTATCCATATGGCGATAATAGTTCATTACTGTAGACTCTATTCCACCGCCATTCCATTTTCCCATCACCATTGCAATTCGGATTGCGTCATGCTTATCCTCTTTTTTAGCCATAAGAATAATATTTAACTATATTATTATATATTCATTATACTTAATTTATTAAATTATTCAATGACATTTTTTTATAAATATGAATTACGAGATGGAGTAAAGAAGATGCTTAACCCTCCCATCGAATATCTGCACCTAGCTTTTGGAGATTTTCTATAAAGTATGGATGTGCTCTCTTAATAGAATCGGCATTATTAATCTTGCTTTCTCCTTTAATCGTAAGTGCAACCATCATAAGTGCGACTGTTGCTCTAATGATATTTGGGGCATCTACTTCTGCTGGATGTAATTTCTTTCCACCGAAGACGATAATTCTATGTGGATCCGACATAAATATCTGAGCACCAAATTTTGTAAGTTCGTTTGTCCAGAATAGACCTCCCTCAAAAAGTTTATTCCAGAACATTATGTTTCCTTTGGATTTAACAGCAAGAGCAATCATCAATGGCATAAGGTCAGTAGGGAAGTAAGGCCAAGGTGCAGCTTCTACCTTTGGTAACATGTTCTTTGTATATGGTTCTACAATCTTGAGAGATTTTGTATCTTTAACAACAGCAGTATCTTTATCGTAGGTAATATCCACTCCAAACTTCTTAAATGTGTTGTTTATCAAAGGGAAGAACTGTGGTTCAGATTTATTTACTCTTATATTTCCACCTGTCATAGCACCAAGAGCAAGTAGAGTAGTAATCTCGTGGTGGTCAGAAGATATTGTAAACTCTGCACCATGTAATTTATCTACACCTGTAACAGTAAGTGTGGATGTACCAACACCATCTATCTTTGCCCCCATTTTAATTAGGAAATTACAAAGATCCTGCACATGTGGTTCGGAAGCGGAGTTGACCATAACAGACTTTCCATCCGCAAGAGATGCAGCCATTACAAAGTTCTCTGTAGTTGTAACACTCATGTAATCCTGCCACAATGTACCTGCTTTGAGTTTAGAAGGTGCTTTCAAATGAATCGTACCGTTCGTCTTTATCTTTACACCTAACTCTTGTAATACTTGTAAATGTGGATCTAACTCTCTAATTCCCAACGCACATCCACCGATATTAGGTAGTATTTCTAATTCTCTCATTCTGGTTACAAGTGGACCAAACAACAATATGGATCCTCTCATTCCTAGTGGAAATGCTTCTTTTCCAAAACTCTTTCTCACTTTAGAGTTATCTATTTTTATTGTCTTTGTTTCTTTGTTCCACTCAATCTTAGAGCCTATAGACTCCATTAATTCTACTAATTTACATACATCTGTAAGGTCTGGAAGATTGTGGATTATGACTTCTTCGTTAGTAAGGAGTGACGCACATAGTATAGGTAAAGCAGAATTTTTATTTCCTGCTGGGGTAATTTCTCCGTTTAATGTGTTTCCTCCTTTTACTATTAGGTTGGACATGGCCGATTATAGCAAAATTCTATATTTAGTTTAATATGTAAAATTATTATGTATAATAGAACAATATGACAAAATCTTTTATTTATTGGTTACTTGTAATTCTTTGGATGTTTGTGATTTTTATGTTTTCTAATCAGGATAGTCAGACATCTAATGAGAGTAGTACACAGGTTATAGAATATACAGTAGAAGAGATTAATGATGTAACTAATGCAGAGATAGATAAAACCTCCGTTAGTGATGCTTTAAATGTTCCAGTTAGGAAGATTTCTCATGTTTTGGAGTATTTGCTTCTGTCATTATTAGTTGTTAATGCATTGGCTTCTACAAATATATCCTTTGTTACTAATAATATTTATTTATTATCTTTTGTTATTTGTTATGTTTATTCTTGTACAGATGAGTTACATCAATCTCTAAGTAATAGGGATGGGAGGTTTATAGATACCTTAATAGATAGCATAGGAATTGTGATTGGATTAGTTGTTTATAATTTTTATAAACAGAATAGTCTGAAAGCAAATAAAACAAAAAGAAGAGGGAAATATATATAAATTAAGGATTTTTTGATATAATAACAACTTATGGAAAAGACAACATATTTAGAAAATGAGATGTTAACAATAGGACCAAGAGCAATTCTTAGGTCTGTGTATTTTGTTGGTAAGAGATTTTTAGATATTTTTTGTGGTTTCTTTGGTGTTATTGTACTTATTCCATTGTCTGCAACAGTTAAAATAGCTTCTGTCATTAACAAAGATAACAATCCAATATTCTTCACACAGGATAGGATTGGTAAGAATGGAAATACGTTTAAACTATATAAGTTTAGATCTATGATGGTTGGTGCAGATGAGGAGTTAAAGAGATTGTTAAAAGAGGATAAGAAATTAAGAGAAGAGTACAGAATTAATAAGAAGCTTAAAAACGATCCTAGAGTTACTAAGGTTGGTGCGATATTGAGAAAGACATCTTTAGATGAGTGGCCACAGTTCATTAATATTTTAAAGGGAGATATGAATATTATTGGTAATAGACCATATTTACCTAGAGAAAAAGAAGATATGGGTTCTTTCTATAATCTCATTATAAAGACAAAACCTGGATTAACTGGTTTGTGGCAAACTTCTGGTAGATCCGATACTACATTCCAAAAGAGATTAGAACTAGAATCTTGGTATTCTATGCACTGTTCTCCTAAACTAGATATAAAGATATTCTTTAAGACATTCAAGACAGTTCTTTGTAGAAAAGGAGCTAAATAATTCTCCTATCTATTGTTGCAAGAAATCATTTATATTAAATATTCCATTACCTCCAACTACAGTAGGTAGAGAACCATCCCATTTAGCAATAAACTTCTCTTTAATAACATTGTCCGTTAGACTTTGTTGTTTCATTTCATTAACCTTTTTCTCTGCTTCCGCCTCTACAATTCTTCTTTCCGCTTCTACCTTAGATTTTTCTAATTCCTGTTTAGCAGTTAAAACCTTTTGTTCTGCAACCTGCTTTTCTTCTATTGCTTTATTAAACTCTTGGCTGAAATCAAAATTTGTAATATTAAAATCTTCTACTTGTAACCCGTATTTCTCTATCTTACCTTGTAACATCTCAATACACTTTTTACTTACTTCACTTCTATTGGTTATTAGCTCTTCTGCTGTATATTGACTTGTAACAGCCTTAACACTTTCTTGTATAGCAGGTTGTAAGACAATATCCTTATATTTTTCTCCTACTGTTTTATACAATTCCGTTGCTTTATCTGCACCGACCTTATAATTAATAGCTAATCTTAATTTAACATCTTGCATATCTTTACTTGCACTAGATGCTTCTACTTCTACTTTCTGTACACGTATGTTCATTTTAACAATTTTCTCTACTAATGGTATTTTAAAATTAATTCCTTCGTTCATCTGTGTACTTATAACTTTTCCCAGTCTTACTCTGATACCAACTTCTCCACTGTTTATTACACGAAAGCTTCCTACAAAACAGCTTAATAATACAATACCTACTACAGTTGCTATTATTATTCTTTTCTTATTTCCTTCCATAGTTTTGTTATATAAAAAATAAATAATATTTGTACGGATATTTTAACATATTTCTTTAATACCTACATTCTTTACAGTAGGAATTACAGTTGGTAGAAGTATATTTCATAATAGAATATTAAGATTTTAGTAATATAATATCAATTGTAGGTTGTCGGACTTGCAATGTGAGCTTCTACCAACTCACAACCAACCTACATAATATATTACAGGGAAAGCCATAAGAAATACATGCATGGATAATAAAATGTATATTGTAGAAGAAGCAGTAACTAATTATTGACAGTAGAAGAAAAAAAAATATACACTGTATATATAAATTTTTCATAAATAGATAAATGGATAATAAGCCCCAAATTAATCCAGTTTCTTTACAAGAAACAAAGAAGTGTAATCATTTACCTATTATCAT
>JAGDCC010000024.1 GCA_017958745.1 bacterium
ATCTCTCAAGCTAGAACTGTTTCCGTCTGAATCTTTCTCTGGAATTGACATTTCTATGAAATCTCTAATCTGTTCTAATGTCGTACCAGATATGAGAGAGACTGCAATCACGAGTAATACCAATACTATTATTATTTCTATTAATCCTCCTAATACTGTGTGTAGTTTAATGTGTAAGAAGCTTCCTAATGTTCCTGCTGCTGTTTGTAATGCTACGGAATCTGTAAGCTTTTCTTCTGGTAACCAAAATGTAAGTAATATAGATAAACATAATGAGAAGATAAATATCCCTATTGCTTGTTTCTTAGAGATAAATGATTTTTTCTTAAAAAATAGGAAAAAGGATATATAAATAACAAATATTCCCCAAGATATTGCAGAATATCCGAGATATTGTGTTGTTGTTGTAAATATTTTGGTTTGCGTGCTGAAAAATGGTGAAATAAGTATAATTAGTCCTATTATTGCCAATATTATTCCAAATAATATCTTCGTTTCTGCACTTTTTATCGTCAAAGGATCTTTAGATGATTTTCTCTTTTTCTTTACTGCCATATTAATAAAGGTATTCTATCTAATAGTATAACAAATACTATATATACTATAAAATTGAAAAATACACCAGCATAACTATCTATAATAGTTAATGAATAAAATGGAGAATGATAGACAGTACATAATTTAAGATGATTTACCTAGTTAATAAGGTAATAATTATGTACTGTCTTTTACAAATCGTCATGATACCTCCTATACGAAGGTTTTAATCGCAAGAATTATAAAAATAATTCCCAATACGATTGCCAATATGGTGGGACCAATACATGCACATCCAAGGTTAGTGCTGTAGTCGTCGTTGTTGTAATCGTAGGCACTTTTTGTTGGAGTGTCTACATTTACATCTTTCTGCATCTTATCCATATTGCACCTCCATGCTCTTGATTTGTATTTATTATTTTACTAAAAATGATACCTTTGTGAAAGTCTTTGATACTGAGTGTTTTTATAAGGAGAATAGAGGTCTTGTTTTTTTTGAGAGAAATGTATATAAAATATAGAGGAAAAAGCTTAAAAATACTTTGACTATTAATAAATATTGTGATATCATACCCACAGTTTGCAAATTTTGTGCTAAAGGCGGCGGATGCTACCTTAGTAGATATGTTATAACATAATTAAATATTTACCCTATGTTAAAACCAAAAATCAATAAGTCCGGAAGATTAAACTTGGGATTAAACTACTCTGAGGACTTTAAATTCCCTAACCTTATTGAAGCTCAGTTAGCTTCCTTTGAAGCATTTAAGAAGAATGGCTTTGAAGAAATTTTTGAAGAAATCAATCCAGTTAAGGATACCATGGAAAGAATGTGGACACTGGAGTTTAGAGATTTCTCAATAGGAAAACCTTACAGAACAGTAGAGGAGGCAATAGAAAAAGGATTGTCTTATGAAGCTCCTGTTTATTCTAAGGTACAGTTGCTCAACAACAAGACTGGTGAGATAAAAGAGCAGGAACTATTTATTACAGATTTACCAATGATGACATCTTATGGTGTATTTGTTGTAAATGGTGTTAGAAAGGTTGTTACACACCAAATCGTTAGAGCAGAAGGTGTCCTTTTTGAAGAAGATGAGAAACTTCCAACAAGAACATTGTACAAAGTAAGATTAATGCCAGGGAAAGGTCCTTGGTATGAGGTAGATGTAAACAGACATAACGTTATCTCAATGAGAATCTTACAGAAGAGACCTAAGGTTTTGATTACAGAGTTACTTAGAGTATTGGGTTGGGAAACAGATGATGAAATTAGAAAGCTATTTGCTGATGTTGATACTAATGAAGAAAATAAATATATAGAATCTACATTAGCTCGTGATTTCTCTAAGAATAAAGAAGAAGCTATTATAAGTATTTATAACAAGCTAAGACCTGATGAGTCTGTGACATTAGAGAGTGCAGAAAGATATATTAAGAGTAACTTCTTTAGTATAAGAAAGTTTGACTTGGGTAAAATAGGTAGATATCAATTAAATAGAAAGTTAGGAACAACATATGATATTAATGATCCAGAGCAGGTTGTTCTATATCCTAACGATATCGTTTTAATAGTAAAGAAACTTATTCAGGTAAATAATGGAGAAGTTCCACCTGATGATATTGATAATCTTTGCAATAGAAGAATAAGAAGTGTTGGAGAGATTCTTTCTAGACAAATGAGTCCAGCAATAAGAAGATTAGAGAAGAATATTAAGGATAAGATGAGTTTGTATGGACAGGATGCAAAGGTTACACCATCTATGCTTATTAGCACAAAACCAGTAGCAGCTGCAATACAATCTTTCTTTGGTACAAATGCATTATCTACATTCATGGATCAGACAAATATTTTATCGGAGCTAGAGAATAAGAGAAAAGTTACTGCAGGTGGACCAGGAGGTATTACAAAAGAGAGAGCTACAGCATCTATTAGAGAAGTACACAACTCTCAGTATTCCAAGTTTGACCCTGTAACCAGTCCAGAAAGTGCAAATATTGGTGTTGTAACACAGTTAGCAACATTGGCAAGAATTAATGAATTTGGATTCTTAGAGGCACCTTATAAGAAAGTCTTTAATACAGTTAAGAACAATAAGAAGGATTTATTAAATAGAGTCCTTAATGAAAATATTGTTTCTAAGAAGAAGACGATTGCTAAAGTAGGTACAACAGTAGATAAGAAATTAGCAGAGGAAATATCTGCAATTAGCGATATTAAAGAAGTAAAGGTAAAACCATTTATCTCAAATGAAATAGAGTACTTAGATGCAATGGATGAAGCTCAGTACTATATTTCTACAGCTATTGTTGATAAAGATGATCATGGAAATATATTAGATACATTGCTTCCAGTAAGACACAACAATGAGTTCTCACAGGAAGATGCATCTAGAGTCACACATATTGATGCTCTTGCTAGCCAAGAAGCAGGTTTGGGTATGGCTTTAGTTCCATTCGTATCCCACAATGATTCTATGAGAGCTTTGACAGGAGCAAACCAACAAAGACAGGCTGTTCCTTTGATTAGACAAGAAGCACCATTGGTAGGAACAGGAATGGAAGAAGTTGTTGCAAGGCAATCTGTATGGAATATATTTGCAGAAGAAGATGGAGAAGTAACATATGCAGATGGAAAGAGAGTTTCTGTCAACTATAAGAAATCTGGAGTTAAGGATTATGAATTAATCTCTTTCTACAGAACAAATGACAGTACATCTTTTACACAAGTTCCAGTTGTAAGTACAGGAGATAAGTTTAAGAAAGGAGATATCTTGGTAGATGGACCAACGACAGTAAATGGAGAGTTCTCTGCAGGTATCAATCTAAAAGCTGCATTGATGTTCTTCGAAGGTTATAACTACGAGGATTCTGTTGTAATTTCAGATAGAGTTGTAAGAAAAGATTTACTTTCTGCAATTAGAATTCAAGAATATACACAGCAAATTAGAGACACAGAATTAGGACCAGAGGTATTAACTGCAGATATTCCACACATTAACGATAGAATATTACAGAAGTTAGATGATAGAGGATTAGTTAGACCTGGTGTAAAGGTAAAGCCTGGAGATATTCTCGCAGGTATTGTTGCACCAAGAGGAGAGAAAGAACTAACAGCAGAAGAAAGATTACTAAGAGCAATTTTTGGAGAATCTGCAAGTGATGTTAAAGATAACTCTCTAAGATTACCTCATGGAGAAGAAGGAATTGTAATTAAAACACAAGTACTATCCGTAGATAAAGGAGATAAATTAGCACCTGGTGTGTTGAAGGAAGTTAAGGTATGGGTCGGTAGTACAAAGAAGGTCGGTTATGGAGATAAAATAGCAGGAAGACACGGAGATAAAAATACTATCGCATCTATCAGACCTGTGGAAGATATGCCATTCACAGAAGATGGAGAACCAGTGGATATTGTGTTGACACCAACATTCCTAAAGAGAATGAATATGGGACAGGCAGAAGAAGTACACTTCGGAAGATATGCTAAAGAGTTAAATCAACTACTTGCATTCCCAATCTTTGAAGGTGAGAATATGGAGTGGTTAGAAAGTGAAATCAAGAAAGCAGGTGGAGATATGTCTCAGAAAGTTGACCTATACGATGGAAGAACAGGTGAGAAATTCCCACAGAAAGTTACTGTAGGTGTGAAGTATGTAATTAGATTACACCATATCGCAGATGAGAAAGCATATGCAAGATCTACTGGACCATACACAGCAGTATCTCAACAGCCACTTGGTGGTAAAGCACAAAGAGGTGGACAGAGATTTGGAGAAATGGAAGTCTGGGCTTTAGAATCTCACAGTGCACCATTTGCATTACAAGAAATGCTAACAATAAAATCTGATGATGTTAAAGGAAGATCAGCAGCATATAAGGCTATCATCCATGGGGATAAGATAGAAAATACAAATATCCCATCATCATTCAAAGTGCTTGTCAAAGAATTGAATGCACTTTGTCTTAATATTGATTTAATTTCAACTAAAACCAATGAGGAGGAGGTTGCAGAAAATGAATAAGAGAAACAAAGACAATTTCGAAAACTTTGACATGCTAAAGCTAGAATTAGCTTCACCAGAGCAAATTTTAGACTGGTCTTATGGAGAAGTTACAAAAGCAGAAACAATCAACTATAGAACATATAGAGCAGAACCAGATGGATTGTTCTGTGAAAAGATATTTGGACCAACCAAGAATTATGAGTGTTATTGTGGAAAATATAAGAAGATAAGATACAAGGGAATTGTTTGTGATAAATGTGGCGTAGAAGTAACAACAAACGATGTCAGAAGAGAAAGAATGGGACATATCCAAATGGCAATCCCTGTAACGCATGTATGGTTTGCGTATGGAGTTCCAAATAAATTATCTATCGTTTTGGATATTCCACACAAAAAACTCCTCTCTGTAATCTACTACACAAGATATATGGTGGTAAGTGTAGAATCTGACAGAAGAAAAGAAATGTTGGATAAAGTTGAAGCTCTTAGAACTGATGAATTAAATGCATTAAAGGAAGAATTAGAAACGGAATTAAAGGAAATAACAGATGAGTACGATAGCGAACTCAAGGATGAGAAAGCGAATGACAAAGGAAAGGGTGCAGGATTCAAGGTAAGCCAAATAGAGCATAAGAAAAATCAAGCATTAGCAAAGAAGAGAAAGGATTATGCAGATAGAGAAGCAGAAATAGATGCATTCTATGAGAAGATGCACATGTTAGTAGAGAAGATGGATGTTGGAACAATCTTGTCTGAGGATGAGCATGCAGATTTAGAAGAAAGAGGTTTAGTCTTCTTCAATGCAATGATGGGTGCAGAAGCAATAGAAGGATTACTAAAGAACTTAGACTTAGATAAAGAAATAGAGAAATTATCTCAACAGTCAGAGAAGGAAAAAGGAGAAAAGAAACTTGCAACAATAAGAAGAATGCAGTACTTAGAAGGATTTAGAAAGAACAATATAGATCCTAGCTGGATGGTACTAAGAGTAATCCCAGTATTACCACCAGAACTAAGACCAATTATCCCTCTATCTGGAGGTAAATTTGCTACAGCAGACCTCAATGATTTGTACAGAAGAATCATTAACAGACACAATAGATTGAAGAGATTAATAGAAATTGGTGCACCAGATGTAATCCTCAGAAATGAGAAGAGAATGTTACAGGAAGCTGTAGATGCACTATTGGATAACTCTCACAGACCATCTAAAGCTATGTTAAATAGCAAGAGATTACCTTACCAATCCTTAACAGATGATCTTAAAGGAAAGAAAGGTATCTTTAGAAAGAACTTACTAGGAAAGAGAGTAGACTATTCTGGAAGAGCTGTAATTGATGGTGACCCAACACTTAGATTTGATCAATGTGGATTACCAAAATCTATTGCATTGGAAATATTTAAACCATTTGTAATTTACAAATTATTGGATAGAGAATTAGCTCCAAATGTAAGAGTAGCTAAGGATATGATAGAAGAGCAAGATGATGTAATTTGGGACTTACTAGAAGAAGTTATTAAGAACAAACCAGTATTACTCAATAGAGCACCAACACTACATAAATATAGTGTACAAGCATTCTATCCAAGACTAGTAGAAGGTGAAGCAATCAGAATACACCCATTGGTATGTAAAGCATTCAATGCAGACTTCGATGGAGATACTATGGCTGTACACATCCTATTAACAGATGAAGCTATAGAAGAGGCAAAGAAGGAAATGATGTCCTCCTTGAATATCATCAACATCAGTAATGGAGAAATCTTGGCATCTCCTGCAAAGGAAATGTTGTTAGGATACTATATGATGACAGACTTTGAGGAAACAAAGAATCCTAAGATATTCCAAGATGAGAATGCAGCTCAAAGAGCTTATGAAAGAGGAGATATCTCTATAAAAGAAGAGATCATCGTTAGAGCTAAAGGTGAAGTATTACATACATCTGTAGGAAGAGTAATCTTTAACTCTATATTACCAGAAGAGTATCCATTCATTAACAAGCAAATAGATAACAAAGCAATTGGAGAAATTATCCGTAATATAAAGAATATGGCAGATATCCAGACAGTTGTAGAATTCTTGGATAATATCAAGAATGTAGGGTTCAAGTATGCAACAGATTTAGGATTCTCATTCGCTATGGAAGACTGTAATATCAACTATGATATTAAGCCAGAAATCAAGAAGATAGAAGAAAAAGATGAAGAATTACAGGAAAGCTACTTAGAAGGTACAGTTACAAAGCAAGAAAAGAATGTATTATCTACCAATATGTGGGATGACTTCGCAGACCAACTCGCAGATAAAGCATGGGAAAAATTGGATAAGCATAATTCTATCTATGAAATGGTAACATCCGGAGCAAACGGAAGTAAGATTCAGGCAAGACAGGTCTTAACTATTAAAGGTATCGTTAGAGACTCTAGAGGAAATGCTGTAGCAATCCCTATTAAGAGTAACTATAGAGATGGACTTGGTGCATTTGAATACTTCATCTCTGCAAACGGAGGAAGAAAAGGTATTGCAGATAGATCCTTAAAGACATCTTCTTCTGGTTACCTAACTAGAAAACTTGTAGATGTAGCACATGATGAAATCATTAGAGAAGAAGATTGTGGTTACGATGGAGAAGGCCTAGCTATTACAAGATCAGATGTAAGAAGAATCAGCTTTAAGGATAGAGTATTCGGAAGAGTATTAGCACAAGATTTAGTAATAGATGGAGAAGTAGTAGCACATAAGAATGAAATCATTACAAATGATATTGCAAAGAAGATAGACGAAAGCGGAATAGAGAACGTATTTGTAAGATCTCCATTACTATGTAAATGTCCATTAGGAATTTGTAGAAAGTGTTATGGATTAAACTTGGAGAACAATAAAGAAATAGATATGGGTAAAGCTATTGGTGTAATAGCAGCACAGTCTATTGGAGAACCAAGTACACAGATGACCATGCAAACATTCCAGAAGGGTGGTGTTACAAGAACAGATATCACCCATGGTTTGCCAAGAATAGAGGAACTCTTTGAAGCAAGAACACCAAAGGCAGAAGCAAACTTAGCTTCTATTGATGGAAGAGTACACATAGATAGAGCAGAAGATGATTCTGCAACAATAACTATCGTTGGTACAAAGAATATGGTCAGGTACTACATTGTATCTAAAGCAAAGAGTGTACTAGTAGAGGATGGACAAGACATTAAATCTGGACAAACAATGTTTATCGATGAGTACGAAGTAGAAAAACAGGCTCCATTTGATGGAAAGATAACAATAGACTCTGGCATCCTTATCATACAAGGAACAGTTAATGCAGAAGAATCGATCTCTGTATTACCAGATG
>JAGDCC010000025.1 GCA_017958745.1 bacterium
ACTTCTCTGATTCACAATACTCATCTATTATTGCATCTAAACCGCTAGAGACCTTTTTATAACAAACCAAAACACTTTCCGGACGTTTTATTGCATCTATTTTATTTGCTGCTGTTACATCGGACCAATAATTACTTGCAGTATTATTAGATAATTTCTCCTCCAAATTAAAACTCTTCTCTTTTTCTTCTTTTTCCTTTTGTTGTTCTTCTATAATCTCTACATATTTTTTTAAAGCAGATTTATCACAAGAAGGCTCTGTTTTCCTTTCTGTTCTGTATTTCCAAATTTCATTTAATGCAACATCTTTTACGTTTGAATCTACTTTTTTAAGATTTAATACATAATCATCTATTTCTTTTAGAGATTCTGGAAGAGAATTTCTTTTTTCTTGGAATGCTTGCTCCGTATCACTATCTAGATTCGTGTATCTGTAAATTAAAGCATTTTCTGTATTACCATAGACAAGTTTTGCCTCATCAAAGCTAAGTTTTTCTTCCTCTTTCTCTTTCGTATTCTCTGGATTACTGCATGAAATGCCCTCAAAAGAATTCATCGTTTGTAGTGATAATAAATTACAATTCATTATAGGAATAAAATGTATTCTTTACAACAAGAAGTATCCTATAGTATAATTACAATATTCTATCCAATAAGGAGGAACTATGGAGAATGATATCCTGGTAGAACATCTTCAGAGCCTGTTTGATACGCAGGTGCATATTCTGGCCGTATTGATGGACCAGACAGAAATGCTGGGAACTCTTCTGCAGAAGGTCGATGACCTTCAGAAGAAAGTGGATGATCTGGAATCTACCCAAAAGTAGATTCTACCTCTAATCAAACAAGGTACATCCATACAATATGGATTGTTTTATTTTTAAATGTCTTATTACGGATGTACCTTGTACCTTTTTGCTTACATATAAACATTGAATAATCTTCACAAAATTGTTAATATTGCAACCATATGAGCAAAAATACATCAGAAAAATATGACATAATCGTCGGATTAGAGATACATGTAGAAACAAAGACAAAATCTAAAATGTTTTGTTCTTGTTCTAGAGGACAATTGCACGACGAGCCAAACACACATACATGTCCAGTATGTCTAGGATTACCTGGAGCATTACCAGTACCAAACAAATACGCAATACAATTATGTATATTAATGGGACTAGCTACACATTGTAGTATAGCAAGAGAAATCTATTTTGATAGAAAACATTACTATTACCCAGACTTAGCAAAAGGATACCAAATAAGTCAGTACAAAAATCCTCTTTGTTATGATGGATACGTAGATGTACCAAGTGGAGCAAGAGTAGAACTAGAAAGAATACACCAAGAAGAAGATGTTGCTAAATCTCTACACCTTAAAGACCAGATGACAGGAGAAGAATATACGTTGGTAGATTACAACAGATCTGGTGTTCCATTGATAGAAATCGTTACAAAACCATGTATACATAGTGCTACAGATGCAAAAGATTATGCAACAAAGATAAGGCAAATCGTTAGATTCTTAGAAATATCCGATGGAGATATGGAAAAGGGACAGATTCGTTGCGAGCCTAATATTTCTATACAAGAAAAAGGAAAATGGGAATATAAAGATGGTGCTATATTGCCTATTGGAGATTACAAACTAAATCCTAAAGTAGAAGTAAAAAATATCGGATCTATAACAGCTGTAGAGAAAGCTATAGACTACGAAGTAAATCGCATGATAGAAGCACTAGAAAATGGAGAAACTCTTAGACAGGAAACACGAGGATGGAATGCAAATAAGAATGTTACAGAATTCCAAAGAGCAAAAGAAACTGCAGATGACTACAGATATATGCCGGAACCAGATATTCCAGTGATAGATGTTACAGAAGAAGATATAGAAGAAGTATCTACACATATGGTAGAGCTTGCAGATGACAAAGTTAAAAGATATGTCAAAGATTGGGGTATTACAGAATATGCAGCACAGGTCATCTCTGCCACAAAAGAAGATGCAACCTATTTTGAGAATCTACAAAAAGAGCTAGCTAAGAAATTGTCTCCAGAAGATGCAGCTAAAGAAGCTTCTAATTGGTTAATGGGTTCTTTATATGCACTTGCAAACAAATTGTCTAAATCTCCTACAGAACTAGATGTATCTATAGAAGATTTTGCTAAACTAATTATTGCATTCAAAGAGGGAATATTTACAAAGAATAGAGCAGAAGAAATACTA
>JAGDCC010000026.1 GCA_017958745.1 bacterium
AACATAAAGCCAGCACCAGATAGTGTAAAAAATATAGAATATATTTTAGAAAAGATAAGAAAAGATATTCCTATTAACGTATATCAATTTGGAAGCCTTACAAAAGGAATGTTAGGTGAAGAAGTTGCAGATTTAGAGTCTTTCATGGATTTAGTCCCAGCTATTTCAGATGACGGCCCAGGAACCCCTAATCTTGAAACATTATATAAAGGCTTAGAGCTAACATCTAAATTGGGCTTAGTTACATCTATACACGCAGAAGCCAAGGGATTAGGCTTTAAACCAGAGGCAGAATATAAGGCAGTTGAGGATACTATCTCTATATGTAGAGATACAGGCGCATCTGTACACTTCTGCCACTTATCTACAAAGAAGTCTATAGAATATGTTGTAGAGGCAAAGAGAGAAGGATTAGATATTACCTTCGAAGTAACTCCACACCATCTATTCTTAAATGAAAAGGATATAAAGAATACTAACTATAAGATGAATCCACCACTAAGAAGTGAGGAAGATAGAGAAGCGGTTGAATATTCCTTAATAAATGGCGATGCTCTCTGTGTTGCAACAGACCACGCACCACATAGCAAGGAAGAGAAGGCAAGAGAATATGACAAAGCTCCATGCGGAATTACAGGGCTAGAGACAATGCTTCCACTAGTTTATACAAACCTTGTAAAACCAGGAAAACTTAGTTTAAGTAGGTTCATTAATATTTCATCTAAAAACGCAGGACAAAGGTTTAATCTAGACACAAATGACATTTCAACTGGCGATACTGCAAACATTACTGTTTTAGATATAAATAATAAACGCGCATATACAAGAGACGAAAATTTATCCAAAGGCGAGAACTCTCCATACTTTGGATATGAATTATACGGGTTCCCAGTACTTACAATTTGTAAGGGAGAGATAGTATACAAGAGGTAAGATAATGCAAGTCAAAAATCTAAAGATTATTTCTAATAAAGAGATATTTAATGACGTATATTTAATGTCTGTTGAAACAGATATTAAGTTTTTACCAGGCCAGTTTGCTAATTTCAAGGTAGATGGATTCACTTTAAGAAGGCCTATATCCATTCACGACCAAGAAAATGATGTTGCATCCTTTATATACAGAGTTGTAGGTGAAGGAACTAAGGCTATGGCGCGTCTTCAAGCAGGAGAAACCATTGATACACTATTACCTTTAGGTAATTGCTTTGATAACAATACCAAGGCACCACTACTTATTGGTGGCGGTATGGGAATTGCCCCACTTAAGTATCTTGCAAGAATCTTTAGAAAAGACGGAATTACCCCTAAGATAGTACTTGCAGGCAGAAACAAAGACGAACTTGAATGGTTTATAAAAGATTTAGAAGGATTTGGTGATATATCTGTTGCTACAGATGATGGTTCTTTAGGGTTTAAAGGTAGAGCAGATGAATATCTCAAAACACTTGATTTAAAGAAAAATTACTATTATTGCTGTGGTCCAACACCTATGATGAAGGCTATAGCAAAGCTATACGATTACGGTGAACTCTCATTAGAAGCCAGAATGGGTTGTGGTTTTGGCGCATGTATGGGTTGTACCATTAAAACAACTAATGGCCCACAAAGAGTTTGCAAAGAAGGTCCTATATTCCCAGCCAAGGAGGTAATATTCGATGACTAATTTATCTGTTGAATTATTTGGCGAGAAATTATCTAATCCAATTATCCCAGCAAGTGGTACATTTGGATACGGAAAAGAATTCGCTACAGCATATGATTTATCCATACTTGGATCCATATCCTTAAAGGGATGCACAGTTGAGGCTAGATATGGAAACGAATTACCAAGAATAGCTGAGTGTCCTATGGGAATGCTAAATGCAATTGGACTTCAAAACCCATCCGCAAAAGCAGTTCTTGAAGAAGAAATACCAGCACTTAGAACAATTTACGGCAAAAAGGTTGTTGTAAATGTTGGTGGACATTCATTTGAAGACTACGAAAAAGCATGTGCTGTATTTAACGGCTGTGAAGATGTGCTTGCTATAGAGCTTAATGTATCTTGTCCTAACGTAAAAGGTGGCGGAATGGCCTTTGGACTAGATAAAGATGTACTTGGCGAGGTAGTTAAGAGAGTTAAAAAGGCAACAGATAGGAAAGTTATAGTAAAACTATCACCAAATGTCACAGATATTGTTGCAAATGCAAAAGCAGCAGAAGATAACGGAGCAGATGCACTATCTTTAATCAACACATTAGTTGGTATGAGATTGGATGCTAGAACCGGAAAACCAATACTTGCCAC
>JAGDCC010000027.1 GCA_017958745.1 bacterium
AGAAGATATTTTAATAAAAAGATAATTAAAATAGCAGAATATTTTTAAAACTAAACACCATGAACGACGATATAGCAGTAAGTGTAAAAAATGTAACCAAGTCTTTTAAAATTCCTATCAATGCGGATGTTACTTTACAAAGTAAATTCTTAAATGGATTTAAGAAAACACAATACAAAGAATATACTGCAACCAAGAATCTATCCTTCGATGTTAAAAAAGGAGAATTCTTTAGTGTTATTGGCCCTAACGGAGCTGGTAAATCTACATTGCTTAAACTAATATCTGGAATATATGCACCAGACAAGGGAACCATAACCGTAAATGGAAAACTCGTACCATTTCTAGAGCTTGGTGTTGGTTTCAATCCAGAACTAACAGCAAGAGAAAATGTTTATCTAAATGGAACAATACTCGGTCTTACAGAAAACGAGATTAAAGAATCTATAGAAGATATTTTTGAATTTGCGGAAATAAAAGATTTTGCAGATTTACAAGTTAAGAAATTCTCTTCTGGAATGCAAGTAAGATTAGCATTCTCTGTTGCAATACGTGTTAAATCTGACATTCTTGTATTAGATGAAGTATTAGCTGTAGGAGATGGAGAATTCCAAAAGAAATGCTTTAATTACTTTGACAGCATCATTGGTAAAAAAACAATACTATTTGTTTCTCACGGACTAGATTCAGTAAGAAAATATAGTAACAGAGTACTTTGGCTAAAAGAAGATAAGACATATGAGATAGGTGATCCAAATAAGCTCGTTGACGAATATTCTAAAACATTTTAGTTTATCTTAAACAAAGATGGATCTATTGGACACAGCAAATAGAGTAATAAAAAGACTTCCAATATATTGGCAACAATATAAAACAATAATCAAAAGCGATGGTATTCTAAGAGCAAATCTGAAGACCATAAAGAAGGCATGGAGATTTATTATAACCGGAGGATCTAAAGCAAGATTAAGCAGATTGAATTACAAAGATTGGCAAAAGAATATAGAGGAAGAATATTTAAATGATGCCTCCATGAAAAAAGATTACAAGACATTAAAGTATAAGCCCAAATTTTCTGTAATATTTCCCGTATGGAATAAAAGCAAAGATATGTTATGGGAAGCTCTCAAATCTATAGAGGACCAATCTTATGATAATTGGGAGATATGTATAAGCGATGGAACAACAGATGAGAAGTATATAGAAGAAACAAAAGAATTCTTGACTAAGTTCCAAGAAGTAAACAAAGATAAGATTAAATACAATACAATTCCTGTACAAAAAGGTGTTGTTAATATAATAGAAAATACCAACAATGCTCTTTCTATGGCAAATGGAGATTATGTTGTATTTATGGACTGCGATGATGAATTATCTCCTAACTGTTTATTAGAAATTGCAAAAGCACTGAACGATAATCCTAATTATGATTTTATTTATAGTGATTTTGACAAAATAGATCAAGAAGGCAATAGATACGATCCTTCTTTCTGGCCAGATTGGTCACCACATACACTAACTGCACAGATGTATACAACTCATGTTACTTGTTACAAGAGAGAATTGGTAAAAGAGCTTGGCGGACTAATAAAAGGTACAGAAGGTGCACAGGATTGGGATCTTGTACTTAGATATGTAACAAGAAATAAATATAATGTTTGCCATATTCCAAAGATTCTATATCACTGGAGAGTATACATTGGTTCTACGGCTCTATCTAATAGTGGTGCAAAGAATTGGGCTTACGATAATCAAAAAAATGTTATACAAAGATATCTGGATAGAAGAAAACTAAAAGGAGAAGTATTGGAAGGTCCATTTTCTGGTGCATGGAGAATTAAGTTTGCTATTAATAACAATCCTAAAGTAAGTATTGTTATTCCTACAAAGGACTATGTAAACTACCTTAGAGATGCTATAGATAGTATCAGAAAACATACTACATACAACAATTATGAAATTGTTATCATTAATAATAATTCAACAGAAGAGGAGACACTATCCTATTTTAATAAATTAAAGAAGGAGAAAAATACAAAAGTATTAGACTGGAATCATCCATATCATTTTGGGAAACTATATAATTGGGCTGTAGATCAGGTAGATGGAGATTACATATTAATTCTTAATAATGATGTAAAAGTAATCAACGATGGATGGCTTACAGAAATGCTCGGATGGTGTCAATTACCAGAAGTTGGTTGTGTAGGTGCAAAACTATTTTATCCAAATGGAAAGATACAACATGCAGGTGTCATTGTTGGTGCTGGTGGCGCTGCAGCACATGCTCACCGTCTCTGCGAAGGAGATGACTTCGGTTATGAAGGAGCAGCATCCAACATTAGAGATTACTTAGCTGTAACCGGAGCATGTCTATTGATTAGCAAAAAACTGTATCTAGATCTTAACGGCTTTGACGAAGACTTAGACCCAGCTTACCAAGATGTAGATTTATGTATTAGAGCATATGAGAAAGGATTCTATAATGTTTACACTCCATACGCACAACTCATTCATTATGAATCCATAACAAGATTGGACGATAAAAATAAAGAAAAACTTGTTAAAGATGAGATAAATGCAGAGAAATTAAGAAACAAATGGCCAAAATACATAGAAGCAAGAGGTGGCGACGACCCATTCTATAACCCTAACCTATCTTATGCACACGAGGATTTTAGGATAAGAAAGAATTAAATATAAAGCTATTCAACTACAACCGTAGACTCTTCTATCTCAACTTCATTAGTAGATTTCTCCATATTCTCTGTACTACGAGAGTAAATTCTATTGACTCCAAATGTCTGCAATTTTGTAAGACATGCATAATCTAAATCATAAGAGGAAATTACATATTTAACATCCAAAAGATTCAATTTAAAATCACAAGGATCAATATTCAGCATAATAGAGCTATCACTAAGAGGTTCAACCAAAGGTTTATCTACCGCCTTATCGTTTACAACAATACTCATATTTCTTTTATTGTAAACATCATAATATACTCCATCTGAATCTAACACATTCCATAAATCAAAATGAGGATATATATTAATAGCGTTAAGGACATCAGCACCATTAGCCAATGCATACTGAGACATATTATTATAACCATACACAAGCCATGAAGCATCATCCTGATTACTTAAATCAGTAATATAATTTCCAATCTCTGTATCTGTCATAATATCCAAACCAAGATATATTGGATTTACTAAAAATACAGAGAATAAAGAAAACATACACATATTTAACAAGAATAATTCTCTCCAAGAACAAAGTAGAAAGAAGACAATAAGAAATATAAAACCTGTTATTACATATATTTCTATATTTGGATCTAGGAAATCAGGAGAAGAGAAGAAATCTGGATAAGTACTTAACAAATTATTACCAACAATATAAATAATATATGCATAAGAAATCATTAATACAATACCCAATAGAAAATCTCCAAAAGATTTTCTCCATCTATAAAGCTACTTTCTTCCAAGCATATAAAACATTAATAAATAACTACTATACCCTATTCCAAGAAATATACTTTGTGATAAGCCACTAGTTTGTAAAGGAATATTGGAAAAATAACATACGAGTAAAACTACTATACTACTACCTAGTAGTGTCCCAACAATATCTATCTGATTCTTATTTTTCCAGAAAAAGATGTTTTTATAAAACATCCATACTAACAAAGGTGGAAATAACAAAAAGAAATTGGCAGTAATTTGTTGATTAACAAATGGAGCTTTATTAGAATCAAATTGAAGAAACAGATTATAAAAACCACTAAGTAACCAATTAATATTTCCTTGTCCAGAAGAAGTATTATTGGATAATGTAGAATTAACCAACGCATCTACAGCATCTTTATTTTCGTTGTAAAATACTAAATACAATCCACATACACATAATATAGTACCAGCAATAACAGGCAAAATGACTTTCTTATGTGTTTTAATATTTCTAAAGTTTGCGATTACAGCTCCACATACAAGTGACAAAGCAGGAAAAATAATTGAAGCATGAAAATCTTGTATCGAATATAAAACAAATGCCATTGAGAAATATGCTAACAGTACTCCAAATAATATGGATTTCCACATTTTCTTTTCTTCTATTAATTTCAAAAGGAAGAATAAAATAAATGATATCCAAGTAAGAGGTTCCATGATTGTTTCATTCCATTGCAAAAGAGGTGTTTGTAAGAATATTAAAGAACCAAGTATAGATATTGTGAGATTTTTATTAGTTAATTGCAATAAAAGTAAATATACAGAAATTAAAAGTAGAACAGCAGATGCGTGCCAATAAAAGCTATAGTTAAATTCTGTATCATTGGTAAAGTAATAAGATATATACTGTGGTTTAAATACTCCCCAAATATTTCCCTGCGGTAAAGATTCTGTAGATACATTCGTTTCAGTAGATATATCTTTGTTTACTGCTGGTTCGTTATTTATATCCTGAGATAAAAGTAATGGTACGCGAACAAGATACTGATCTTTTTTTACTTCTCTTGCTTTACCTATAACTAACTTATCGTTATCTCCTTCGTGTAAAGAAAGCTCCTGTGTATACATTGCAACAGACGAGCCATTCTCTCTAAAGTGCACCAATAACCCTGCAACTAAAAGAATTATAAGAGGGTATATTAGGTACTTTATCCATTTCATAATCATAGTATACCATAAAGAAATATTTGCTAATTATCCTATAAAAATATATGATATGCATATATCTAACTTTATTTATAATAAACTATGTTAGAAGAGAATAATATATGTGTTTCCTTTGTTGGTATGGATCCAACTGATTCTCTAAGAGATTATGTTATAGAGAAGATTACTAAAAAAGAGGATCTGTTAAAGGATGCCACATCTATAAATGTTTTCTTAAAACAGGAGACTTCCAACAAGGGTGTTAAAGATGATTTCAGGATTAATATTAATGTTGTTCTACCTGAGACAACTGTACGTGTAGAAGAGAGAGGGTTCGATATGTATGCCAATATTGATTTGGCAATGGACACATTAAATAGAAGACTAAAGAGATACATAGATATGAAGGATAGATGGGCTGGACAAAAGTCATGGAGAATACAGGAAGAAGATGATGAAGAAGATATGGATTTAATAGATGACTATACACATTATGTACCAAAGGTATCTAAGAGAAAGAAAGTAGATAATATGTCCCCTATTGAAGAAGCAGAAGCAATAGAAAGAATGGAAATGCTTGGATATGACCAATTCCTATTTAAGAATAAAGAAACAGATAAAATATCTATGATTTATAGAAGAAGAGATGGTACATATGGTTTAATAGAGCCAAAAGACGAGGAATAGAAAAAGGAGGTTTTAAAACCTCCTTTTATTTTACAACTACCAAATCTAAAGAAACTATTCTGCAGATTGTTCCTTCGTTTCCTCTGTACTTTCAGTGGTCTCCTCTGTCTTTGTTTCTTCTGATTTCGTCTCTTCTTTCTTATCTTCCTTCTTAAAAAGGTTATTGATTAAACCTCTTGTAAGAGTTAAGAAACCGTAAGATGGCTTATCAGTAGAATTGTCTTGTATATCATATTTATCCATTAGCTCAGTAATCCATCCACTGTAATTTTGACTTGCTAAAGATCTCTTATACTGCTCAGTTGCTTTCTCTTTATAAGTTTCAAAATCCAAAGTCTCTCCTTCTCCAAGAGCTTCTGTCTCTGTTGGGAACATACTAGCAGAATACTGATCAAAATATTCCTTAACTTCACTCTCTGTATACTTTAATGTAGGTTCTATCAATTTGGTAATTAACAAATCAATCTTATAATTATCCCTCAATTCTTCTTCTGTTAAATTATTTGCAGCTAATGCAGCTTCAAATACCTCTTGTCCTCCTAAGTTTTTTATAACTTCACCTATTTCAGTATCTATCTCTTCTTTAGATACAGAAACCTTTTGTTTATCAGCCTCCAATAAAACAACCTTTTCCGTTATAAGCTGACTTGCAACAGATGAACCATACGAACTCTCTAATCTTTTATCCCATTCTTTCTTAGAGATTCTAGACCCGTTAACAACTGCTACACTATGGTCATTATTCAAATACTGTACACCTAAATCAACAAGTGCAAGAACAACTACAAATAAGATGACATAAACAAGAACCTTGACAATAGGATTACTCTTCCAGTTAAAACTCTTAAAAGAATCCAAAGATGGTTTTTTAATTTTAACAGTTACTTTAGAATTCTTTTTGTCCTTGGATGTTGTATCCTTGACATTTTTGTTTCCTTTATTTGTGGAAGTGGAAACCTCTTTCTTCTTGAGTCCTTTATTTTTTGCCATTTTAGTAAAAGGTTATGTAAAATTAATTGGAATAGTATAACAAAACAAAAATAAATAATACAGAAAAAAAATACTATAAGACACAGAGTTAGTTAGAATATGCTAAATGCACATAAATTGTTCTATATCCATTAGGATGAGTAATAATGATATAGTTCTGGTTACATTGATCCAGTCCCCTCCACAATGTGCCACCTGCTGCAGCATATACAGGAGACCCACCAGTGTTAGTTTGCTTAATCAAATCAATTGCAGCCCCATCATGGTTATCCTGAGACATGATAGCATTAGCACCAATAGGAACTACATATGCTCCTGAAACAACATTTGGCCACTCCCAACCATCCCATCCAACAATTCCAGATGGTCCATCAGTTCTAAGTAAACCGTTTGCAAAGATATCGACGTTAGCATAGAAATTACCGGAAGAACTAGAATTTACACCAAAATGTAAATGTGCACCAGTAGAACAGGCACTTGTACCATTATATACATAACCTATCAAACTACCTGCAGCAACAGGACCACCTTCTACCATCTCATCCATATGAGAGTTAATATATGCCATAACCTGTGCATCTAATGCAGCCTGTTGGTCCTTATTGTTTCTAAGTGCTTGCAATAAAGTTTTTTCTGCTGCATACGCTTCCTGTAAAAGCTCCTCTCTTTCTGATTTCTGTTTGTCCAAATCACTCATACTATCAGCAAGTTCCTCCTTTTCTTTTTCAATTTCATTTCTTGTTTTTTCTAATTCTAATTTAGTTTCTGCTAATAAAATCTCTTCATCTTCTAAATCATTAACCTTAGCACTATATTCCTCTATAGACTCTCTATCCTGACTTCTTGTCACAGCAAGATATTTAGTCTTTCTAAGAATAGAAGAAAAGTTCTTAGAATCAAAAATAAGCTCTAGCATTCCTATAAAAGAGCTCTTATACACTTCTGTAATTCTTTTAGTAGTACTCTCCTCTAAAACGTCTACTTCTTGTTTAAGCAAGGAAATATCATCCTCCTTCTCCTGGATACTCTTTTCATAAAGCTTGATTTGTACATTACTAGCCGCGACTTGCAACTGAATCTCCTTGATCCTTTGCTCTGTTTGAGATATCTGTCTAGCAATATAAGAAATTTTTTCAGATAGAGACATTTTTTGGTACTCAACATCAGCAATCTTAGACTGCATATTAGATTCTTCTTTTTTCAATTTTTTTAGCTGTTCCTGTAGGTAATCAAAACACTCTCTAGAATCTGGATCCATACTAGAAGGACATGATGATTCAGCATATACCTTCTCATCTACATAACTAGATAGAAAGCAAAAAGATATGACAGAAAATACTATTAATGTAATTGTTAAAAATATCTTTTTTATACTAGACATTATTTCAAATATTTTTTTACAGCTGAAATGCTACTAATCATACCAATTAAACTTCCAACTGCAATATGTGCACCAAAGTAGATTAGTACAAATGTTAAATCAAAAGCCTTAAGATAATTCATATTAAAATCTGTAAGTACCTGATTTATCCAATAAGAATAATCCGTACCCGTGAGATAGTGCATTGCAATATACCATGGTCCAATTATTAGTAGGGCAGCAAAGAATCCTCCTACTACACCATAATACATACCTTCCAATACAAATGGAGTACTTATAAAGTTTTTAGGACTTCCCACCAAATCCATTATTTTAATTTCTTCCTTATGTGCATTTATATTAAATCCGATTGTTATTCTAATTAATGTAAATGTGATAATTCCAAATACTACAATAACAACAATAGAAGCAATACTTACAATATTAGAAAGAGTTTCCAAACTATTCACAACATCCTCAAAATACATAACTTCATCAATGTTCGGATTCGTTTCCTTTTCATCATTAATCTTTTTTATAACAGATATAAGAGCCTCTGCAGATACTGCCTTAATCTCAACACTTGGTGGAAGAGAATCAGCAGTAACAGTTGCAAGTAGAGTTGGATCATCTGCAAACTCTTTCTTATAAATAGCCAAAGCATCGTCTTGGGAGACATAAACAATATCGGAAATCAGTTCTGGGTCATTCATTTTATCCTTGAAAGAAAGTATATCTTCCTCTGCTGCATCCTTTTTGAAGAATACAATAACCTGTGCTTTCTTCTCATAATAAGATACACCTTTATCTGCAAAAATAGATGCTGTTATAAATAGAGAAGATATTAACAAGACAATTGTTGTAACAAATATTGTAGAAGCAGATAGCATTCTATTTCTTCTTATATTTGTTTTAGTTGTTTTTATAATAGTATTTGCCATAATTATTTATTTTTGTTGTGTTAAATAATTTTTTAGAAACTCTTGTAGTTTCTTTTGTTCTGTTGCGGTTAATTGTAATCTCTGTAAATCTTCCAGTTTCAATTTAAGGACTTCCTCTATTGTAGTAATTTTGTTGTCTAATAATTTCTTCAAAATGGATGGCTCTAGTGTTTGTATATTATCATCAATCATCAAAGTAGGTTCTTCTACCTTCTTTCTTCTATATGTTCTCTTTGGTGCTTTTGGTATTTCTGGTACAACTGGTTTTGCGACTGTATCGTAACCTCCTTTATTATCTGATACTACCTGTCCATTAGATAATCTTATTACTCTTGTTTGCATTTCATTAACCATATTCTTATCGTGAGTTATAACCATAACAGTTGTTCCTGCATTGTTAATATTCTTTAGAATATTTAAAACCTGCTCTGCGTTATCTGAATCTAGGTTTCCTGTTGGTTCATCAGCAACTAATAAATCTGGATTACTTGCAAGAGCTCTAGCAATAGCTCCTCTTTGTTGTTCTCCACCAGATAACTGTCTTGGGAACAGATGACTTCTGTCCTGCAAATTAACAAGTTCCAAGAGATAATTTCTAATCTGCTCTATTTCTTTACTACTTTTACCTAGTATTTCTAATGCAAAGTCTATATTCTCCGCTAATGTCTTTGTCTCTATTAACTTAAGGTCTTGGAAAACAATTCCTAATCTTTGTCTATACTTTGGAACAAGCTGGTTTGGAAGCTGCGGTACATTTATGTGGTCAAAGAAGATAGTACCAGAAGTTGGAACTTCGTCACGGATAAGAAGTTTCACAAGTGTGGTTTTACCTGCACCAGATGGACCAACAAGAAAAGTAAACTCACCTTTCTGTATGTCTATATTAATATTCTTAAGGACAGTAATGTCGTCGTTATATGTTTTTGTTACATTGTCAAAGAGTAGCATGGCAGTGTTTCAAATTTTATATATATTGTATATTACTTCATTCTTATCTCTGCTTCAATAAGTTTGTCTAAATTTCCATCCAATACTGATTCTGCATCGCTAATTTCTACTCCTGTTCTCAAATCTTTTACCATTTTATATGGATGCAAGACATAGTTTCTTATCTGATTTCCCCAAGAAGCTTGTTTATAATCTCCTTTTATATCAGAAATTTTTTGTAAATGCTCTTGTTCTTTTATTCTCCAGAGCTTTGCTTTCAGTAGATTCATAGCATTCTCTCTGTTTTGTGCTTGGCTTCTTTGCGTAGAAGAACTTACCATAATTCCTGTTGGGATATGCAATATCTGTACTGCAGAAGATGTTTTATTTACATTTTGTCCTCCTGGTCCTCCTGCTCTTACAGCTTTAAACTCAATATCTTTTTCCTGTATTTCTAAATCTTTGTCATTAATATCTTCTAATACTGGTAATACTTCTACACCTGCAAATGTTGTCTGTCTTAATCCTTGAGCATTAAATGGGGATATTCTAATGAGTCTATGTGTACCATGTTCTTTTTTTAGTAATCCAAATGCATACGGTGCATCTATTTCTAAAACAACTTCCACAAGTCCTGCTTCATTTCCTTTTAGCATTTCCGTAACACTGTATTTCCAATTCTGTTTATCAAAATACATTGTATACATACGATACAGCATCTGTGTCCAATCATTTGCCTCAGTTCCACCCTGTCCTGCATAAATTGTCATGATTGCGGGTTTGTCATCATATGGATTAGAAAGAAATAATCTTAAAGATAATTTATCCAATCTCTCTTTTAAATTCTCGTATTCCTCAATCAATTGGTTTTGGTCTGTTTCCTTTTCTATAGAATTGAAGATATCACACAAAGAATAGATATCCTGCCTTAGTGCTAGAGATTCATTAATCTCTTCTTGTATATATGAGATTTGACTCATTACATCCTGTGCATGTCTGTTATTGTTCCAGAAATTCTCATCCAAAGACTCAGCCTGTAGTTTAGATAGTTTATCTCTTCTTTCTGCTAAATCTAGTGCAGCAATAGTCTTATCTATTCCTTTCCTTATTTCTTCTATATCTCTTTTACTTAAGTCGTTCATTGGTATATATTATAGATAATTAGATAAATAATAGCGAGGTGGTATGTTAGAATTTCTAAAAGAGATTGTACAAAAGAATAATAAAGAAAAGGTTTCTAAAGGAGGTGTAGTGTCTAATAGCAGGTTTGTTACACTAATAGTTATGGATGGGTTAGGTGTTCATCCAGATAAAGAAGGTAATTCTGTTCTCGGTGCTAATACTCCATTTTTAGATACT
>JAGDCC010000028.1 GCA_017958745.1 bacterium
AACGAAATAACCCTTGGTTTATTAATTGTTCTTGTAATATATAGAAAATCACACTTTCTAACCTTTAAATAAATGAAGGCTGTAAAGAAAAATGAAAGCGTTCCCATTGGATAGGCAACCCATGTACCAATAGACATGCCACCAAATGATCCAACTCTTTGTAGTGCAAAAGAGAAAATACTTTGCAAAACGGAAGATATTACTATTCCGAATACAAATATTATTCCACTTTCACTAATCTGTAATTGTCTTCTCATACGTTATATACTCTTGTACTCTCACCCTGCAAAGCAAGAGAAATGATGGTATCTCCTAATAATCCTTCTTTAGATAATGTGCTCTTCACTGTTTCAAGTGCTAGCATAGGTATATTGTTTTCCTTGGATATGTGTCCGAGTATTAATTCTTTTAAATCTGAGTTTTGTTCTTTTATCATACAAGCAAGTCTTGCACAATCCGTATTGGATAAATGTCCTCTCTTTCCTATTACTCTATTCTTTAACCATTGTGGATATGGACCAGACTTTAACATCTTAACATCATGGTTAGATTCAAGTAGAATTGCATTACTATCTTTGATCGCTTCAAACACATTATTTTCAATTACTCCCATGTCTGTTGCAAGGGAAAATTTCCTGCCTTGAGATACGAAAGAATAGCCTAATGGATAGTTTGCATCATGAGGTGTTTCGAATGGTTTTACATCGATATCTCCAATAGTGAAGCCTTCCATGTAATCTTCCACATTCGCTAGTTTATCTACATCATTGTACTTGTTAAAGATCTCAATGTGCGTATAAGGGTGACAATACACTGGTATGTACTTGCTGAATAAACAGAGGTTTTTTACGTGGTCTGAATGCTCATGTGTGACCACTATTCCACCGACATCATTGATGGTTAAATTTAGTTTCTTGAGTTCATCTTGTAAACGCCTTAAAGTAATTCCAGCATCAATTAAAATAGCGGTGTTTTCTGTAAACACTAAAGAGCAATTACCACTGGAGCCACTAGCAAATGAGATGAACTTTAAAGACATATTAAATTACTTGAGAAGATCTTTCTATTTCATCTTCGTATTCGTTCTCTTTTCTTCTATGTATTGTCGCAAAGATAATAACTAAGATTAAATCAAATAATGCTAGTGCTGCTAAGAATATCATTGCTGCATCATTTGCAACTGAGAATGTGTTCTTTACAACATTCATAATTAGTGCAATAAGTCCTGCACCAAATGATAGAAGTGTCATGGATACATATAGTCCACCTGGATATTTTGCAAATAGCAAACCAATAAAGCTTACTAGTACAGATAGACCAAATCCGAACAATGAGAGTAAATACATTATAATGTATACTTTCATATCCATATCTGCTATGCCTCTTGAGGCATAATCTACGAACGAAGATAAATCACCTTTAATCCAATGGATTAACCATCCAATTGGATCTACAGGGTTGTTTCCTAAGAATGAGAATATTTCTGGTTTGAAGTGAACAAGAACAAAATAAAGAACTCCAATTGCAGTAAATAGGAAGGTGAAAAGTGAGAAAACACGTTTTCTAACTTTAGCTTTTTTATTACTCTTAATAGCATCTTGAGATTCAACCTTTCTAAATTCAGCAGAAAGTCCGCTTTCAGTTCCTGGTTGATATGTTGGTTCTCCTGGTTTACCCTCTGTTTTAAGTATATCTGAATCTGAGGACATATAAGGAACAACTGCGAGTGGAACAATAATTGGTTGTAACTGTACAGTTGTATGCTTTGGCGCGACAATAGGTACTGGCCCGCCTGAACCAACTACCTTCGTAAAGGTAGTTTCCATACCTGGATCTGGGGTTGCCTCTGTGTAAGCCTCAGTTTCAAATTCCTGGGCTTTCTTTTGTTGTTCTTCTAGCTCTTTAAGCCTTAATTCTTCTTTTTTCTTGTTCGTTTTTGCCATATCTTACCTCTGATGCTTAGGCATCATACTTTAAATAACCAGATCTCTCTGGATTTGCTAACTTCATTATGATGGCAATTATTAAATATACCACCGCTAACCCTAAAAGGGTTACATATTCTGAACTTTGGAATCCTCTTATGAAATCATTCATAAAATCTATTTTCTCGATTCCAACTTTTTCTACACCTACGAGTGCCATTATAAAAATAATTATCGTAGATAAGAAATATACTATTGCGCTCAACGCATATTTCATTGGTCTTCTTGCACCGAATATTCCTACTAAAGATTTAATTACATTCCATGTAAGTGCAATGAGTCCAATTAATAATATTGCATTAGGGACTAGGTACAAGACATTATTTATAATGGTTTCTTTATCTGCACCTATACATCCTTGTATTAGATTTATCGTGTTTACAAAGACATTAAACTTTGTAAAAGATAAAATAATTGGCTTTGTGATATAGAAATGACAAGCACCAAAGATATAAGGAATAAACATAGCAGCTGTAAAGATTAACATAAACACGCCACATGCAATGTTCTTTTGTCTCATAGCTCTAGTTTGTCTTCTACTTACATCTCTTTTCTTCGGTTGGAAGTCATCTACAGTAGATTCTGTAGATCCAGTTGAACCAATAGGCTTTAGAGTTGGTTGAAACTCAAAAGGCTGTACTGCCTTTGGCAGTAAATTTGCCTCATGCTTAGATACTGGATTAGGCGCTAGCCTTAATCCATTCTCATCTACTGGAACTATAACCGAAGGATCGGTGTTTGGATTGTATTCTCTATCCATTTACTATATTTCGTTATCGTCCTTGTTTGCTTCTCTCTTACTAGAACCATCTGGAACCTTTCTCATCTCAACAGGAGTA
>JAGDCC010000029.1 GCA_017958745.1 bacterium
AAGGAATAAAACACAGCATTGTAGAATGGGATCAAGTAGACTCACAAAGTGGTGCAGGAGTTGTACACATAGCACCAGGATGTGGAGCAGAAGACTTCGAACTCGGTAAGAAATTGGGTGCAGATATAATCTCACCATTGGACCAAAGTGGACACTTTGTAGAAGGATTTGGAAGCTTAGATGGAAAGTATGCACACGATGTTGCAGATGAGGTAATACAACAACTCAAAGATATGGGAATGTTGTACAAAGAAGAAGAATACAAACACAGCTACCCACACTGCTGGAGATGTAAAACAAAATGTCTATTCAGATTGGAGAACAACTGGTACCTAAATGTAAGAGCAATAAAAGAAGATTTAATAAAAGCAACAGAAACAGTAACATGGAAACCAGATTTTGCAAAAAAGAGAATGCTTGCATGGTTAAACAACATGGAAGACTGGATGATTAGTCGTAAAAGATTCTATGGCCTAGCATTACCATTTTATGTATGTCCCAAATGTGGACACCTACATGTAGTTGGAGGATTAGAAGAATTAAAGGAATTAGCAGTAAATCCAGAGCAAGTAGACAAGCTAGAAAGTGTACACAGACCATGGATAGACGAAATAGAAATTAAATGCCCAGAATGTGGAGCAAATGTTAAGAGAATAACAGATGTAGGAGACTGCTGGTTAGATGCAGGTGTTGTGCCATTTTCAACATTACATTATTTAGACGACAAGAAATATTGGGAAAAATGGTATCCAGCAGAATTCGTCACAGAAATGATAGAACAAGTAAGACTATGGTTCTATGCAATATTGGTATTCGGTGTCGTATTAGAAGACAGAGCACCATACTCAACAGTACTCTGCTCTGCAGAACTCCGTGACGAGCACAACCAAAAAATGAGTAAAACAGGAAACAACTCCATAGACTTCTACGATGCAGCAGACAAAGTTGGATCAGATTTAGTCAGATGGACCTACTCCACTGCATCCGTCGGTGCAAACATGAGATTTGGTTGGAGCATAATAGAAGATGTAAGAAGAAGATTCTACATACCACTATGGAACAGCTACAACTATTTTGTAACATACTCCATACTACACAATTTTGACCTTTCCACATATGATGTAACCAAACTAACTAACGTAATGGACAAATGGATAGTTGCAAAAACAAAACAATTAGGAATACACATAGCATCCTACTTAGATAACTACGATATGGCATCATCTGCAAGAGAAGCAGAAGAATATGTCAAAGACCTTTCTCAGTGGTACATAAGAAGATCCAGAAACAGATTTAAGAATGGAGACACAGATGCACTAGGCACATTACACTTCTGTCTATTATCCATAAGTAAAATATTGGCACCATTTATGCCATTTGTAACAGAAGAAATGTATCAAAATCTAGCAGTAAATATGGACACAGAAAACCACAAAGAATCCGTACACCTAGAAGACTATCCAACATACACACTAGACAAAGAAGAAACAGACCTACTAGACAACATGACAACAATTAGAAACATTTGTTCTAATGGACTTAAAGCTAGAGAAAATGCAAAAATGAGCCTAAGACAACCGTTATCTATAGCATATGTAGGAACAAAAGACACAATATCTCAAGATATAATAAGAGAGGAATTAAATGTAGAAAAGATAGAATATGCAGAAAAACCAGTAGAAGGAGATGGAATATACACAGTTGGAGAAAAAGAGATGTTTGTATCTATAGATGCAAATCTCACAGAAGAATTAAAGAATGCAGGAATAATCAGTACATTCTTAAGAAAATACAAAGACTTAAGAAAGAAGAAAGGATTAAAGATGGGAGATATTGTATCTCTAAACATACATACAGAAACGGAAGAACTCAAAGATGTTCTACAGAACTATTCTGAATCCAACACAGAAGAATTACAAGCAAAAGATGTAACAATAGATACCGACTTGGATAAAGGTGGAGAAGAAATAGATGTATGTGGAAATAAGATAAAAGTAGAAATCTATTAACTAATAGATTTCTCTTTTACTTCGATACCTGTAAGCTTAGTAAATCTCTTAGAAGCCTCTTCTAGTGTTTTATCGCTAGATACAGCAAGCTCACTAACAATATTTCTAATAGAATCGTTAGTTGTTGTTTCAATACTAATAGGAATAAGTCTACCCTCTTTCTCTCTCTTCTCTCTAACAAAATTACAATACTGTATAGCCTTAATAGAATCCTCTATATCTGAACTCTCTTCTATCTTCTTAAAAATATTCAATAAAACATTGAAATCAGAAACCTCTGGATCCACACCAGGATTCTTCTTAAGAACCTTAATAGATTTCTCTATCTTATCTGCAGGAAGAACCTCTCTAACCTTCAATTCCTCCATCTTATCTACAGGAGTAGATATACTAATAGAATCATTAATTAGCTTAAATTCAAAATATTTCTTCTTTTGTCCATCAAATTCAATAGTTCTAGAATCAGAAATCCAACCAGCACCGTGAGAAGGATAAAAAACTTTAGAACCAACTGTTAACTCTGCCATATAACAATATTTAATCTTATATACATACATTATACCATAAAAACGCCGTTATATAAAGAAATCTTATTTGTTTATCAACCAATATCGTCCTCAGTCAGCCTGAGCCTTTTTACCCTTTTTAATCCTACATATTTTATATTTAATGTAATCCCAATAGGTTAATCCTACTATGTCTTCTCCATATATCATTCCCCAATCATCTTCACTGTTTCTTACAAAGATGACTACATCATGATATTGATAATTGCCTATCTCCTTGTAACGCTCTATCGCTTCTTTTACTCTGGCAAAGGCTATCCTCTTTGAGTCTGTGCATTTGAGTATGCAATTACTGTTTCTGCACATTACCCAATACTTCCAATCTCCTCTGTTGTCTATTGTTGTCTGTGTTAAATCTATCATATTGTTTATATAAAATTAAAATAATCAAACTCTATAAAAAAGTTGATACTCTCTTTTCTCTTTGTTATTAGGAAACAATTTTACTACATACTCTATACAAAAGAACAGAGACACTAGAAATTTCTTTTAGCATAAACAAGAAATAGATTATCCTCCTTATCTGGCTTAATATCGACAAAATAACGATATTTCTCTAACAAATTAGTCAAATTATCCAACCTATTCTTCTTGCTTTGGTGGAACTCAATTATGTAATTATCTACTAAAACTACTTTCTTAGTATGTGCTAAGTCATCCATAACTTCCATTTCAGCACCCTCTATATCTATCTTAACCAAATCAACATTACTATTTATGTAATTACTAAGCATATCCACACTAACACCTATCCTCTTGGTTCTCTGTTTACCATTCCATGCATCTTTATTAAAACTAGAAGTAGAAAAAGCACCGATACCAGAAGAATCTATATAAAAATCTCTGGTACATTTTTTTCTACCCAGTGCAACATTATACAAAGTAACATTCTCTAACCTATTACAAGTAACATTCTCCTCTAGAAAAGGAAAAACATTAGGATTCGGCTCAAAAGCAATTATTTTGCTATTTGGATACCTCTTTTTAAAATAAACAATACTTAATCCAAGATATGCACCACAATCTATAATAATTGGAGAATCATTAGAAATCTCTACATCATATATCTTATTGGTAAAAATCTCCTTCTGGATAAGATCCAGCTCCTTATCATTGAAATAAGTTATTGCATAACCATTAATAACCTTAGTCTTAGGAAACATAAACTACAAAGATGCGACATAATCCATCATGGACTGTACTTTAGCAGCCCAAGATTCATGTGTAGGAGGACAATAAGAAACACTAATCAAAGCAGGAGTAACAAGACCCAATTCATAATATCTATTCAAGCCCTTAGAAACTGTCCAAATACCATCTGTCCAACTCTCAAAATTAAGCTTTCCCCAACCCCATGCATTATACTGTCTAAAACAATGCAAACCACCACTAGATTCTATAATAGAAATACTAGCAACAAGTCTATAATCTATACCGTAATAATCTGCAGCCCTCACAAACTCTTCCGCATAATCTGCTAAAGGAGACTTTCTATTTGTTAACATAGTTCTAACTCTCCTAACTTTCTCCTCATCTGGAGAATAAGACTGTGGCTGCTGTTCTTGGCTAACAAGACCCGTTTCTGCAATAATTTCATCAATATTTGCTTCTGGTAAAATCTGTGTATTTACTGTATATGAATCAGCCTCAACAGTTTCTTCTAGGTTC
This sequence comes from bacterium, assembly GCA_017958745.1. Taxonomy (GTDB): domain Bacteria; phylum Patescibacteriota; class Dojkabacteria; order SC72; family SC72; genus UBA5232. The sequence continues at coordinate 4,244 of JAGDCC010000029.1, forward strand.
TTATTGTTAACTTTAAAATGATGTTCTACAACAATACATAAAACAGCCAAGCCACATAAACTAGCACCTATTTTCCCCATTACCATAAAGACTTTATTAAAGAAATTGTCTGTCATTGTAATTATTTATATGGTAATATTTTAAATAAAATAAGAACCAAATATATGCTTTCATTTAATATAGCACAAAACAGTAGAGTAGAAAAAGTAAGAAGAGTAAACGAGAAGAAAATCCACTTAGGGAGAGATATTTTACTTGGTCTATTATTGGCAGTTTTTGGATTAATTTTGGTCTATGGAAAAAATCTACATACTCTATACAATGTAGTCGTTCATCCAAATCATGTAAGTGCAAACAATGTTGTTTATTTAACATACAATGTTAAATTTTCTGAAGAATTTCCAGAATCTATAAAGAATGAGATTAAGAAGAATTTGGATACAGTTGTAAACGAAAAGCTTAATGTTAAGAGATTCTCCTTTGATGACACCAAAGAGACAGATATACTCATTTCTACAAAAGAGATAGAAAACAATTCAGATAAATCTATACAACTTAGTAGTGGGAAATTGATACCAGTTGGACATATGTATTCATTGTTAAGAGAGATTTCATCTTCGAAACTATCTAATTACAACATATACGTTCTAAACGATCTGTATAAGCAGTATATAGAATATACTTACAATGTTTCTGTAAATATAACAACTAACAAGGAAGAGCTTATCTCTAAGCTTAAAGAAAGCGACGACAATATCGCTTTTGTAGAATTTACAGATTTAGAACCAAGTCTTAAAGTACTATCCTTGGACAGCAAGAACTATTTGGACGATACAGAGCACGGATATCTACAAACGACAATGTATTCTACTGTTGTTAGCGGTAAAGGTGCTTTTATTCTAGCTATCATACAGAATTTACTAAACATAGAATCCTCTAATCCTGTGGATACATCTAAATTATCTAAGGTTAATATGTCTGGCGTAGTTGCACTCTCTAGAGCTCTAGCTTCCAAGATGAACGCACTTAAGAGCACTACATACCCTGCAGACGCAATTGGAGACTTTCTTGCAGATGCAGACCTCACACACGTTTCCAACGAGGCTTCCTTTGCAGACGACTGTGTAATTTCTTCTGGAATGAGATTTTGTAGTAAATGGGAATATATGGATGTATTAAAAAAGAGTGGTGTAGATATTGTGGAACTCACAGGGAACCATAACAACGATACAGGAAACAAGAATAATACTGCTACGATAAATAAGTACAAAGAGTTAGGTATACACTATTTTGGTGGAGGATTAAATGCAGAGGATGCATCTAAAATTCTTTACGAAGAAGTTAAAGGAACAAAGATTGCATTTATTGGTTATAACTTCTATGACACCTATTATGACAATACATACGTATTAGCAGGAGAGACAACTGCAGGAGCAAATAGCTATTCTAAGGAAAAGATGACAAAGGATATTTCTACTGCAAAGGAGAATGCAGACATTGTTATTGTAGATTTCCAATTCCAAGAATGTTATTGCTATCCAGATGGAGATGTCGTGTATCCACCTTGTTACAAACCATTGGGCAATCCAGACCAGGTGGATGTATTTAGAAGTGCAATAGACCTTGGTGCAACAATAGTTATTGGTACACAGGCACATCAGCCACAAACTTACGAAGTGTATAACAACGGAGTTGTATTCTATGGTCTAGGAAACCTTTACTTTGATCAAAGTAATTGGGTTGGAACAAGACAAGGTCTAGTATTATCTCATTATTTCTATAATGGTAAATATTTATCTACAAAAATAACTCCTACATATATGGATTATGACCTACAACCAGATTTTGCTACAGAGCAACAATATAACCAGCTTATGAACTCTCTAAAAGAGGCGAGAAATAGTTTGTTATAAACATATTATGAAAATCTCTATTATTACAGTTTGTTTTAATTCGGAAGATACAATTGAAGATACTATAGAATCTGTATTATCTCAGACATACCAAGATTACGAATATTTAATCATAGATGGAAAATCTAAGGACAACACAATGGATATAGTTAAGTCTTACGAGAAGAAATTCAAAGGTAAGTTAAAATATGTTAGTGAGAAAGATAATGGATTATACGATGCAATAAACAAAGGCATTAAAATGGCAGAAGGAGATATAATTGGACTAATTAATGCTGATGACATATTGGCTAATCAATTTGTATTTGAGAAAGTAAACACTATTCTTAGCGATAAAAACTACGATGGTTTATACACAGACCTAGTCTACATGAACGAAGACTTTTCTATACCAGTCAGAAATTTCATATCTGGAGAAGTATCGAAGAAGGGAACATGGCATCCAGCACACCCTACTCTTTATCTAAAGAGAGGAGTCTATAAGAAAGTTGGCACATTTAACACAGATTACAGAATAGCAGCAGATTTGGACTTTATGCTCAGGTTATGCCATTCTGATGTCAGACTAAAGTATATAAAAGAATACTTTGTTTTAATGAGAGCAGGAGGTGTATCCTCTGCAGGATTAAAAGGTTATTATAAAAACTATAAGGAATCTAACAAAGTATTAGTTAACAATGGAATACAATTTTCATATTTCATCAACATACTGAGAATAGTAAAGACATTCAACCAATATATAGATGCTAAGATCAACAAAGACTCCATCCTAAAAAAGATAGAAAAAGAAAAGAAATCTTAATTAAATAATATCTTTCTTATTACTCGTAATACTTATTATCAAGACAACCGCACTACCAATAAGTGCAACACCACATACTCCTAATATTATATAAAGATATAATGGTTTATTAGAAACACCTACACTTAGAGGATTTTCTGCATCATAGTAAAGATGTATATCACCTCCAACTTTATATTCTTCCTTATATTTACTAACCTCTCCATTATAATTTTTATCATCTACTTCATATTCAAAATAAACAGTACAACTACCTTCTTCTTCATCAAGACATCCATCTGCTATTTTAGTAATAGTACCAGTCACAGACTCCTTATTATTTATAGAATCATAACTAAAGAATATTATAGTGCCAACAACAAATAGAACAGCACATATACATAATGCAATAATCTGATTCTTATATTTCTTCATTTAATTAATATAATAAATTAAATTACCTTAAATATAATATAGCATATTCTACTTAGAATCCCTATATCTTCTCCTGCATTCTTCGATTATCTTCATTGCTCTATTTTTATCTTGGTAATCCCTTACATCCACTTTTATCCTTTGTAATTCTTTGTAATTCTCAAAGAAGTTTTTAATCTCTTTTCTTAGAAAACTAGATAGATCATTTATATCTTGCATTTCATTAAATCTTGGATCTACAGCTACAACAGATATTATTTTATTATCTACAGTTCCATTATCTATTATTCTCAAATTACCTATTACTCTCACAGGTACTATGCAACCTGGGAATGTTGGTTCAGAAGAGATAATTAATATATCTAGTGGATCTCCATCCAATTCTAATGTTTCATCTATATATCCGTATTCACATGGATAGCTCATTGCAGAATATAGTACTCTATCCAACCTTATTCTTCTTGTTTTATGGTCTACTTCAAACTTGTTCTTGGTATTTGCTGGTATTTCTACAATAGCTTCTATGTTTTTCATAATGGTTGTAATAAATATTAACTAATTCAGTATAACACTCAATGATGATGATTGTGGTGATGGTGTACATCAGTGCTCATCTTTGTATCACATTGTATACATTCACATTCTTCATCATTTCCTTCTATCTCTATCGTAACATGGTTTATTCCAAATTCATTAAACTCCTCTCTTATCTTATGTTTTAATTCATGTATATTCTTTGTATTTGTAACTATATGTAAAGTTGCATAGTTGTTTATATTATCCATACTCCATATATGGATGTGGTGTATATTTTCTACATCTTTAATACTTAGAATGTGTTTTCTCAATTTCTTTAAATCTACATTTTTAGGTATCCTTACCAGAAATAAATCTAATATATCTTGTAAGTTCATGACAGCACTTACAAATATAAATAGAGAGACTGCAATACTCATTATTGGATCTATAATTTTTACATCGGTAAACTTCATTAAAATAGAACCAGCTAATACAACAATCCAACCAAAAACATCTTCTAACATATGTAGATTAACAGACTTTTGGTTAAGAGAATCTCCATTTCTTGTAATAAAACTAGCAATAACATTTACTATTACACCAATTATTCCAAAGATAATCATTCCATCGTAATTAACATCTGCTGGATGAAACAATCTGTTTACTGATTCTATTATTACTAGAGCACTACCTATCATTAATATCGCCGTTGTAATGAATGCTCCTAAAATAGAATATCTAAGATATCCATATGTATACTCTTCATCAGGTTTCTTCTTAGACTTAATCTCTAATATATAGGAAATACCTATACTTATAGCATCACCCAAATCATGTAGAGAATCAGAAAGAATTGCAATACTATTAGAAAAAAGTCCACCAATAAGTTCAAAAATAGAGAATACCAGATTAATTAAGAATGCTATTAATATATTTCTTTCTGTTTTCATAATCGTGACAATAATAGAATTACAACATCATTGTACACCTATTTCTCTATGTATCCACTTACATAATATGTATACATTTCATCTGTAACTGGCTTGTATCTTTCACCACTATAATCATCAGTAAAGCCATTATATGCCTTATAAACATCTCCTGATTCTGTGTCATAGACTCTTTCATAACCTAAGGTGGCATCACTTTGTTTTTGACTAATAATATCGTAAGAGTTACTTCTCTTCTCCCAGGAATCCATAATCATATTAGATATTTGGTCATAGACTCTTTGGTTAGCCTGTATTGTTGCTACGAGATTAGCTTCTTCTGTATTGAAACTCCTTACAAAAGTATCAGTAAACTCTAATGTACTCAAGGAATAATCAAAAATCTGCTGCCAATCATTAAATTCTGTATCCGGCGAACTCATAAATATAATATTGTAAACATTAAGAGGAGCAACATCCACCTTTGGACCAAATGGATTCCACATATCTTCACTTATATAATATGAACCTACGTCTTTAACAGCTGCAGTAAATATACCTTGAGCCTTTTTTCCATTGCTATCTGTATATGTTGCTCTTAACACATCTCCACCAACCATGTCTTTTCC
>JAGDCC010000030.1 GCA_017958745.1 bacterium
TCTGCTATTCTGTCTAGGTGTTCATCCTTTACTGTACAGATTCCTCTTTTTACTGTTCCGTTATCACTTAAAACATTTTTTAATTTGTAAGATATTATTGCTGATTCGTTTTCACTGCATTCTTCTCTTAGGAATTTTGCTGCTTTTTGGAATGATTCTCTTCCATAGAAATCATCTCCATTTATCACTAAGAAAGGATTGTTTAATTTATTTTTTGCAACTAATACTGCATGTCCTGTTCCCCAAGGCTTTTGCCTTAGAGAGATATCATTTTCTTGTTTATACCAATCTGGGACATCTGCAGTATCTTGAAATGTATAATCTATGTCCACTTTTCCTTTGTATTTATCCATATACACTTCCTTAAATGCTTCTTCCATATCCTTTCTTATAACGAAAAGTACATTGTCTATACCAGAATTTATTGCATCGTAGATGGAATAATCTATTATTGTTTCACCACTTGGACCAAAACTTTCCATCTGCTTTAACCCACCATATCTGCTTCCTAAACCACCAGCTAATACATAAAGTGTTGTTTTTGCGTTCATAACACAATTTCTTAAATTTATTGGATAAATTATAGTATATTTGGATATCAAAAGATAGAAGAACACGGAGAAGGTGGGATTCGAACCCACGATACAGAAACCTGTATAACGGTTTTCAAGACCGTCTCTTTCGACCACTCAGACACCTCTCCTCTCAGGGTTTGAATTATACCACAGAAAGCGTTAATTTACTGTTATTTCACAAGATGCTACAGAACCTTTTCTAGATACTACATACACGGTTGTTGTACCTGCTGCAGCTCCGTAAATCTTCATCTTTTTATCTGTTCTTGGGTATCCACTCATAAGAGACTTTAAGCTATCTGCAGTTGGATTCGTAACATCTGTTTGATACCAACCAACGATAGTATCATTTGTAAGTGTTGCAGTTAACTCTAAAGTACCACCTACTGCTACATGACCACCATTACAATTAAGGCTTAAGCTAGATACCGTAAGAGTTATAGAAATGAGACCAACTACCCCACTTTCATTATACTGTCCATTATTAGATATATTCCAATCCGTACCTCTATTTGAATAATAGTTTGGATTAGCAACCTTAGCATAAACAGTAACTGTTCCACCTGTTAATCCACGTACGTGAAGAAGGTTATTAGCATTTGTATTTGCATAAGTACTTGGAGTATTTGCATCATCTCTAGCTGTTGTATAAACAACACCAGCTGTTTGAGAATTAGATCCTAGATACCATGCCTCTATTTCATCTCCATTCTTTAGACCTCCAACAGTTAGGTATGTACCGATTTTATATTCTTGACTACCACCAACTATTAAAGTCTTGCATGCTGCACCAGAGGCATCCATAATACCATCATTATCATTTTCACATTCTAATGTGAAATATGGTGCATCTGTAGAATTTACAACAATATCAACAGAGCCCTTGTGCAAACCATCATTTACATCTTTAACATTAATGTTTAATTTGGCTGGAGTACCATTTGGTGTAGATGATACGCATCTTACATATACTTTATTATCTTCTATATTATCTGAACCAGTGTGTGATATGTACTGTGTATCATTCTCGCTGACAGACCACAGATAATCCACAATACTACCACTAGCTAGATTTGTTGTTGCCTCAAATTGTATATATTCACCAACACTACAAGTGTATACATTATTAGAAGGTGTAACATTAGAACTTGTTATCGTCACATCACCCTCATTTCCATCATAGACTCTTATATTTACCTTCAATTCCTGACCCGTTGTTTGACCAATAGATGTCCATGGAATTGTTAATGTAACTGTTAAATCTCCTTGTGGAGTATTAAATGTAGACTGTACACCAACTAAATCTAAAACTAATATACAATCGGTACATTCATCAAGGTCAGTTGTAATGTTACTAATTCTTACGTAATCAGAATCCGTATTTGGATACAAATCGTAATCTGCATTTCCTGTAGATAAAGCCCATGATGTTGTTGGAGCACTTATCGTGTAGTTAGAGTAATCTCCACCACTTGCATATCTTACATATAACCTTGTATTTGTATGTGAAGTTGTATAAAGATCCAAGTTGGTAATACTTGTTAATGTATTCCAATCGGAAGTTCCATCCTTAGTAACCTTCAAGTCAGATACATAAAAGACACTTATATAGAATGTATAATTTGTTTCATATCCACTAGCATTAGTAACTGTTGCAGTCACAACTGCTGGTGTTGTTCCAGTATTTGATACACCATAAACAATCTCAGAAGATGTTCTAGAACCAGTAATAGATACATATTCTAAATACTGATCCGTTGTAGACCAATTTACCTTACTTGTTGTAGGAATATTAATCAAGGAAAGATTTACTCTAGCACCTCTTACCAAAGAAACATATGCAACAGTTTCATCATTAGGGTCAATAGTCACCTCAGATGTTGTAACAATTTCAGGAATATTCCTCTCGGAGATAACCAGCGTAAATGTTATAGATTCTGTACCATTAGTTGCTGTAATTACAGCTGTACCAACTCTCATACAGAATGCAATTAATTTAGTAGGATCATCAACATTCTGCTTATATACATAAGAGGCTCCATCTGTAACAGCCCAAGTTACATCTCCAGTTAATCCTTCAACCGCTAAGTGTGCGACATTACCTACTGCAAGATAAATCGTAGAGTCTTCAGATGCAAAATACCAGTCTTCTGCAGCAACTTCACTAGATGCTACCGTTATTGCAAAGGTAAACGTAAACACGTCATCCTCTGGAGATTTAACTGTAGCAATCACTTCTACTGCATTTCCATTAGTACTTTCTATACCATATACTGTTTCTGTGGAATTTGTAGAACCAGTTATAGATATATACTTACTACTAGACACAGATGTAGACCAAACAACAGAATATTCATTATTTGGAATAACAACTCCCAACCCTATTGTAGATCCTGCAATTACTGTTGCAGTTGCATAAGAAGAATTACTTGGATCTACAGTTGCCAGATTCTCATCAATGTAAGGAGTATCCGTAGCGATGACAGAAACATTAAATTTCAATGTAGCAATCTTTGTATTTCCATATGTTACATCAACATAGACAACAGTTGAACCTTCTTTAACGCCAAAAATCGTCTCTGTAACGGTATCAGAACCAGTTATAGAAGCAATAGAGCTATCACTCGTATGCCAATGATAGATATCACCATCAACAACATTCTTGATACCAACTTTTATGACATCTCCTTTAGAAACATAAACCTTTGCCACTTTATTAGATGTCAAACTAATATTTCCGTTCTTACAAGATGCATCGTTACAAGCATCAGGATCAATAACAGGAGTATTAGAAGTACTTCCATCAGTTACTGTAACATTAAATACAAATGTATACTTCTCTCCTAGCTGATCTTCAACAACAGCAGTAACTCTTTGTGGATTACCACCTGTATTTTTTAATGCAAATATTGTCTCGTAGAATTTAGACACTGTAGAAGTTGCAATATCTATATACTCGGCATCTACATCACTACTTGCCCAATATATTTCATAAGCAGTACCACCATCAGAGCTAAAGGAATCCCATGTAATACCAATATCCATTGTTTGTCCTGCCCCGATTTCAACATCTGCTGTAGTTGTCTTGTTATTTCTAGATATATTTGTGACTATACCCTTCGTAGTATCTATCTTTGGTTCATTATCACTAACAGTAATCAATGGAGACTGTATGTATATAAAACCATGTTCACAATTGTCCTTGCTGTTACTAGAACATGGAATATTTGTTTCAGCTCTTACATAAGCTGTTCCCGCACCTACACCGATCACCTTCTGAGACCACTCACCACTGGATACTTGAGCTGGAGTTTGAGTTGTAGAACCGTTTATATAAATGACTGTATCATCACTATTTCCATGTGCACCATAAAGAGGATCTGGTGTAGAATCAATAATCTTCCAAGCGGTCACATCACCAGTTGTATAATATCCCCTATCTATCTTTACTGTTAGAGTATCTAATCCACCATTACTGTATAGTGTAAATGGATCTGCACTGCCTGTACTGTTTGTCATTGTTATACCTGGGACACTGTATACAGTAAAGAATGCAGCCTCAGTTAAACCTTTAGATGTAGTTGCTAATACTTTTGCAGTACCAGTACCAATAGCTCTTACTTGCTGACTTGCACCTGGTTGTCCACTTATATAAAGCACAGCACCAATTTCATTCTCCGCATCTGGAGCAGAATCTGTAATTTCCCATCTCACAACAGAATCATTTACATCTGTAATATCAGAGACTAGGAAATAATCCATTCCTAACTGTAATCTCACCTCAGTATTTCCCTTAGTAAAATATGTCATACTGTCAGAAATATCGTCACCGTAGTATCCAATAAACGTGAATTGTCCTAAATTAGATGTAAATACATAAGACAAGTATGATTTGTAAAGTTCCAACCAAGAAGAGAAGTCATTAATGTTTATCTTACCATCTTCATTTACATCTGCTCTGGAATTATCGCTATAAGCATCTCTCTTACATTCTGCGACATCAAAGCTTGCATCAGAAGTATGCAAAGAAGTATTAGAACAAGTCGCATCATCTCTAGTAAAACTCTTGTAAAACTGAAGCCAAAGATTATAGTCAGTAATAGTTAATGCTTTATCATCATTCATGTCTGCAACTTCATACTCCTTTGGAAATGCAGCAGATGTTCCCAATACATCACCTCCATTTAATAGAACACTATTGCCAAATCCATACTTAGAGTAGAACAACATTGCAGGGATCGTTAGAACAGCAAACGCCATTGTTATCGTATATTTTTTCCAAAACGGAATATTAGCTTTCATGAATATTCATTTACATTTTACTTACTATACTAGATTATCATAACCGACAACATTGTCAAGGAAATTTAGATTGTTTTTAATCTAGTTACAGCTTCACTCAACATTTGAGAATACAATCCATAACCAACCGAGTTTATTGCGCCAGATTGGTTCTTTCCGAGGATATCCCCTGCCCCTCTGATTTCCAAATCCTTATTAGACAATAAGAATCCAGATCCCAATTCTTGTGAATTTTTCAAAGCTTCCAATCTTAACTCCGAGTCACCTCTTAATCTTTCGTAATAGAAATATGCATATGCTTGTGTTGTAGATCTTCCTATCCTTCCTCTTATTTGATACATCTGTGAAAGTCCTAACATCGTAGAATCATCAACAATCAATGTGTTTGCAGTTGGTATATCCAATCCGTTCTCTATAATCGTTGTACAAATTAGAATATCCATATCACCATACACGAACTCGTTCATAACCTTAGTCAACGTCTTACTGTTCATCTGTCCATGTGCAATTCCAATTTTTGCATCTGGAAATATTTCTTCCAGCTTATGGTAGACATACTCAATATTTCCAACTCTGTTATGTAAGAAATATACCTTTCCTTTTCTCTTCAACTCTTTCTTAATAGCACCCTCCACACTTTCCCAGTTGAATTTCTCAAAATGGTTAATTATTTCCTTCCTACCATCAGGAGGAGTTGCCAAAACAGAGATATCTCTTATTCCTATCAAGGCCATATTAAGTGTTCTTGGAATAGGAGTTGCTGTCAAAGATAGTACATTGCAATTTAGTTTCTTTTCTTTAATTTTTTCTTTTTGTGTAACACCAAACTTTTGTTCTTCATCAATAACAAGAAGTCCAAGATTCTTAAACTTAACTTTATCTCCAAGTAACGCATGCGTACCAACAACTATATCTATACTTCCCTTTTCCACCTTTTCCAAAGTTTCCTGCTTTTCCTGCTTTGTAAGAAAACGAGAAATATGTCCAATATTGAATGGATACTCCTTAAATCTTTCTTGCAATGCATGATAATGTTGTTCCACTAATATTGTTGTTGGAGCAAGAAATGCTACTTGGAAGCCAGAGTTTACTGCAATAAACATAGCTCTCATTGCCATTTCTGTTTTTCCATATCCAACATCTCCAACAAGTAATCTATCCATAGGTTTGTATGTTTGCATATCATCTACAATCTGTTTGGTTGTGAGTTGCTGGTCGTCTGTATCTGTAAATTCAAAATGGTTAATAAAATCTTGCAGTTCATCCAAAGATGATTCTCCTTGTAGCATTGGATCTATTTTAGAGGTTTCTCTTTTTGCATAGAGTTCCAATAGCTCCTTTGCAATGTTTTCTGCTCTGTCTTTAGCTGTTTTAGATATTCTTTTCCATATTCCACTGTTTAATCCTGTTAGTATTGGCTTTGCCTTTCCTGCACCAATATACTTAGTCAGTTTGCTTGCAGCAGATACTGGTACAAATAGCCTATCTTTTCCAGCGTATGCAATTTCTATGTAGTATCCACTTTCTTTCTTGTGTATTCCTACATACTGCCCTATTCCATGGTCTTCATGGACAACAAAGTCTCCTGGTATTATTTTCTTTAACAGAGCAACACTGTTAGGATCTATACTTAGGTTCTTTTCTTGGAATATACTTAAATCTACTTCTCCTAGTACTTCTAAATCTGTTAGTACAACAACTTTAGATATAGAAGATGTAAATCCTTTGTTTATTAAATTTTCTGTTTGTGTGTTTTTTATAAATACTTTGTCTATATACTTACCGAAGTCTTTTTGAGTGAATTCTGCATATTTTTCTATGTTTTTTGTTAGGTAGTATATTTTATAATCTCTGCTTTTATAATTTTTTATTATTTCTAATACTGCTTTTTGTGATGAGTAGTTATCTATGCCAGATATGTTTCTTATACCTATGTTTACTCCTGTGTCTTCTCCTATGTTGGATACTATGCTTAATCTTACAGAGTCTTCATTGTCTTCGTTACCAACTAATACTTCAGCTGTGTTGTCTAGGATTGTTTTGTTAGTTATAGATTTTATTTTCTTTCTGCTGTTTACATCTATTAGGTCGATTGTTTCTATTTGTTCTCCGAATATACTTATACGTACAATGTTGGTCATGCTATACGGCCATATTGTCACAATATCTCCCAATATTGAATAGTCTCCTTCTTCCCATACTCTTTCTACTCTGTTGTAACCAAGTTTAGTTAGTTTTTCTGTGTTAAATGTTTCTCCTACCGTTAGTGTATATTCTTTACTACTATTTTTGGTTTCTTTTTTTTTATTAGTAGATATCCATACAGATTTTCCTAGTAATCTTCCTAAGAGTTCTGCTGTTATATCGTAGAAGTCCGTATCTATTCCAGATATTTCTCTTCTGTCCAATATGTCTTCTATTAATGGCTGATAACCATCAAGTATACTGTCATATATAAGATTTTCTTTTTCCATCTTTTTGTTTTGCATAAGTGTATCCTAATGAGATTTTTACTACACTTCTGTAAGTAACTGGTTTACAGCCTCTTTTATAGTTATGTCTAATAGTTCTCTTTCTTCTTTTGTTAATTGCATAAGTACTAGTGCTTCTCCGCTTATTGTTCTATCTAGTCTATTATCTGTACCTATTTTTAATGATGTGAAATCTGTTTTTCCACCTAATCTTTGTACAACACTATTCACTCCATTATGTACTTTTGGTAGTTTTTCTTTATCTATTTTGTATTTTCCAAGTTTAATATCTAAATCATCAAAAATGAGGATATAGTCTTGTGTTTTGACATTATATTTTTTTACTGCCTGGTATACTGCTTGACCAGAATTGTTCATGAATGTTTGTGGTTTTTGCAATATAAAGGAAATATCTGTACCTTTCCTTATTACACAAATTTCAGATTGCAGATATTTATCTTCCACCCAATCCTCTACGATGTAATCTTTGTTGTAAGAAAAAATATCCTTAATAGCA
>JAGDCC010000004.1 GCA_017958745.1 bacterium
TCATGATTTTCTTTTGCCAGTTCTGTCTTGGAGTATTATCTATTGGCTCTCTAGCTAAATCGTAAGCCCTTTCTGCCTCCTTAAGTGTCTTGATACCTATACAAACACCTTTTCCTTGTGTGAGACCTGTTGGTTTGATGACTACCGGCTTCTGATACTTATCCCAAACTTCCTTAATCTGTTCCTTGCTATCCAATACTTCCCATTTATTGATAGGTAATTGGAGTCTTTCTATTAGCTTGTTTGTTACCCATTTGTCTCTTTGTATTCCTTTTCCAATAGAGGAGTCTTTGCTGGAAACTATCGGTTCTATAATATGAGAACCTCTTCCGCATCCAACGGTATACATTCTATTGAATGATTTGCTGTATCCTAGACTTGCACTTTCTGGATTTATAGTTTCTTTATCTATAATTAGTGATGTTAGCTCTAATCTTTTGTTTTCTGCAGAGTAGAGCACAGGTATTGTAGACATAGATCCAGTTCTTTGTTTCATTAACTTTTCTATTATTTCTTCTTTTGCTTCTGAATATTTTAACTTATTGTTTGCAAGTAGTTTTAATTTTTCTCCGATCTCTTGCCAAAGATATGGTAGGAATGTTGTTACAACAAGTCTAGTATTCTTATCTGTGAACTCGTAGGATTTGAGATAAACAGGATGCAAGTTGCTGATTGTTGTCATTATTTTGGTAATATCTTCTGTTTTTTTGACATTAATTTTTACGACAGAAGCATCTGCTTCTAGATTAATACCCTGTAATATCTCTGTGTCTTTTGCCATCTTGTTTATCTTCTTATTTTAAATATTTATCCTTTATATATTTGATAATAGGGTAGGCAACCTTGATAACTTCGCCTTTGTCTACCTTGTAATGTAGTCTTAATCCTGGGTTGTAATTGATTTCATTGATAGCGAAACTTCCTTTCTTTGTAATATCCTTTGCAATAATATCTATACCGGCAAGTTCGCAGTCTACACATTTTGCTGCCTTTATAGCGTACTGCTTATAGTAATCATTTACTTCTTTGGTACATTCTTCTGTAGTACCACCTGTAGTAAGATTACAGTTGTATCTTAGGAGAACAGTTTCATTTTTTACCGGTATATCCTGCAATGTACGGTTATCCTTTTGTAATTTTTGTATAACTTCTCTGTCTATAATAATTGGCTTTAGTAATTTTGTCTTTCTTTCTTTGTTTTCCAGCTTGATTAGTTTTTGTATTGTGTGAACACCGTCTCCTGTGACTTTCGCAGGCATTCTTCTTGCTACTGCTAGAACTTTGTCTTTAAGAACGAGAAACCTATAGTTGTCTCCTTGGCAGAACTCCTCTCCGATAACTTTTTTGGAGCTTTTACCTTTTGATACTGCGAATGCAATTTTGTAATCTTCTTGAACTTCTTTAGATGTTCTTGGCAATATTGACACACCTTTGCCACCGATTTGCTGAATAGGCTTAATAACAATATCTTTGCGCTCTTTATAGAACTCTATGGCATCTCTAATACTTCCGAGTATCTTTTGCTCTGGAACTGGAATATTATGAGCCTTTAGTATTTGGTTGGTCAATTGCTTTCTTTTACATATAGTTGTACCTGTAGCAGTAGAGAGTGGGGTAGCTGCATTAATTATATAGCAACTTTTATCTCCAAAGCTTAATTCGACCATAAAATGCTTCTTTAGTACTCTGTACTTGACACCTAAGGCATCTGCCGCCTCTACATAGTATGCAGAGTGTACGTTTCCTGTTTCTTTTAGGTAATATTCGTATGTTTTCATGTTTAGAATTGATTGCTTGTATCTATTAAATATCCCTTTAGGTCTTTTCTACCTATAATTACATTATAGTTAATATCATCTTCTATAACAACTTCTATATCCTTTATTTCGTCTGCTATTTTTATGGTTATTTGTATTACTGGTCTAATCATTATCTTTCCATTATTAATAATCTTTGCGACTCTGAGAAGATTCTCCTCGGAAGTTAGCTTTTCCTTGTTCTCATCAATATATTTTTGAGCTTTTTCCATTGTGAAAAAACTCTGTGGAACATTGAGTGAGTTAAAATATTTTGTTGTATTTATGTATCCAATTCTGTTTGCCATTGTGGTTGTGATTCTAGAAGTTTGATATCCAGTGTCTATAAATGCATGAGTATTTATATCTTCCTCACTTCTTCTTTTTCTTTTCCCCTTAGGCTTTGTTGCACTGTTCTTGTTGTAAATGATTACCTTCTCAAAGAGACTGACTACTTTTTTTCCACTGATTGCTTCTATGCTTTCTTCTACTTCTCCTCCGAATAGATTTTTGGCCAATTTAATTCCGTGTTTATAGTTTTTGACATTTAAATCTCTCACTAACTCTAATCTTGGTCTTAAGCCCGCTCTGTTAGCAACCTGTATACCGAGTCCTGGACGTGCATTTAATTCAAAGACGACAGGGCCTTTATTTACATCTAATGCTATATCTACACCAATGTAGCCAAGACCACTTAGTTTCTGGCATTTTAGGGCTATTTCCAATATATTGTCCCAATTAGGAATGTGTATTCCTCTGAGAGGCTTGTTCTCCTTAAGGTCTGTAGTCATTTCTAAGTCCTCGTAGATGTCTGTAAGAGGGGACTTAGTGTTCATCTGCATGGAATTGGTAGTTATACCTGTTGCAATGTCTATTCCAGTACAGATTGCACCAGAGTGTAGATTGGCAGTTCCGTTAGATCTTTTGGTTGGTATACGAATCATTGCCATGATGGGTATACCCTTGAAACATATAATTCTTATATCTGGTACGCCTTTGTATGAATATTGCTTCAAAATAGGGTCGGATTGAACTCTTTCTTCTATGATTACAATATCTTTCTTGTTTCCCATGGAGAATCTACCATCTAAGATGTTTTCCATATGTAGAACGATGTCTTTTTTGGTCATTATGTCACCGTTTGGTCTTATCCATGCTTGTTCTCCTTTTTTCTTTCCATAAAACACTAATATTCCGTTTCCACCGGTTCCTTGATTTGGTTTTACAACAAAACTCTTTGGTAGTGAGTCCCAATTAAGGAACATTAACTCCTCTTTGTTTTTTATTAACTTATAGATATCTGGTGTGCCAACACCATTTCTAGACAATAGTCTTTTGGTTGCTATTTTATTATCTGCAAGTTTTTTGGCAGATGGGGGATTATAAGGACGTACATATTCCTGGTTTCTTCTGTTTAGTCCTAGAACTTCTTTGTATTTACTTAACGGAGCTATCATCTGCTTTATTTTGTTCTACTGATTTAAATCTTAAGAGCTCGTTAAATCTAAGCCCTTTATATCTTCCCATTATAAGATTTATTAGAATAAACACAAATATAAGCCATGGATTATTGATGATAAAAATAGTTACAAACTTTCTTGTTATTATAAACCATCCAATTGCAGCTATTAGTATTGTTCCTAATAGTGTTGTGAATACTGCTTTGAATGATTTTTGTACAATTTGCTTTGTAAGAAAATCCGATAGCGCGACGATAGAAACTAGGGCAAGTGGGTCTATGGTAGATATCCTATCTAATCCAAATCCATATTTATTTATTACTGCTATTGCTAATATCAAAACGATAGATAAGAAGCAGTAATTAATTGCTATTCTGGATAAATAATGCATTCTAATCTTCTTTAGAAGGCTATTGGATAGGGTAGATACTAAAATTACGATTGATGTAATTACTAGCCCATAACGTAAGCCTGTGTAGGAATATGCAATTGATAGAACTATGGGTACGTATATTCCATATGATTTTGTGCCAGTAAAGTATCTTGCGACACTTACTAGGGTTGCAATTACTGTTATTGCGATAAGAACCTGTAAGGTTTGTTCTGTCACGCCATTATTTAGTATTGTTTCTGTTAATTGTGAATATTCTATCTTCCTAAATCTAATAATTTAACCTATCTTAATTATACCTTTTTTTGAGGTATTTTGTCGATACATTAGGCCTATAGCTCTGTGCTTTTAAGAAAAATATTGGGGAATATTGTCTTTGTAAGGTAAATATTCCCCAGCTATACTGTTGGTTAGTTCTTGATAAGCGTTCTCAAGAATGCCATATCATTTTGGGAGACTTCTATCGTCATTGATATTCCTATATGCTGTATTTGTATTCGTGGAATTTCAATGTAGTATATGTCATCTGTGTGGCCGGCAGAGCATGTGAAATCAATAAGATTTCTTTGACGAAAGCTTTTTTTCTGAAGTATGTAACCAGAATAGTCTCCCTTGCTGTGCAGAGATGTAATGAATACCTGTGCATCTTCTTTTCCATCTTGCATGTATTTCAGCATGTAAATATACGAGAAAGACTCTATTGGAAATACACCATGCTCAGACAGGTTGGCTTCTTGGAGAGCTATTGGATCTATTGGCTTACCCTCTATGATATTTAGCATGTTTTTAAATGATTTTTTGCTTACTATTATAGAGAAATTGGTGTTTGGTAAGCCGAATATTATTTCGTGCTCTGTATCATCATCAGAAATGATGACATATGATTTTTGAAGACATGTGAAAGTAGGGGTTTGTAACTGGCTTACGCCGTTTAATTTGGTATTTCCGTTACACATGACTTCTTGGTCCGTTATGTAGAAATGGTTTTGTCTATTGCATGAAAAGTGCGCAAGACAATCTACGTTTATGCTTACACCTTTGTACAGCTCTTCTGTGTACATACGATCTCCTTTCTATAGTTTTTTTAATGAACTTTTTTTATTGTAACCAACAATATAGTAGGGGTATTCTACCATAAACCAAAAGAAAAAGGACTACTTTTAGTAGTCCTTTTATGCATCTGCTAAATAATAGAATTTGTATTATTGTAATTCTACTTTTGCTCCTGCTTCTTCAAACTTAGCTTTCATAGCTTCTGCATCTTCTTTCTTTACACCTTCCTTAACGGTCTGTGGTGCTCCGTCTACAAGATCCTTAGCTTCCTTTAGACCAAGTTCTGTATATTCTCTTACAGTCTTGATAACTGCAATCTTGTTTGCTCCTGCATCTGTTAAGACAACGTTGAATACTGTCTTCTCTTCTTCAGCTGGTGCTGCTTCTGCAGGTGCTGCTGCAACTGCTACTGGAGCTGCTGCAGATACTCCAAACTTATCTTCCATGACTTTTACGAGATCTGCAAGTTCCAATACGGACATCTTCTCTACGATCTCTAATACTTTCTTTCCATTTTCAGATAACTCTGGTAAGTTTTTCTCTTCTTCTGCCATTTTGAGTATATAAATAAATTAAATAAAATATTCTAATTAAGCATTCTTTTCTGAAATGCCCTTAAGAACCATAGTAAATCCTCTAACATTTCCAGTTACTGCATTCATAAAGCCAGTAAGAGGTGAGGATATGCTTCCAACCAATCTGGATAGTAAGACTTCTTTGGATGGAATTTCTGCTAACTGCATAACTTTTTCTGCTGTCAAGAATTCTCCTTCAAAGACACCACCTTTAGCATTCAATAACTTCTTTTCTTTCTGTATTTCCTTTAGTAATTTTGCAGGTGCTGTAGGGTCTTCATCAAAATAGATAACTGCTGTAGGACCTTCTAGCTCCTGTGCTTCCAATGGTTGCTCTGTTTGCTGTAAAGCTACCTTGAAAATCGTATTTTTAACAACAAGATAGTTTGCATTCAGATCTTTTAACTGTATCTTTAAATTTGTTATAGATGCAGTGTCTGTTTTATCTGAGTCTACCAACAAATATCCACCCTTGCTCTGGATGATATCCTTATACTTTGTTAGCAACTCCTCCTTTTGTGTACGAGTTTTTGACATATTTATATTTTTAATAATTGAACATAATTAATCTCGTAGGGAATTATTTTTGGACCCTATTTCTTTGATTAACGAGGAGGATTATAACAGTAGGGGAATAAAAAGTAAAGAGATTTGACAGTAATAACTGGTGTAGATTAAAACTGTTCACCAGTAGCTAACAAGATTTGGACATGTTCCACATTGTAAGATATCTACCAGTAGCAATGCTTTAGATCGTTTTAGTTTCACAGTTCTTGCTTCCTACAAAATTTGCATTATTTTATACAATGAAAAATAAGTGAAAATACTTTAGTAATAAAGATTAACAGATAAAATAGCAAGTAAAAATGTATAATGCTAAACATTTTAAAAATACTTACAACATAAAGAAAAATGACTAAAAATACGTGAATTGATTGCTGGTCGAATAGGGGAGTTTGTAGAATTGGATGGTAGTACCAATGATTAGAAGAAATATTGGTACTACCATTTGTTATAAGAGTGCGCTGTGATACATATCGTATCTACTTTTAATGACTTCTATGGCCTCATCTGGAATCTGGAAATCGCCTTCCCACCAACCTGGTGTATTATTTATTATCCTAAGGCGAATAATCCATGTATGGTTTCGCTTAAGCCTAGGATTTCTAATTACAGATATATCTATGACAAGATTATCATAGCCCGCCACAGAGTACTTTTGATGTGCCAATTCATCTGAATTCCAATCTATCTTTTTTTGGATAGGAATTCGTACAACGGAGAGAGGATTTCTATAGTTTGCAATAAACTGTTCTTCTGCATCGTTGCTACCAGAAATAGCAATAGTATCGTCTGGATAGTACTTGTAGTTAGCCATATTAACCTCCTTGTAAAAAGAGCACTCTTATATGTAGGGAGATTATATAAACTAACAAATGCTATGTTAATAGAATCTTTCTATAAGACTCGGAATTATAGGTATGTAATAAAAAAGGGCCTTTTGATAAGGCCCTTCGGATGATCTGGTGATTACTATCTACTGTATGTTATTTTGACAGCTTTCCCCATAGTAGGGCAGATGTATACCTTCTTAATTGCTTGATCTTCATTCTTACCAATGACATCGCAGATAGCTGCTACAGCAGCGTGTACGTTCTCTACAAGCTTGCTATCTTCCATCTCTAGACTTCCTACACCCATGTGTATGACGCCTGTCGGGTCGCATACGAATGTTTGCTTACCTTTCTTATATTCTGATACTGCAACATCTATATCTTCTGTAACTGTTCCGTTCTTAGGATTTGGCATTAATCCTTTAGGACCTAATTCTCTTCCCAATATTGCAATCTTTGGCATTACGGATGGTGTAGCAATAGCAACATCAAAGGAGATTTTGTTTTCCTTAACATCCTTTATAAGATTGTCTAATCCTACAAAGTCTGCTCCTGCTTCTTTTGCAATAGATTCTTTATCTGGTGTACAGAATACTGCAATCTTTACATCTTTTTGTGATGTAGAGTTTGGTAAAGAAACCGCACCTTTGATGGATTTTGCATCTCTATCCTTAGGAACCTTGATACTTGTATGTATTTCCAATGTACCAGGGAACTTAGAGTAGGAGAGTGTCTTAACTTTTGCTATACCTTCTTCTAATGTATATGCTACAGTTTTATCCAATCCCTTACTTGCTTTATTGTATTTTTTTCCTCTTTTCATAGTTCTCGTATGTTAATAATTAAAGTTCTGTTGTTACACCCATCTGTCTAGCTGTTCCAGCGATAATCTTTGCAGCCTGCTCTTTGTCGGATGTATTAAGATCTGGCATCTTTACCTCAACAATCTTCATAATCTGGTCTTTTGTTAATTTGCCAACCTTGTCTAAGTTTGGTCTTGCAGAACCAGCTTTAAGATTTAACTCTCTTCTGATTAACTCGGAAGTAGGAGGGGTCTTTAGCTCGAAAGAGAATGTTCTATCCTCATAAATAGTTATAATTGCAGGTGTAAGAATGCCATTAGCATCCTTAGTCTTCTCATTAAACTGAGTACAAAAATCCTGTGTGTTTATTCCATAAGGTGCTAGAGTAGGACCAATAGGAGGTGCCATTGTAGCTCTACCTGCAGGAATAGTTATCTTTATTACCTTTTTAACTTCTTTTGCCATAATAATAAATTACTAGATAAATTATTAAAGTTTAGTTACCTGAGAAAGTTCCAGTTCTACTGGCGCTTCTCTTCCTAAAAATGAGATGAGGACTTTTATCTTACCTTTAGTGGTATCTATCTCTTGTACACTTCCAATAAAGTCTTGGAATGCTCCTTCTGTAATCTTTATTGCTTCTCCAACGCTGAAGGATGTCTGGAATGATGGCTGTTCTACCTTCATAAACTTTGCAATTGCCTGTACTTCTGATTCAGGCAATGGCTTTGGATATCTATCTGTTTTAACAAATCCTTTAACCCCTTCTGTATTTTGTACTAGGTCAGCTGTTTCTGTTGTTAATTCCATCTTGATCAAAATATATCCAGGGAATATCTTCTCTTCTTTAACATTCTGCTTTCCTTTCTTAACAAAGATTTTCTTCTGTACAGGAACCAACATCTCGACAAATTTATCCTCTAATCCTGTTGCTTCTGCTCTTTGCTTAATTTCCTTCTGTACACTTGCCTCATAACCAGTACGTATGTTTAAAACATACCACTTAGCATTTTTATTCTCTTTGTTTGTTGTTGTTTTCTCTTTTGCCATTCTATTTATAATTAAATATTAAGAAACCATTCCCTCAACTGGATAAACAATAAATCTAATCCAATCATTGCCAAAGAAAGTACTACACAAAAGACAATTGTATATGCAGTTAACTTTAATGCATCTGCCTTTGATGGCCACTTTGTCTTCTTTAATTCGTTTAGAATTGATGTAATAAATTTTGGCATAGTATTTTGAGATAAGTTATTTTTCCAAGGTAGTATACCAAATTGATTTGTTTATATCAATATAATTAAATAATTTCTTGCTCTAGTACAAGTTCTATGCCTGTTTGCTTGAGAACAGTATTTTTAATTAACTCTATGAGTTCACAGATATCCTCTCCAGAAGCATTTCCTGTGTTGATTATAAAGTTTGCATGTTTCTCACTTATTTGTGCACCTCCAATGCTTTTTCCTTTAAGACCACAATCTTCTATTAATTTCCCCGCAAAGTTATTTTCTGGATTTCTGAAAACACTTCCTGCAGAAGGGTATTCTAATGGTTGTGTGTCTTTCCTTTTTTGAGTTCTTTCTCTTATTAGTTCTTTGGAAGTCGTTATATCTCCATTTTTAAGTGTTAAATTAGCTGATAATATTACGTAATTCTTATCTTTTAGGCTTGTGTGTCTATAGCTATATTCGATCTTCTCTTTGCTTAGAGTTTTAATCTTATAGTTGCTGTCAATAACTGTAATGTCTTGTACATAGTCAAAAATACATTCATTGTAAGCTCCAGCATTTCCTATAATAGCTCCTCCTATAGTTCCGGGTATTCCAGATGCAAATTCTAATCCAGTAAAGTTCTTTTTTATACACCCTTGTACTAAAACTGGTAGTAATACACCTGCTTCTGCAGTTACAATATTCTCGTTGAATGATATTTTGTGAAGTAGGGATGTTTTTATAAAAATACACTTATAGTGTTTTTGCGAGAAAATAATATTAGAACCATTCCCTAATATCTTGTACTTATAGTTACTATTGTCTAATTCTGTAACAAGTGCTTGTAGTTTACTTGTATCCTCTGGGAAAACTAGGTATTGGCATGTGCTATCTACTCTATATGTGTTGTATGCTTTAAGATTAGCATTTTCTATAACCTTTCCGTGTTTTCTTAGGTTTACCATAATGTATTATATTACATATCTCTATGTTTATGTATCTATATCATTATTTGACTGGTGTAGAGTAAAAGTGTGCTATTTAGGAATAAAAATGTTCTATATTTCGGACATGATAATTCGGTCATGTTGATTTGTCCGATATCTGTGGCTATGTACATTTCTTATGAATAACATGTTAGCTCTAATTTGGTAAAAATGTGTTATAATCCGCCCAAAGGAGGATTTATATTATGAAAGATAAAAAGAATTTATTTATAGTTTTGGGTTTAATTATTGTATCTATTATAGGGATTGTTGCTATTAGCAATCGTAACCGTGAAGATGATTATTACGATGGGATTGAAATACCGCCTAGATACAATGAAGAGGAAATGGCTGCATATCAAGCATATGATGAGAAAACATCTGCACCTGTAGAAGAAGCTTCAGAAAGCAATTATGCAGAAATTATACAAGATCGTTTTGGTTTAGATATTAAACTGTTTGAAGACACGGGTTATACTTTACAAAAAGTTTCAGGATCTGAAAATTACTATTATGATAGTATATCTCTTACTTATACTAAGCCTAATGATGGTATTGATGATTATTATACGAGAGATAAAGGACTTATAGAAGCTATAAAACAGACTGGTGGTGGGGTCGTATATGAGGAAAATGAGGGAGGCTTTATTTCTGGTGTCCCAATCTCTAGTGATAATTTTACCCATATTCAATCTATCGTATATTACATATGGGAGGGTCGTACATACAGAGTAACTTTTTATGAATACCAGCAAGAGGATGGTAGTTCTCAGTATCTTTTGTATCTCACATTGGAAAAGGAGTATACATTAGAAAAAGTAAAAAGTATTTTGTATGCTTCATACGAGAATTATCAAGAGTTAATGAAGGAGTCTTTTGGAATTAGCCCAATTTATACTAATGGATGGGAATTTGAATTTATTACATCTCAAGGAGAATTTGACGGAACACGTCTTTCTTTTATTGTTAATGCACCAGATGAACAAACAGAAGATTCTGAGAATATATATTACGACGAAGAGGAAGATGTCTATTATGAATCAGAAATAGATTATGAAAAATGGGATAATCAAGCTCTTGCGTTTGTAAAAGATTATTTTAATGAAATATCTAAGGTAAGTAATGGAGAGATATTTGAAGCAAGTTACAAAGTGGAGGATGATATTTGGGAGTTAATTACTGGTGAAAGGATAGTAAGTGCAGATGATTTGAGATTTGATGATGAAGATACCTGTATGTTTGTATACAAGTGGAATGGTAAGACAATCCAATTATCCTTTAGACACGACTGGTACAACTCAATAGATGTAGATTTTATTTGCGAAGATTTGTAATTTTGTAATGGATATTAATAATGTGGCAGGGGCGGAGGGGATCGAACCCCCGACGATGGTTTTGGAGACCATAATTTTACCGCTAAACTACACCCCCTTGTAAAGAACTTTACTAACTACTTAACTTTAGTTTCTTTATGCATAGTATGCTTTTTGCAAGTGGAACAATACTTCTTACATTCCATCTTGTCTTTCATATTCTTTGTTTTTTGTGTTGTGTAGTTCTTTTTGTTGCAATCTGTACATTTCAAAGCAACAATATCCTTTTTATCTTTGGCTGCCATATTAGTATACTAAATATATAAATAAAAACTATTAATTATATTGAAAAATAAAGGAATGGTCAAATATTAGAGGAATTGTTGTATCGCATAGATTTTACTAGAAATATTTGATACTATAAAATATCTTAAATTTTTACAAATTTTGGATGAAGAATAAGTATTTCCTAAATATTTTATTTGCCTTGTTATTACTTGTTATTTCTGCTCATATTGTTAGAGCAGATTCATATGATTATGAGATAAATCTCTCTGATGTAAAGAAAACATATGAGTATAAAACATCTTTTGATTCCTTTAAAAATGATTATTCTAATAAGAAATTAGCTGATTATTATATAACAGACTTTCTTTTTGATGGTATAGATGTTGTTAAAAGTTATGACCTTGATGATTATGTTAAATATGTGGCAGATGGAGGAGATGCACCTAAACCGGATGTTATTGGTGGTACTGTTGTAAATATTAATTCTACAGGAAATTATCTTCTTTCTGGTACCTTGAAGAAGGGTATGATTGCAATAAATACAAACGGTTTGTCTGGTGAGATAAATATTTACTTGGATAATGTAACTATAGATACAGAAAAGAAAAAATGGCCTGCAATCTATGTCTACAATAACGATATTAATTACGATGATGTTAAGGTTACAATTATTCCTTTAGAGAATACAAAAAACTATATTACTGGAGGAAGATTTAAGAAGACTAGTCTTATGGATGCAGATAGTCTAAGTAGCTATAGTAACAGCTATAGTAATATAACTTACACATATGAAGATGATGACGACAACGATGTAAAAACATCTGTTAGTTATAATGATTTAGCAAGTTATTATGGTATCTATACAAAAGAGCAGATGGGCTCTAATTATGAAAATATCTTATTTGCTAGAGTAAAAGCAGACCAAGAGGGGTTAAGAGATGGAGATCCTACGATTTATTATAAAGGTTCTGGTGCTATTTCTTCAGATATTGCACTCACATTTAATGGCGCAGGTTATCTATCCATTACTAGCTACAATAAGGAAGGTGTAGAAACAAAGGGAGATTTAACTTTTTCTGGTGGAATAGGGGATTATGTAATTTATGCATATGACGATTGTCTAAATACAACTACATCAAGTACTTCTAGTGCGTATGGTACATTTTCTGCACAAATAACAATAGATGTTAATAGTCTTTATGCTGTTGTTGCTCCTGATGCAGAAGAAGGAGATGCTATCGACTCAAATGGTGCCTTAATACTTAATGGTGGGACAATTATCGCCTTGGCACATCCGTATTCTGGAGATGGCGGGCTAGACGCTGCTCACGAAGATGAAGTTAGTCGTAATGGTAGTTCTAATATTACTGATAGGAGTGGAATTCATATAAATGGTGGAACTGTAATTGCAACAGGAATTATGTCTGAAACTCCACAAAATGATTCTGAACAGTCTTATTTATTCTTTGATGAAATAACTAGTGTATCCTCTGGTAACATTATAACTATAGTGGATTCTAACAATAATCCGGTTTTTGCATATGCCACAGACAGAGAATTACGCTATATAGTCTACAGTGATAGCACTTTGAATAAAAATGTATACAATTTGTACGTAGGTGGAAAAATTCTTGGTACAGAGAACACCATCGTCGAAGATATCGTTTATTACACAAATATTACATCTTTCTCCGGA
>JAGDCC010000031.1 GCA_017958745.1 bacterium
AATAACACTAAGTGCAGCAAGTGGTAGAGTCTTAGTGGATAATACAAATAATTTTATAGCCACAGTTAGCTCTGGTGGCTCAGCAACAGTAACAGGAACATTGTCTGTAGTAAGTAGTGACACAACTAAGGTAACAGTATCTCCAGCAAGTTCTAATATAACCGCAAATACATCTGGGGTCGCAACAACGGAAACAATAACAGGTATTGCAGAAGGTGATAGTACAATAACAGTAAGTTTTACTCCAGCAGATACAAGCAACTTTAATAGTGCTGTTAATAAGATTTATCCTGTTGTAGTAACAGTTCCAACCTTGGCAGAGAAGATAATAATGGATGATTATGGTGATGATAATTACAATGCTGCGGTAACAGCAATAAATAATAAGTCTGCAAGAGATTTTAAAACAACAGCCACAACAGATGAGGGATTACATGCAATAGCAGATTATTCCAGTATAAGTAGTACAACATTAGACGGAACAAGTTATTATTTTAGAGGTGCGGCAGATGATAACTGGGTAAGCTTTGCAGGATATCTTTGGAGAGTCGTAAGAATAAATGGAGATGGAAGTGTAAGAATGATTTATAGTGGAACAACTAGTAACCATACGGGAACAGACACTTGGATTGGTACATCTTCTTATAATGTTGATGGGCTTGATTCAAAATTCGTAGGATATACATACGATACAGATACTGCAAGCACAGTAAAAAGAGAGATAGATGCTTGGTATGAGAACAATCTGAAAGAAGAATATGAAAGTTACCTTGCCGATGAAATCTTCTGTAATGATAAAAGTATTAGTTTAGAAAGGTCTGGAGAGTACGATACAATTTATATGGCAAATGAAAGATTGAGTAATAGTTATGCTCCTACTTTGCAATGCGTAAATCAATCGGATAGATATACATTAAAGGCACAATTTGGAGAAAGTAGTATATCTGGAGTAAGCGGAGCTGGTAATAATATGCTCCGTTATCCAATAGGATTGTTAACAGCAGATGAAGTATCTCTAGCAGGTGGCTTGTATGGTATGTATAATAATGATTACTATCTCTATACATCCGATGATTCTTTTTGGCTAGGATCTCCATGGCAATATAGTCCTAATGAGACATATATATATAGTTTTATGTTTTCTGTTGGATATTATTTTGAATATAGTTCTGTCTCGTACCATGGTGATTATAATGATTTGACAACAAGAGGTATTCGTCCAGTAATAAACCTAAAGCCAAGTGTGGAGTATTATAGTGGTAGTGGTACGGAAAATGATCCATATATAATAAAAGAAATTCCAACACCAACAATAACATTAAGTGCAACAGAGAATGCAATTCTTCTTGGTGGTACAACATCATTTGTTGCAACAGTAAATAGTGGAACAGTCAGTAGTATTCCAGGTACATTAACAGTAAGAAGCTTAGATACAAGTGTAGCAACAGTAAGTCCTGCAAGTAGTAGTGTAACTGCAACAACAAGTGGTGTATCTACATCCATTACTGTGAATGGAGTTGGAGGAGGAATCAGTCGTATATTATTAGAATTTACACCAACAGATACAGCAACATATGGTGTATCCTCTAAGATATATACGATATCTGTAAATCCATGTTTATCAGGAGATACATTAGCAAATTGTTTGATATACGCAGATTATGGAACCAGAAATTATAGTACTGCAACAACGACAATAAACAATAAAACAGCAATAGTTTTTAGAGATCCCGCAACAACAGATGAGGGTCTGCATGCAATAGCAGATTACTCAAGTGTAAGTAGTACGACATTAGATGGAACAAGCTACTATTATAGAGGAGCAGTAGAAGATAACTGGGTAAGTTTTGCAGGATATTTATGGAGAGTAGTAAGAATCAATGGCGATGGTAGTGTAAGACTGATTTACAGTGGAACAACAAGTAACCATACAGGAGTTGATACACAAATAGGTACATCTCCTTATAATGTTGATGGGCTTGATTCAAAATTTGTCGGATATATGTATGATACAACTGTAAATAGTACAATAAAGGGAGTTATAGATACTTGGTATGAGAATAACCTTAAGGCAGAATATGAAGGATACCTATCTAATGAAATATTTTGCAATGATAGAAGTATTGCTGGCTATGATTATACGAATAACTTTTCTTATAATACAGAACACAGATTAATCCAGTACGATTACTATAATCATATATACCCGACTCTACAATGTGAGAATCAATCAGATAGATATACGTTAAAGGTTCAATCAGAATATAGTGGGATTGCTGGAGTAAGTGGAGCAGGTAATAATTTACTTGACTATCCAATAGGTTTGTTGACAGCGGATGAAGCAACTTTGTCTGGGGTTAGTATTGTAGGTCATAATTATCACGGTTATCTTTCTACTGGGCAATTATATTGGACTAGTAGTCCATCATATGGGTCATCATATTCACATGTTTTGTTTGTTTCAACATTTGGTCTAGGAAATAAAGAACCTTTAAGTAACAACTATGGAGTTCGTCCTGTTATCAATCTAAAATCAGGCGTAAAGTATGCAAGTGGTAACGGTACAGAAACTAATCCGTATGTAATAGAGTTAGAGCCAACGATTTCTTTGAGTGAATATAAAGGTTCTGTCGCGCCAAGTGATACACTAACATTTACTGCGACAGTATACTCAGGAGATACATCTAGTATTCCAGGAACGTTTACAGTAAGCAGTAGTGATACAAGTAAAGCAACAGTAAGCCCAGCAACTAGTAGTATAACAGCCATCCCAAGTGGAACATCAGTAACAGTAACAGTTACAGGAGTCGCATCTGGAAGTAGCACAATAACAGTGGGCTTTACACCAACAGATACAACAACCTACAGTACACCAGAATCTAGGGTATATACGGTAACTACGAGAAATGATTATACAGTTACATTTAATGGGAATGGGGGAACATTTGCAAACAATGCAAATACAAATACTTTAGTATATCCATTAGGTTATTTAACATTATCAAATGATACAGTAACCAAATATTCTCACACATCTAATGTAGATGATACTGGATTAAAAACATCTAATTATGGAAATAACTGGACAAATGCAAATATAACGGGAACAGATAGAGGAGATACAACTAAGGCTCATGTAGTAACTATACCAGGAGCAAGATCATTAACTGTGGAAATATATTACAATGGACAAGGAACATCTTATGATTGGGTAACAGTCTGGGCAGGAAGTCATCCAGATTATACTGCAGGATCTAACTATACTTCTGGAATATCTGGTGGTACTAGGTTAGGAGGTAGTCAGAGTGGAAGTTATACAGTAAATGGCAATTCTCTTACAAACATGGGGCATAGTACATTTACAATACATGGAGACACAGTAACGTTTGGATTCAAATCTAATGCAAGTAATGTTGGACAAGGTTATGGATATTATGCAATTATAACCAACAATGGACCGATAGAATCTGTTACATATACAGGAACATATGAGGAGCCAACTAAATCTGGGTATGATTTTGTTGGGTGGTTGTCTTCTGCTGATGGAAATGTATACAACAATTTGAGTGGAGAATCTTTAAGACCAGATGATGATATTACGTATACAGCACAATGGGGACATTATGTGGCAATACCTACGAATTCTTATTGCCGTTCTGGATTGTCATATACGGGTAGCAGTCAGATTTTAACTAATGCACCAGGGACTGGTTATAGTTTTAGCGGTAATAGTGCAATCGATTCTGGTTATCATATAGTGACAGCTATATTAGATACAGATTATGTATGGGAAGATAATACTCGTGACAATAAAGGGATAAGGTGTAATATCTACAAGATATATCCAGTGTTAACTTTGGGTGCTACAAGTGGAAGTGTTGTAGAGGGAAATACATCAACATTTACAGCGATAGTAACAAGTGATGTCGCTTCTGCTGGGACATTGTCTGTTGTTAGTGATTCTACTGATGTTGTGACAGTTTCTCCAACAAGTAGTAGCATAACCGCTACTACAGCTGGTACTTCTGTTACAGAGACAATAACTGGTGTGTCTAGAAAGGGTCAGGGTACGATAACTGTAGATTTTATTCCAACAGATATTGTTAACTTTTCTCGACCGCAAAAGATGTATTATTCAGCCTTTGTGGAAGGTGTAAACCAATGTTTATCTGGAGATACATTGGCAGATTGTTTAGTTTATAATGATTATGGTGGGAGAAATTATAGTAATGCTATAGCAAACATAAATAATAAAGCACCTTCTGATTTTACATCTATTTCTACAACATACGAAGGACTTAAGGCAATAGAGGATTATTCTAGTGTGAGTGGTACAACATTAGATGGAACAAGCTATTACTACAGGGGAGATATAAGGGATAACTGGGTAAGCTTTGGAGGTTTCTTATGGAGAGTAGTTAGAATAAACGGAGATGGAAGTGTAAGGCTAATCTATAGTGGAACAAGTAGTAATCATACTGGAACTGGTACGCGAATAGGAACATCTGCATTCGGTAGTGATTCTAACGATCCAAAGTATGTTGGGTACACGTATGATGACAATGAAGATAGTGTTATAAAGGGAGTGGTTGATACTTGGTATGAGAGTAATCTTATGGAGAATTATGAAAGTTATTTATCTAATGAAATATTTTGTAATGATAGAAGTGTAGATGATAACAGTTTCGGTGCGTTTAAAAGAATATTTTACAATAGCGCGCCAAGTCTTGTATGTGTAAACCAAGCTGATAAATATACGTTGAAGTTATCTGGGAATAGCTATGTTTCTGGTATTAACGGAGCTGGTAACAACTTGCTTAATTATCCAATAGGCCTTCTAACAGCAGATGAGGCTGCGATAGCTGGTAGTGGTAATTACTACGGTTATATCAATGACACTTATTATTTATATACAGGACAAACATATTGGCTAGGCTCGCCTTCCTATATTTCTTCTTCTTATTTGGGTTCAACGGTGACATCTAGTGGTTACTTAGATGCTGTTAGTGTTAGTAATACGAGTTATAATATAGGTGTTCGTCCAGTAATAAACCTTAAATCTAGTGTAGAATATTATGGTGGTAGCGGTTCTGAGAATAATCCTTATGTTATTAAAGAACTTCCTACTCCAGTATTGACTTTAAGTTCTGCTCAAGGAACAGTTATTCAGGGTAATACAACTACATTCACAGCAACGGTTGCATCAGGTAGTTCTTCTAATATTCCTGGAACATTGGTAGTGAAAAATACGGATGCAAGTATAGCTACTGTAAGTCCAGCAAGTACAAATGTAACTGCAACAGTATCTGGAGTCGCTACAACAATTACTCTTAGTGGTGTTAATATGGGAAGTAGTAAAATAATTGTAGAATTTATACCAACAGATACAACTACATATGCTGTTTCATCGAAGATTTATAACTTGACTGTTGCTCCATGTACAGCTGGAGATACATTAGCTAATTGCTTGATTTATTCAGACTCTGGGACAAGAAATTATAGTGATGCTACAGCAGCCATAAGCAATAAAACTGCAAGGGATTTCAACACGACAGCAACAACAGATGAAGGGTTACATGCCATAGCAGATTACTCAAGTGTAAGTAGCACAACCTTAGATGGAACAAGCTACTATTATAGAGGAGCAGTAGAAGATAACTGGGTAAGTTTTGCAGGATATCTATGGAGAGTAGTAAGAATCAATGGAGATGGTAGTGTTAGAATGATATATAGTGGGACGACTAGTAATCATGCTGGAACAGGTACACAGATAGGAACGTCATCATTTGATGATAGTATTTATGATCAGAAACATATCAATTATGTACATGATACAGATACGGTTATAAAAGAAAATATTGATACTTGGTATGAGAATAATCTTAAAGATAATTATGAAAGCTATTTGTCTAATGAAATCTTTTGTAATGATACTAGTATAGGTTCTATTGTTACTGCTGATAGTTATTATTACTTTGGTGCATACTCTAGACTTTATGAAAATAAAGCTCCAAGTCTAGTATGTACAAACCAATCAGATAGGTATACGTTAAAGAATATCGGTATCAGTAGTATACAGGGGGTAAGTGGAGATGGTAATAATAGACTCAATTATCCAATTGGCTTATTGACAGCAGATGAAGTATCTTTAGCAGGTGGTAAATACAATACATCAAACAATAATTATTATCTTTATTCTGGGCAGTATTATTGGTTAAGTTCTCCACATAATGTTAGGTATGATTCACAATCTAATACTGCTAATATGTTTTATACATCTACTTATGGGAGTATTTCTTATTATGAGTTGCGGGCATCTGGTATCGGTATTAGACCAGTTGTGAATTTAAAGCCATCTATTAAGTATGTTAGTGGTACTGGTACCGTAAGTGATCCATACGAGATAGAGAGTATTAATACTTCTACAATGATGTTGAGTGCAACGGAAGGTTCTGTTATGACTGGCAATACAACATCTTTTGTTGCAACTGTAACTTCTGGTAGTACATCTAATATTTCAGGAACATTACTTGTTAGAAGTGAAGATACTAGTAAAGCAACTGTAAGTCCAGCTAGTAGTAATATAACAGCAACTCCATCTGGTGTGTCTACAACAATAACTGCTACAGCAGCAGAAGCAGGAGTAAGTAAAATAACTGTATTCTTTATACCTACAGATACTACATACGGAGTTTCATCTAAGACTTATACTTTAACAGTAGTCCCTTGTACTTCTGGAGATACTTTAGCTAATTGTTTAGTATATGCTGATACAGGAACAAGAAATTACAGTAATGCTGTAACAGCAATAAATAATAAATCTGCAAGAGATTTCTCTACAACAGCAACAACAGATGAAGGATTACATGCAGCAGCAGATTATTCTAGTATAAGTAGTACAACCTTAGATGGAACAAGTTACTATTATAGAGGAAGTGTTCAGGATAACTGGGTAAGTTTTGCAGGCTATTACTGGAGAGTAGTGAGAATAAATGGAGATGGTAGTATAAGACTAATCTACAGTGGAACAAGTAGTGATCATGGTGGAAGCTATACAAGCATATCTGATGCATCATTTAGTTCCGCATCTGAAATTTATTATATGTCTGGTAGTGCAGATAGTTCAATAAAGAAAGGTCTTGATAGGTGGTATAAGAACAATATTAATACTATTTATGAAAATTATCTATCTAATCAAATGTTCTGTTTTGACAAAGAAATAGATAGCATTTCTGGTTATTATACATATTATGGCGCGTATTCAAGATTAGTAACGAACAAAACTCCTAGTCTTGGATGTCCTAATAAGGAGGATATGTATACGTTAAGGGAGATAGGTCCGAGCATTGTTTTAGGTTCAAATGGAGCTGGTAATAATAAATTAGATTATCCAATAGGTTTGTTGACTGCGGATGAAGCAGCTTTAGCAGGTGGTGTTTATGATGTTGTTAATAATAGTTTTTACCTCTATGCTGAGAATAGGGATTATTGGCTCGGTTCACCTTTTTATAAAAATTCAAATGTTACAACTGGTTTTGAGTTTTATATGAAAGATAGCTCATCTGGAACTGGTGATGCAGGAAAATTATTTGCAACTCAAAGCTCTGTTTCCCATATTGGTTTTCGTCCAGTAATTAATTTAAAAGCTAGTGTCAAGTATAATGGTGGTATAGGAACAGAAAGTGACCCATATGTAGTAAAACAAGAGCCTGCATTATTGTTGAGCTCCTCTATTGGTGGTGTGTATCCAAATGATACAACAACTTTTACTGCGAAAGTCTATTCAGGCGGAGAATCTGATATCTCTGGTTTATTAACAGTAAGTAGTAGTGATACAAGTAAAGCAACTGTAACACCAGCGAGTAGCAATGTGACAGCAATACCAGGAGGAACGGAGGTTACAATAACAATAACAGGAGTGGCATTAGGAAGTAGTACAATAACTGTAACCTTTACACCTACTGATACAAACTATGATGCAGTTTCTAAGATATACACAGTAACAACGAGAAATAATTATACGATAGACTTTGATGCGAATGGAGGAACATTTACTAATAGTAATACTACAAACACAATAGTGTATCCGACAGATTACTTAACGATATCACAAAGTAATGTAACTAAGTATTCTCATACGTCTAATGTAGATGATACAGGGTTACGAACATCTAATTTTGGAAATAACTGGACAAATGCAAATATAACGGGAACAGACAGAGGGGATACTAGCAAAGCTCATGTAGTAACAATATCAGGAGCGAGTTTCTTGACAGTAGATATTTATTACAGTGGTGATGATGGTGACTGGGCAACAATATGGGCTGGGAGTCATCCAGATTACACAGCCGCGAATAATTATACTTCTAGTATAATTGGTGGAGCTCAGCTTGGAGGATATCAAGGTGGGTCTTATACAGTGAATGGTAATTCCTTAACAAGTATGGGATATAGTCAATTCATAATAAGTGGTGATACTGTAACATTTGGGTTTAAATCTGATTCAAGCGGAGGATGGTATGGGTATTATGCTGTTATAACAGGAACATTTGAATCCATTACATATACTGGTACATATGAAGAACCAACAAAAGCAGGATATGAATTTCTTGGTTGGTTATCTTCTGAAGATGGAAACATATATCATGACATAAGTGGAGAATCCTTAAGACCAGATGAAGATGTTACATACACGGCACAATGGGGACATTATATAGCAATTCCAACTGCAACTAATTACTGTAAATCAGGTTTAGCATATACAGGTAGTAGTCAAATCCTAACTAATACACCCGCAACTGGTTACACATTTAGTGGTAATACAGGAATTAATGCAGGTAGTTATGAAGTAACTGCTAGTTTAGATACGGATTATGTATGGATAGATGATAGCAGAGGAACTAAGACATTTAGTTGTAGTATAGGTAAGGTAACTCCGACAATATCATTAAGTTCAACATCTGGTGGAGTCGAAGTTGGTAGCACAAGTACATTTACAGCAACCGTAACAAGTAGTGTAAATTCTGCAGGTACATTAACTGTTACCAGTAGAGCAAGCAGTGTAGCAACAGTAAGTCCAGCAAGTTCTTCTTTAACGGCAACAACAACAGGAGTTTCTACAACAGAAACGATAACTGGTATTGCTAAGGGGTATAGTACAATAACAGTGAGTTTTACACCAACAGATACTACTAATTTTAATAGTCCATCTAACAAGACATATTCCTTATCTGTAAATGGGGTCAACCAATGTATATCAGGAGATACATTAGCAAATTGTCTAGTCTATAATGATTATGGTGGTAGAAATTATAGTGATGCAGTAACAGCAATAGGAAACAAGTCTGCATCCAATTTCTCTTCTGTTTCTGAAACATATGAGGGACTTAAATCAATTTCCGATTATTCTAGTATAAGTGCAACAACATTAGATGGAACAAGTTATTATTACAGAGGGAGAATAGGTGATAACTGGGTTAGTTTTGCAGGATTCTTGTGGAGAGTTGTAAGAATTAATGGAGATGGAAGTGTAAGAATGATATATAGTGGGACGACTAGTAATCATGCTGGAACAGGTACACGAATAAGTACATCTGCATTTAACAGTAGTCGTAATAACTCTAAATATGTAGGGTATATGTATGACACAACTACAAATAGTACAATGAAGGGAGTAATAGATACATGGTATGAGAATAATCTTAAAGCAAGTTACGAGGGTTATTTGTCAAACGAAATTTTCTGCAATGATACTAGTGTTGGAAGTACGAGTGGTAGTACAATCTATTACAGTACTTATGCAAGGCTATATACAAATAAAACACCTACATTAGAATGTGTAAATCAATCAGACAGATATACTTTGAAAGAATCTGGGCTTAGTAGTATTTCAGGAGTAAATGGAGCAGGTAATAATATGTTAGATTATCCAGTTGGTTTATTAACAGCAGATGAGGTGGCTATAGCAGGAGGTGTCAATGGAACAAATAATACAAGTTACTATTTATATACAGGGCAAAATTATAGACTAGGTTCTCCATATAGGTATTATAGCAGTAGTGCTTATGCTTACTACGTTAATACAAGTGGTAACCTGACAAATGCTTATGTTACAACGAGTTATGGAGTGCGTCCAGTGATAAATCTAAAATCTGGTGTTAAGTATGCAAGTGGTGATGGTACAGAAGGTAATCCATATGTAATACAGGAAATACCAACACCAGCAATAACATTAAGTGCTAATAGTGGAAGTGTAGATTCAGGGGATACAACAACGTTTACAGCGACAGTAACATCCAGTAATTCTTACAATATAGCTGGTACATTAACAGTAAGTAGTGGAGATACAAGTAAAGCAACAGTAAGTCCTGCAAGTACTAACGTAACAGCAACGCAAGCAGGAGTAGCCACAACAATAACAGTAACAGGTGTGGCCGAAGGTAGTAGTTCAATAACAGTAAGCTTTACACCAACAGATACAGTATATTACAACAGTGCATCGGATGTATTATATACAGCAACAGTATCTAGTCCTCCACTTGCCAAGAAATTAATCATGGATGATTATGGAAGTAACAACTATGCAGCAGCAGTAGCAGCAATAAATAACAAATCAGCTGTTGATTTCTCGACGACAGCAACAACAGATGAGGGCTTACATGCAATAGCAGATTACTCAAGTGTAAGTGCAACAACCTTAGATGGAACGAGTTATTACTATAGAGGAGCAGTAGAAGATAACTGGGTAGATTTTGCAGGATATCTTTGGAGAATAGTAAGAATAAATGGAGATGGAAGTATAAGATTAATATATAGTGGCACAACAAGTATTCATACAGGATCAGGTACTCAGATAGGTACATCTGTTTTTAACAGTAATGGAAGTGATTCTAAATATGTAGGATACACATATGATGATAATGGTACAGAAACAGATAGTATAATAAAGACTGCTATAGATAATTGGTATATAGCTAATATTAAGCCAAATTACGAAGGATATCTCTCTAACGAAATCTTTTGTAATGATAGAACATATACTGTTAATGGAAACATCCGTTATTTTGGTGCATATACAAGGCTAACAGCCAATAAAACACCAACACTACTATGTACAAACACACAAGATAAATATACGTTAAAGGTATCAGGACAAAGTAGTATATCAGGAACGAATGGAGCAGGTAATAACCTATTAGAGTATCCAGTAGGATTATTAACAGCAGACGAGGTATCTTTAGCAGGAGGTGTAAACGATATCGAGAATAGTAGCAGTTATCTTTATACAAGTAGTAGCTATTGGCTTGGTTCTCCTCGTATCTTCAATGGTGCTGCTGCTGATTTGTTCACTAATTGGGATGGAAAAATTGCTGGTGGTGGAAATCTAAGTTATAACAAAGGTGTTCGTCCAGTTTTAAATCTTAAACCTAGTGTTAAGTGGAACGGTGGTGATGGTTCAGAGAATACTCCATATACTGTAAAACTATAAAAATGTATAGAAGAGTAAGAATATAATTTTTAAGTAAAATTATTACTTACTTAAGAAATATCCATAATACTCGTCAAATGTAATGTAGTTATTGTAGATATAGGTTGCTATGTCTATACCTACATATCTGTAATGCCATGGTTCAAATTTATAACCTGTTATAGACTCTTTATCTTTTGGATATCTAAGAATAAAGCCATATTTATAAGAATTATCCTTTAACCATAAATAATCGGGAGAATTAACAAAATCATCATCAACCATATTAATATCTAAAGCTAAACCAGTCTGATGCTCAGAAAAACCAGCCCTAGCAGAAAAAGTATCTGCAATATCATAGCTATCATTTTCTTCTGCATAATGCTCATACAACCATTCCTGCATAGAATAAGATCTATACGCAGAAATATTCTTAATCTCTATACCTTCTAATTTGGCAGCATCTGCCATCTCTACAAAATGCTCATAAGCATCCTCATTCATAAGATTATTCCAACCAAGAGTATAGTCCTCATCTATCGTAACCAAATTATCTGGCTCATAATCCTCATCCAAATAATTATATTTATTAACCAAAATTAATGTATCTTTAGATAAATCTGCTTCCTTTGTATGTGTATAAAAATCATAATCCACACCAGCATTAACATTATCTACAATCTTAGAAACAGTAAACTTATTATTCTTATTAAAATAATTAACATATCTCTCTATATTCTTAGGATTGTAATACTTATACAAACTAAAAGGATTTTTAAGAGCATCAACATTGTAATAATCAATATAGTCTTCTTTGATAGAATTTTTACCTAAAACGACAGAATTCTCATCATCTGCATTAACAACTTCCCTGAAATAAAAAAAACAAAAACCACTAAACAAACCTACTACCAAGAAAGTAACAATTGTAAATAAAATCTCATTCTTCTTCATGAATACATTTTACCATA
Source organism: bacterium (assembly GCA_017958745.1). Classification (GTDB taxonomy): domain Bacteria; phylum Patescibacteriota; class Dojkabacteria; order SC72; family SC72; genus UBA5232. The sequence continues at coordinate 12,439 of JAGDCC010000031.1, forward strand.
ATGAATTAATTATCCAATTCTCTATATAAAATTTCTCTCATAGAAGCAATATCTTCTGTAAGAAGAATCTCTCTTCTAAGTTCATTAACACCTTCAAAATCGGATAAATATGCTTTCACATACTTCTTCTCAAATGCAAAAGGCTTTCTATCTACAAATGTCTTCTCATATAAATCTAAATGTAACAGAAAAGTCTGTATCTTTTCTTGCTTAGAAACATCTGCAGACTCTCTACCTGCAAAAACCCAAGGATTGTTCATGACCTGTCTACCAATAAGATAACCATCTAGATTATATTTCTTAACATAAGAATCACCTTCTTTCTTACTCTTTAAATCACCATTACCAAGAATAAGCGTAGTAGGGGAGATCTTGTCTCTCAAAGGTATGCACTTTCCAATCTCCTCCCAATTAGCTGGAGTTGTATAAGTCTGCTTCGAAGTACGCCCATGTACTGTTATCATGTCTAAATGCTGTTCCAGTAAGAAACCAATCCAATTCTCTGTATCAATTTGATCGTATCCTATACGTGTTTTTACACTTAAAGGAAGATTATATTTAGCACATCCAATCTTTGCAGATTCAATTATCTCTTTTGCTAGACCTGGATTGTTAATTAATGCTGAACCTCGACCACCAGAAAGCACATCCTTAACAGAACAACCCATGTTAATATCTATACCATCTGGCTTCAGACCATCCTGCATAATACCATCTATTGTTTTCTCATAATATTCTGGAGTATTTCCCCAAAGCTGTATGATCAAAGGCTTTTCCTCCTCTGTAAAAGAAATTCTATGTACAACATGCTTCTTTCCCTTAGAGCAATACCCATCTACATTAAGAAACTCTGTAAGAAAAATATCCGGACGTCCAATCCTACACAAAACCTGTCTGAAAACAGAATCTGTAACACCCTCCATAGGGGAGAGTCCAACTAATTTTTTAGTTTTATCCAATACCATTATTAATTATACAACGAAAGAAACCTTAATATAAAGCATTTTTGCTATGATAACCCCACTATGATACAATAAAAAAATGGAAGGATTGCTGGAAGAAAAAGAAGTAGGGGTAGAAACAAGTAGCAGAATAATATTGCTATCTCTATTGGATTTTCTTAAATGGTGGTACCAGAAAATGCCTATATGGCATCTAAGAAAACTAGATAGAATATCTACAGTTATGGATGACACATTATCCATATCTTTGTTGGTAAGAAACTTCTTTGTCCCATGGCATAGAGATTATTCCTTAATGGGTTTTGGATTTGGTATTGTGATGAAACTCCTATATTTACCAATCGCATTAGCTCTATATCTTCTAGCAACATTATTCTACTTTGCATTAATTATAATTTGGCTGTTATTACCAATAGGAGCAGTAGCTTTTATCCTATACACCTTTTTGAAATTTTAAATCACTATGTTACCAAATAAATCTCAAAAAACATTAATAGGAAAAAATAATAAAGTAGATAACACATTTGTGTTGTTAAATAATTCTTATCCACTTGTTAACAATGAAGATGAATCCGTTTTTCTTGTATCCAAAGAACATTATTTTACGGTAACATCTTCTCAAATAAAGTTTATATTGAATAATTTTCTTAGATACAGAACATTCTCATCTCTATTGAGAAATATCTGTGATGTACTGGTGATTCTGGGAATATTTATAGCATTCTGTCTAATATTAAAAAATAATGAACAGTTTGCAAATTATCCTATTGTAAATTCAATATTAGAAACAAGATTTATAAACTTACTATTTGGATTCTCTATACTTGGGCTGTTGTATCTTTGGTACGACTTCTTCCATACAAAAACACACCCAATAAAACTACCATTGGCCAAGGAAATTACAGACAAAGAAATAGCAGAAATAAAAGCAGTTGGCTTTAAGTTTGGAATGTATACACATCTTGGAATTATAAACTTTACTAACGATGATTTCTTAGGAATGTTATGTCTTTATTTTAAAAATAATGAGCTACAGACTTATGAACTATTCCAACATCTAGTTACAGAAACACCACAAATAGTAGAAATTGTGAGAAGATCAGGTGTTCTCTTTGATACAGCAAGCTTTAAGAAAGGAGATATTAACAATAACACATTACCAAATATTACATTTACAGAATTAAGAAGTTTGCTTACATATTCTGCACAAGAGGCTTTATTAACCAATAGCAGTGAAATAGGAGTAGAGCATCTTTTCTTAGCAATAATGAAGACAAATGATACTTTGCAAAGATTTTTGAGAGAAAATAATGTGACTTTAGATACCTTTAGATATGTTTGCTCCTACGAAAACGAACTTGTCGCAAGAAGAAATAGGACAGACCATTTTAATCCAAATGTTCCGTATTATAAAAATGGAGGATTTGCTAATGAATGGTTGTATGGATATACATGGGTATTGAGTCATTTTAGTAGAGAATTAAACAAAACCGTCGCTGGAAGTAAGGATACATATGGAATTGGGCATGACACAGAAGTGTCTGCTTTGGCATCTATATTAGGAAAAGTATCTAATAAGAATGCATTACTACTAGGAGAACCTGGTGTAGGTAAGTCTTCTATTATCCTTGGTCTTGCACAGAGAATTAACTCTGGAGATGTACAGCAACAGTTGGCGGGTAAGAAGATAATTGAGCTAGATCTTAACAGACTTATTGCTTATGCACAGCAGAATAATAATATGGAAGAAACCATAATTAAGACAATGGATGAACTCTCCAAAGCTGGTAATACAATTCTTTATATTGATGAAATACAAGAAATAATACCAAGTAAAGCTAGTGGTGGTTCTGACCACAGTCTTGCAGGTATTCTTTTGCCTTACATAATTAACAGTAAGTTTCCTATTATTGGAAGTATAAGTTATGCGGATTACAAAAAATACCTATACAGTAATGAGTCCTTGAGATCTTCTTTTACAAATGTAGAGATAAAAGAGATATCTCCTGCAGATACAATGGAAATTATGGAAAGTAAAATTCCAAGTCTGGAAGATAACTTTAAATGTTATATAACGTTTCCTGCACTTACTGCTGCTGTGGATTTAGCACAAAGGTATATAAAGGAAAGAAAGCTTCCAAGTAGTGCAGTGCAGACAATAGAAACTACATGTGCATGGGCACAAGCAAATGGTGTTAAGACAATAACAGCAGAGCATGTGGCACAGGCAATTTCCATACAGAAAGATATTAATGTGACATCTATTACAGAAGATGAGAGTAATAAACTAATGAAGCTAGAAGACAATATTAGAGCTAGAGTTATTGGACAAGATGAAGCTGTAAATGCTGTCTCTGAGGCTCTTAGAAGAGCAAGAACAGATGTAAGAAACCCAGACAGACCAATTGCAGTATTTCTGTTTATTGGACCTACTGGTGTTGGTAAAACAGAGCTAGCAAAAGTTACAGGAGAAGAATTCTTTGGAACTAAAAATAATCTTATACGTGTAGATATGTCTGAGTATAAGGAAATAGATAGTGTACAAAAGTTCTTAGGTGGAGAAACTGGTAATGTGATGGGACAATCTAGCATCTCTTTAATAGATAAAATTAAATCTAAACCAAACTCTGTTGTTCTCTTTGATGAGATAGAGAAGGCCAATCCAGCAATCTTGGATTTATTCTTGCAACTCTTTGATGAAGGTCGTCTTACAAGCAATTATGGAGAAACAGCAGATTTTACTAATTCTATAATCATTTGTACGAGTAATATTGGTAGTAAGATATTGTTGGATACTTTGGAAAAGGGAGATATGGAGTGGAAGGATGCAAAAAGTGCTGCAGTTACAGAACTTAAGAATACTATTAAACCAGAATTACTTAACCGTTATGACAAAGTAATAGTCTTCTCTCCACACGATATTAAGAATCTAAGCAAGATTTCTGAACTCTTACTAAAGAATCTCGCAGATAGACTTAGTCAAAAAGGATATGTTGTTAAATGGTCTAAAGAGATTCCAAAGATTATTGCAACAAAAGCAAACGAACCTGGACTTGGTGCAAGACCTTTGAGAAGATTCATACAGGATAGGGTAGAAGGGCATATAGCTACAGAAATCATAGAAGGAAATCTAAAACAGGGAGATGAGATAGAAATTAAAGAAGATTGGATGGAGTAGTTCCTATAGATTCTTGCTTAGTAATTGGTTTAACTCCACAGCATATTCCATTGGCAACTCTTGGGTGAAGTTGTCTATGAAACCAAGGATAATTAGTTCTGTCGCCCTTTCTTTAGTAATTCCTCTACTCATAAGATAGAAGAGGGCATCATCGTTGATTCTAGATACAGTTGCTTCGTGTTCTAAAGAAGATTCTTTTGTACTGCATATATTTGTTGGGTATGCATCGCTTTTAGAATTCTTATCTACAATTAATGAGTCACATTTAACCATAGCATGGCTATTTGTAGCACTCTTTTTAATCTCAACTTTTCCTCTGTAAGAAGCATTCCCACCAAGTCTAGCTATACTCTTAGAAATTATTGTACTGCTTGTATTTTTACCGATGTGTATCATTCTTGCTCCACTATCTAGTATCTGTTTATGTGTAGCAACACCAATAGTTATACATTTTCCAGAAGAGTTATCTCCTTTAAGTACACAGCAAGGATACTTCATTGTGATGGAACTACCAATATTTCCATCTACCCATTCCATACTACCATTTTCTTCTACAACAGCTCTTTTAGTTACGAGATTTAATACGTTAGTTGCCCAATTCTGTACTGTTGTGTATCTACAATAACTATTTTTACCAACATAAATCTCTACAACAGCTGCATGTAGACTAGAATCGCTATATGTTGGTGCAGTGCAACCTTCTATGTAATGAAGTTTGCTGTTGTCATCAACGATGATGAGTGTTCTCTCAAACTGTCCCATTGCTTTAGAATTAATTCTAAAATAACTCTGCAATGGTCTTTCCAGTGTAGTGTTTGGTGGTATGTAAATAAAACTTCCTCCAGAAAAGACTGCTCCATTTAGTGCTGTGAATTTATTCTCTGCTGTTCCAACAATCTTAGTGAAATATTTTTTAACTAAAGAAGGATACTTTTTCATGGCAACTTCTATGGATGTGAATATGACCTTCTTTTCTACTAATTCTTCTAACATGTTGTGATAAATAACTTCGCTCTCATACTGAACTCCCATACCACTCATGTATTGTTCACTGCTTATTACACCTAAGGCTTCAAATTCTGATCTAATGCTTGGATTTATACAACTCCAGCTACTATCTAATTCATTAACTTTGTCTTTGTAATAAATAATCTTGTTGAAATCTATGTCTATCTTAGGTCCAAATTTGGGCATATCCAATTTGTTAAAGAGTTGGTAGCTTTTTAGTCTGTAGTCCAGAATCCACTTATCCTCATCTTTTATCTTGGATATTTCTCTTATATTTTGTTCATTAAGACCTGTTATTGTCATTTTGGATTATTTTCTTAATAGCTTCTATAGGGAGTAGGGCACATTTTTTTCTAGATGGTTGCTTGTAGATTTCGTCGTAGATGTTAAATTCTCCAAGAATTTCTGGATTGTAAGGTTGTTCATTAATCATGTTTTCAAAGTTGGTAACTATTTCTTTTGCTTCTTCCAATGTCTTTCCTTTAAATTGTTTTGTCATAACACTTGTACATGAAGTACAAATTGCACATGCTTCTCCATCAAACTTAATATCTTCTAATTTCTCATTGTTTATTTTTGCAGCAACGTCTATGTTGTCTATGCAAGATTCGTTTCTAGAATTGACTTTTGTATAGCTTTTATCATTGCTATCTGGGAGACCTTTATTAGAAGGATTTTGGTAATTGTCTAGAATTATGTTTCTTTTAACATTTGCATCCATTTATACAAGAGTGTCTAATATTTTATCTTGGTTTCTTAGTGCTTCCACAACTTTATCTATATCTTCTTTTGTGTTGTAAAAACTCAAGCTAATACGACATGTAGAGTTATCTTGTATTACTTCATGAAGCATCTTGGCACAGTGATTTCCTGCTCTTATGCAAATGTTTAATTGATTAAGATAGATTGCAACATCTTGGCTAAAGTATTTATCCACGTTGAAAAGTACAATTGTTCCTTGTGTGCTAGGGTTGTAGATTTTTATATTAGGAATCTGTTTCATTTGTTCTAGTAAATATTGGTGTAGGGATATTTCGTAATTATGAATCTTTTCCAATCCTATACTGTTTATGTAATCTATTGCTGCTCCTAGACCAATAACTCCTGCAATATTTCTTGTTCCTGCTTCTAATCTTGTTGGTAGCTCTTTTAGACTGTAATCTCCTGTGCTTGAGAACTCTGTGTTCATATCACCACCATATTCTATTGGTTGTATCTTTTCTAATAAAAATTTCTTTCCATAAAGAATACCAGTTCCCGTCGGTCCGTACATTTTGTGTCCGGAAAAAGCGAGAAAGTTTATGTTATCTTCTTGTACATCTATTTTTGTATGTGCAATACTTTGTGCTGCATCTACTACAAATAGTATGTTATTTTCTTTGCAAAGTTTACCAATGTTGTTTATATCCCTTGTGTCTCCAATTGTGTTTGTTATGTGTGCAATGGATATGACCTTTGTATTTGGTGTTATGCAATTTTTAATACTTTCTACAGTAAGTTTGTAATCTTTATCTAAAGGTGCGAAGACTAATTTGAATCCTATTTTTTTGCTTAAAACTATCCAAGGTAATGAATTGGATGCATGTTCTGCTTGATCTATGATTACCTCATCTCCTGGTTTGAGGTAGTGCTGCATAAAACCAAAAACAACAATATTAAGACCATTAGTTGTTCCATTAGTGTAAATAATCTCTTCTTTACTTTGTGCATTTATGAATTCTCTTATCTTTTCTCTTGTAGTTTCGTATTCTTTGTCTGCTCTTATACTGTTGTTGTAATCTCCTCTATGTATATTAGAAGTGTATTCTTTGTAATAGTCTGTAACTGCTTTTATAACAGACTTTGGCTTCATGGTTGTTGCAGCATTGTCCAGATAGTCTATTCCTGTTTTTAAAATGTCGAAATCTTCTGTGTTCATAATGAATTAATTATATCATTAAATATCTTTTCCTCCTCATCCTTTAATTGCATGCTGTTAATTAAAAATGCTCTAGTTAATAATTTAATAGATTCTTCTTTACTAATACCTCTTGTCATTAAGTAGAATAGGTAATCTTCTTTAAAAGATCCAACATATGCAGAATGATTTGCTTCTATGTCATTATTACTAACTATTAGATTTGGTAATATTTGACTGTCTCCATCCTTGTAGTTAATTATCTGGTTTTCTTGATTGAAATATGTATTGCTAGAGTTCTTTTCTATTATTCCATCTACAATAAATCTAAAAACACTGTTTTCCATATTTAGTGCATGGTTAACAATGTTGCTTCTGCTATCTTCCTTACTATGTATAAATTTTTCTGTATAAATGTTGTCTTTGTAATTAACGATGCTGTTGTTTATGTTTACATTAGCATTCTTACCTTTGATATTTACTGTTAGAGTATCGGAACAATCTATACTTAGCTTATTTATTATTAAATTAACATTTTTATCTACATTATATGTAATGATGTTTTTTGTATTCTTACTAGTATCTAGCACACGTATAGATGTATTAGGGGAGGTCTCAATTGTTAACTCTGTATTAGAATTTGCATAATTAATGAAGATATTTGTATCTTCCTTTATCTTTATTCTTTCTTTGTGGTTACTGTTGTCTTTGTTATTTAGAATTATATCCATGTTTTTCTAAATCTAAAGCTAAAGACATTCCTCCTGTTTTAACAATAGTTCCATCTATCATCTCATGAACAAATGTAGGCTTTATATATTCTAGTATTCTTGGATAGTGGGTTATTATTAATAATGATGTATCTTTATGATCCTTGAGATATTCCTTTATATTCTTGCAACAAATTTTGAGACTATCTATATCTAGGCCACTATCTAATTCATCTAAAATAATGAAGCTTGGCTTGAGCATTTTTATCTGTAAAACTTCGTTCTTTTTTCTTTCTCCACCACTAGCACCAACGTTAAGAGAGCGGTAAATCATTTCTTCTGGAATCTTTAATTCTTCTGTTTCTCTCATCATGTCTGCCATGAATTCGTAGAGATTAACAGGTTCTTCTTCTTTTGCATTAATAGCTGTTCTTATAAAATCGCTATTCTGTACACCTTCTATGCTGATAGGATTTTGCATGGATAGAAATATTCCCATTCTTGCTCTTTCGTCTACAGATAGATTATTTATCTTTACACCGTTGTACTTTATTTCTCCTTTGTCTATCTTGTATCTGCTATTTCCCATTATTACATTGGATAACGTGGACTTTCCAGTACCGTTGGGGCCCATTATTGCATGTATTTCTCCTTCTTTAATTTGTAAATTAAAGTTGTTTAATATTTTTATATTTTCTACAGATACATTGAGATTTTTTATTTCTAACATAGTGCGATTAATTCTTGATAATTCTAATAAAATACTTGCTTAGCAAAGAAAAAGGTTTATTGCTTCTTTCCACATTTCTTACAAAACTTGGAATCATCATCTATTTCGCATCCACAATGTTTGCAAAAAACAGTAGATTTAGTAAGTCCTTCTCTTATTGCTCCTGCTGTAGTTTTTACTCCATCTTTTGTAGCATAAGCCATGTCATCAGAGATACTCTTTAAATCTTCTTTTGATTCTTCAATCATGTATTTCTGTGCTTTAATTTCTCTACTCATCATTTTGCCTTTGAATTTAGGACTTACAATCATTGCAATGATAAAGACAAATACTGCAGCTATAAATATTGGAACTATAATAAATAGAATACTAAACATTTTTCTTCCTAATCTAATTTATATTAATATTATAACATTTTGTGCGTAAATAAGCTAAAACCTTTGTACATTGTACAGTAAGAATAAAAACGATTATAATCAATGTATGTCTAAACCAGTATTAAACATATTATCTGCAGATGTAATTAATAAAATTGCAGCAGGGGAGGTTGTAGAAAGACCTGCTTCTATTGTTAAGGAATTGGTAGATAATTCTATAGATGCGAAGTCTTCCAAGATAACTGTAAAAATTAAAAATGGAGGTATAGATGAAATAGAAGTGTCCGACAAAGGCATTGGTATTCCTAAGGAGAACCTAAACAATATCTTTAAGGCACATACAACATCCAAGATAAAAGATATAGAGGACTTAAATTCTCTAATAAGTATGGGTTTTAGAGGAGAGGCTTTGTCTACAATAACATCTGTTTGTAAGGTTACTTTGTCTTCCAAATATGTAGACGAGGAGATTGGGAACGCTATCTCTTATGGAGAAAATGGACAGTCTGAGATTACACCTTGTGCAAAAGAAGATGGTACTACAGTTATTGTTAAAGATGTCTTTTATAATATTCCAGCTAGAAGAAAGTATCTAAAAACTCCTGCTACAGAGTACAACAAGATAGCACAGCTTATGGATAGGTATTTTCTTATGTATCCAAATATCTCTTTTGTTTTTGTTAAAGATGGAAAAGAAATAGCTAATTTACCTATTGTCTCGGAAGAGGAGTTAATTACAAAAGAAAGAGTAGAGCATGTTTTAGGTAAAGAATTTGCATCTTCTATGTTGCCAGTCTTCTATGATGGCAATGGTATACATATACAAGGATTTATTGGACATCCAACACAACATAAATCAAGATGTACAGACCAGTATGTGTTCATTAACAAGAGGGGAATCACGGATAACGGTATAACTAAATCTTTTTATAGTGGTTACAGTCGTTTTATTCCAAATGGAGAAAAGGTTCCATTTGTATTGAATATTACAATGAGGCCAGATCTTGTAGATGTAAATGTACATCCAAGAAAAGAAGAAGTCCGTTTTGAAAATCCATTTCGTGTATATATGGCAGTACAAAACTGTGTAGAGCATGCATTAGAAAAAGGAACTTCTTATAAACCAAGTGTCAGCACTAACGATGTAGAAAATGTAGAAGTAAATAAAGAACAACCAGTAAATAGTGTAGAAAAAGGATTCTCTTACGATAATCTCCCAGTCAAAAAAGTAGATTTCTCTGCATTACGAGATAGACTTAACTCCTCTACATACCACAGTCAAGATAATTATAGTAAACCAAGCAGTATTAATTCTAGCAGTAGCAGTAAAGTAATTAATAGCTATGCTAGTACAAACAATGCTACTGTACAGCAAAGTTTAGAATTCTCTAAAAATCTACTTACACCACTTAAAGAAAATGATAATAATGATATTAACATAGATAATAAAGAAGATAATGCTATAACTGTAGAAGATATCTCATCTAGCGAATGGGATGATTCTCACATAATCTCTATTAACCAAATATTTAATAAATACATATTAATAGAATTTGCAGAACAAAAATTACTTGTAATAGACCAACATGCAGCAGCAGAAAGATATAATTTTGAAAGATTACAAAAGAGAGAAGCTGGTAAATCCAATCTACAAAATCTCCTTGTACCAGAAAAAATAGAATTCACTAAAGCAGAGTTAAGCTTCTTAGAAGAAAATATAGATTTCTTTAAAGAATTAGGTCTTACATATACAGTGGAAGATAAATGCATCTCTATTACCGTAATACCAGCAGAGTTTAAAGTATCAGAATTAAAGAATACCTTTGTAGAAATATTCTCTTTAGAAGATAGCCCAGAAGCATTAACTAAAAATATCCAAGAAAAGAAAAATGATATATTAGCCACAATAGCTTGCCACGGAAGTATTAGAAAGGGTCAAAAATTAGCAAAAGAAGAAATGCTACAAGTATTTAAAGAATTAAAACAATGCAAAAATGCTTATAGCTGCCCACATGGAAGACCAATAGTATGGCAATTACCTCTAACAGAAATAGATAAACATTTTGAGAGAACTTATTAAAAATAATATAATTCTAGTATGTCAGTATTAATAGGATCCATACCAAACGACAAAAAAGATGATGTCAAACTAGCTAAGAAATTATCTAAAATTAATTTCTACAAAAAGAGTACATCGCTAGAAGAATTAGAAGCATACTTCTCAGAAATCTTTGAGGACAGATCTCTGTTTATGTTTAACAGAGGAAGAGATAGTCTTTATTTCTTATTAAAATCACTAAACATAAAAAGAGAAGAAGAAGTTATCGTCCAAGCATTTACATGTGTAGCAACAGTATCTCCTATATTGTGGGTACATGCAAGACCTGTCTATGTAGATATAGACAAAGAAACATATAACATGGATATTTCCAAGTTAAAGGAAGCAATTACGCCTAAAACAAGAGTAATTATTGTACAGCACACATTTGGAAATATAGCAGATGTATACAAAGTAAGAGAAATTGTAGATGAAATTAACAAAAAGAGAGAAGAGGATAAAAGAATATCTATAATAGAAGACTGTTGTCACTTATTCTATTTGACATCTCAAGAGTTGGAAGAGAAGTATGTAGGAATCTTTAGCGATGCATTCTTCTTTAGTTTTGCACAAGATAAAGCCATAAGCTGTACACAAGGAAGTGTATGTGTTGTAAATAACACAAAAATATTTGGAAAAAGAAAAACAGAATATGCAAATATACCGGAATTATCTAAGGAAGATGCTAAATATAATGCAAAATATATTGTTACATGGAATAAGATTAGAAAGTGGTATTTTGTAAAAGTATTGCCATTTATTAAAAGTGATAAGTTTACAATTGGAAAATTTCTAATTCTTTATTATAGAGAGAGAGGAGATATAAAGAAACAAGCGGATAATAATACAATTTACTACGATGGTATTCACAAACTAAGTTATATTCAGGCAAGCTTATTATTGCATCAGTTAGATAAATTGGAAGATCTTAACGAACACAGAATTGTTATTGAAAATATATACAACAAAGGTTTAAAAAAACAATTTCAATTCAAGAAAGAAAAAGGGAGTGTTTTACTCAGATATCCAATTATTGTAAAAAATATTGAAAAGATAAGAGAAGCTTTAAAGAAAAAGAAAATAATTGTTGGAAAATGGTATTCTACACCAATATTTCCTCTAGATTATGATGAATTAGAAAAAGTAAATTACAAAAAAGGACTGTGTCCTAATGCAGAAAGTTGTGGTAAAAAGATAATTAATCTTCCATTAAGTATAGATACAACAGAGGAAGATGCTAAAAATATTGTGTCTATAATAAATAAATTTGCTAAACAATAATATGTCTTTAGAATTTAAAACAATAGAAGATGATAGAGAGTGGGATAGTTTAGTTCAGTCTTTGCCAAAGTACTCTTTTCTAAATAGTAGCTGTAGATATAGATTTAATCTAGAAGTAGGTAGTAAATCTTACAGGTATGCTATTTATGATAAGGAAGCTTTCCTAGGAATAATTACTTTAACAATAGGGTATTCTAAGTTGTTTGGAAATTTCTTAGAGTGTAAACATTCTCCATTACTTTTTAAGTACGAATATTCTACACTAGAGGAAATTACAGAGTTTTGTAAGAATTTAGCAAAAGAGAATAATTGCTTTATGTTTAGATTTGCTCCATTGATACAGGAAAATGAAGATTTAGAGAAGTTTTATAATGAACATGAATTTAAGAAAGCACCTATACATAATGTAGATGCGCTTATTTCTCAGCATATGGATTTGACTTTGGATATTGCAGAATTAAGACACCAGCTTAGTAGTAGTAGAAAAAATAGATTAAATAAGTTGCTAAGAGATGAAACAGTATCTGTAAAGATATATAATGATAAAACTGCTTTTGATGATTTTAGAAAATTCCATGAAGAAACGGTTGCTCTTAAAGGTTATACAGATAAACCAACGGATATCTTAATGAAAGAGCTATCTATGCAGGAAGAGCAGGGTATGTGTTATATGATTGTTGGTTGTATAGAAGATAAGCCAATTTCTATATGGCAAGCTACTGTTTATGGAAAAAATATGCATTTATACCAAGCATGTTCTAGTACGGAATATAGAGAAAAGAATCAAATAATGACAACACTTCTTTATTGGAAGACGGTTGAACTAGGGCAGAGTCTTCATTTAGAAACATTGGATTTGTTTGGTGGTGTAGTACCAAAGGGATGGGAACATAGTAGTCATCCATGGAGTGGAATTAGTGATTTTAAGGAAAGTTTAGGAGGAGAAAAGATAACATATATGCATAGTAGAGATTATATGCTTAATAAACCTAAGTATTGGCTGTACTATTGGTATTCTTACATAAGAACTAGAAAGAAAGGATATACAATAGATTGGTAAAATTACTATAAGGTGTTGCACACTCTCTTGTTTGGGTATATAAAATAATTACCAAACTCAATTTCATATTGGAAGGCGTGATAATTGGTTGGGGTCTTTATTATAGAAATATAATAGAAGGCAGTCTTCTAAGTTGTATGCTTCGGTATGCATCTTTGATAAATATTTTTAACCTTTATTGGTTAAGTATTTACTAAAATTTTTTAGAGGGGATTCATAATTAGTTTCCCCTCTTTTTTTTATACATACATTATACAAATTCCCAATATATAGATATAATCTAGTTATGGAAAATATTAATGTTAAACAAAAGAAAGTAGATTTATTTGGTAAACTTTTATGGCTTGTGATTATTATATCTGCAGTTATTGTTGGGTATTGTGTTTATAGACTTGTTATAGAAGGAATATCTATGGTTGAAACAAATGGTTTGATTAAGGAATTTGATACGATCGTAGAAGTTAAAGAAGTCGTTGATTCTGATTCTGTAGAATTGGTAAACAAGGAAGAGAAAGCAATAGATAACGATTACTGGTATTACACATCTTTTCCTCTTATAGATGTAGATTTCTCTAAATTGATGGAAAAGAATAAAGATACTGTTGCATGGATACAAGTAAAAGGTACAAATATCAACTATCCAGTAGTACAAGCTAGTGATAATTCTTATTATCTTAACCATGCATATGATGGAAAGTACAATACCGGTGGCTGGTTGTTCATGGATTACAGAAACAATAGTTCTAGTTTAGAAGACAAAAATACAATTATTTATGGACATGCAAGAATAGATGGAACAATGCTTGGTTCTTTGTCTAGAATTTTTTATTCTAGTTGGGTGAACAATAGAGATAACTATATTGTCAGATTGTCTACACCTACACATAATACGATGTGGCAGGTATTTAGTGTTTACGAAACTCCTGTAGAGATGTATTACATTACAACAAAGTTTGCGAATGATAACGATTATTCCGTATTCTTAGACACAATAAGGAGTAGAAGTAAGTATGATTTTAATACAGATGTTGATATTAATGACAAAGTTTTGACACTCTCTACATGTAATGGAAATAACAAAAGAGTTGTATTACATGCTAAGTTGATAAAATCTGATAATAAATAATATAATACGCCTATGTACGACCATAAAAAGATAGAAGAAAAATGGGAAAAATATTGGGATGATAACAAGACATTCTATACGGATGTACATGATTTCTCCAAGAAAAAGTATTATGTATTGGATATGTTTCCTTATCCATCTGGGGAAGGATTGCATTTAGGGCATCCAGAGGGTTATACAGCAACAGATATTGTATCCAGAATGAAGAGAATGCAAGGATTTAATGTCTTACATCCAATGGGTTTCGATTCTTTTGGTCTTCCTGCAGAGCAATATGCAATTAAGACAGGAAATCATCCAAGTGGTTTTACACAGAAGAATATAGAAACATTTACAAAACAGCTTAAAAAACTAGGCTTTTCTTTTGATTGGTCTAAAGTTATCTCTACATGTGAACCTAAGTATTATAAATGGACACAGTGGATATTTAAGCAACTATATGATGCAGGATTGGCTGTGGAAAGAGAAATGTCTGTAAATTGGTGTGAGGAGTTAGGGACAGTATTGGCAAATGATGAAGTTATAGATGGAAAGAGTGAGAGGGGAGGATATCCAGTTGTACGTAAAACAATGAAGCAGTGGGTGATGAGAATACCAGAGTACGCAGAAAGATTGCTAGAGGGATTGGATTCTATTGATTGGCCAGAATCTACTAAAGAAATACAAAAAAATTGGATTGGTAAAAGTATTGGCGCACAAGTAACATTTAAAGTTAAGGATACAGATAAATCCTTCGATGTCTTTACAACAAGATGTGATACATTGTTTGGAGCTACATATTGTGTTTTATCCCCAGAACATCCTTTGGTATTAGAAATTTCAACAGAAGATAAGCTAGAAGAAGTTAAGAATTATATAGAAGAGTGCTCCAAGAAATCTGATTTGGAAAGAACTGATTTGGCAAAAGAAAAGACTGGAGTATTTATTGGTGCTTATGCTATTAATCCTATTAACAATACAGAAATACCAATTTATATCTCTGATTATGTTCTTGCTACATATGGAACAGGTGCAATTATGGCTGTTCCTGCTCATGATGATAGAGATTATGAATTTGCTAAGAAGTTTAATATAGAAATAATACCTGTTATAGAAGGTGGAGATATAGATAAAGAAGCTTATACAGGAGATGGTGTGCATATTAACTCTGATTTCTTAAACGGTCTAAATAAGCAAGATGCAATAGATAAAGCTATCGCATGGTTAGAAGATAATAAGTGTGGAAAAGCTTCTGTTAGTTACAAGATTAGAGATTGGATATTTGCTAGACAGAGATACTGGGGAGAACCAATTCCAGTATTACATTTCGCGGATGGTTCTACATGTACTCTTGATGATGATGAGTTACCTTTGGTGTTACCAGAGTTAGAGGATTATAAGCCAAATAAAGATGGAAGCTCTCCATTAAATAAGGCAGTAGAGTGGGTGAATGTAGAAAGAGATGGTAAACCAGCAAAGAGAGATACTCAAACAATGCCAGGAGCTGCAGGATCTAGCTGGTATTGGATTAGATATATTGATCCTGACAATGATAAAGAATTTGCAGATATGGAGTTGATGAAGCATTGGTTGCCTGTCGATTTATATCTCGGTGGACCAGAGCATGCAACAGGACATTTGCTTTATTCTAGATTCTGGAATAACTTCCTTTATGATAAAGGTTTTGTCCCTGTAAAAGAACCATTCCAAAAACTTGTACACCAAGGAATGATACTTGGTACTAATGGAGAAAAGATGAGCAAATCTCGTGGTAATGTCATCAATCCAGACGATATTATAGAGAAATATGGAGCAGATTCTCTACGTATGTTTGAGATGTTCTTAGGTGCACTAGGAGATTCTAAGCCTTGGAACGATAAAGGTATTATGGGATGTGTAAAATTCTTGGATAGAGTATGGAGACTGTATCATACAGAAGGAAAGATAGTAGATAAGGAAAACAGTAATCTTGAAAGAGTTTATAACTTTACTGTAAAGAAAGTAACAGAAGATTATGAATCTCTAAACTTTAATACGGCAATTTCCCAAATGATGGTATTTATAAATGCTGTTTATAAAGAAGATGTATTTCCTAAAACTTATGCAGAAAACTTTGTTAAACTTTTGAATCCTGTTTGTCCTTTTATTACAGAAGAATTGTGGAATACAGTGCTTGGTTATGATGGAACAATCTCTTATGAAGAATGGCCAACTTATGATGCTACAAAGCTTTTAGAGAATACAGTAGAGGTTGTTGTGCAGGTAAATGGTAAGGTTAGGGATAAGCTAAGTGTTGAGATAGATATGGATAAAGAAGTATTGGAGAAAATGGCTGTAGAGTCTGATAAGGTTAAATCCTTTATTGGAGATAAGGAGATAAGAAAAGTTATAGTAATCCCAAATAAAATAGTGAATATTGTTATATAAAAATAATAATATATGGCAAGTTCAGATTTTTTAAGACACAATATAAATCAGCACACAGTAAAAAATAATAAGTCCAAAACAATGGATAAAGATATTATACAAGCAACTAATGCAACGATAGCGTACCTAGAAGAAAAGTACCCTTCATTGAAATTTGAGTGGGTAAAGCAAATGAAATTGAAAGATATTGTTGCTATGTTGTCAAAACAATATCCAGAGTTGACTTATATATTTGGAGAACCACAGGAGAGTAGTTTTATATCTCCTGATGGTGGGTTTCTCTTTGCAACAAACAAACAAGGGGAGAGAAGAATAGTTCTTGTTTCAGAAGTAAAAAGACAGGGAACAAATGATGCGAGACAGAAAGAAGGTTTAGGTATTCAGGCGAAAGGTACTGCTATAGAACGTTTAGGTAAGAATCTAATTGGTATTCGAACAATATTCAAAAATGAAGGTTTTATTCCATTTATAACATTTGGATATGGATGGGATTTCAGAGAAGGATCTACTATTTTAGATCGTGTTTTAACAATGAATGAATTTTTCCCGTTAAATAAGCAATTTGTTGTGAAAGATTATTTGCCTTTTGAACCGGTGACTATGATGTTTAGAGAGGAACCTTGGACTATAGAAGAAATGACTGAACTTCTTATAGATGTCGCTGTGAAAGCTATTGAATATCGTTTTGTTGATTAGTTTTTCTTTATTAGCCAGAGCAACTCTTTGACTTTGTTATTTCTGCTACTAAGATTTCTTGATCCTCTGTAGGTATTATACTCTTGTTCAAACAGTTCCCATTTTCCATGTCTAGATACGATTTCTTGGAATTTCTCTATTGGTATAATTCCCTCGTTATTATATGAAATTAGAATATATTTTGCTTTAGTATCTCTTATTAAATCATCCATAGCTTGTTCTGCAGGAATTGTCTTATTGTAAGCTGAGCGTTGCCAATCTTTTGATATACCACTTACACCGTCCTGGATATCTATTGGTTTTCCACCATTGATAATGTTTAACATAAAGTAATTCGAGCCATATGGGTGTTGGTTATATGGAGGGTCATAATAGGCTAAATCAACAGGTTCTAACTTATTGATTAAAGTATTTATGTCCTCGCAGTAAACGATAGTTTCGTTCTCTATATCTGCAAAAATAGGTGTTTCTAGTATTATCTCTCCTTTTATTCTTGTTAATGCATTTTCACCAGCACCTCCGAAATGACCTATACCATCTTTTTTATGAAAACCCTTAAATACTCCTGAAGTGTTATTGTGAATAGAAGCTTTTATGATAAGTTGGGCGAGGCAATATAAGCGTAAATCTTCATCAATATCGTGGTCTATCATGTATCTGATCTTATCTATTATTCGAGCATTCTTATTGGTATAGAAAACTCTTTCTCCCTGCTTGATATCGTTATCGTTTTTTGGTGCATAATTATTTGTAATGAAGTAGTCAGATTTTGTTTTTTTTAACTTATTTGCATTAAGATAATCAATAGCTTCGTTCAGCCTTTTTAAATCTACTTCGGATTTATTTGTTAGATAAGCTGTGTTTACCGTCTTTGCATATTGCTCAAAATCGTTAGATATAAGTTTTGTTGTATGATATTTCAACAATCTTGCTACTACACCACTTCCAGAAAATCCATCAAGTGCAGTTATCTTGTCTTTATTTAAACGTTTTTTGACTTCTAAGATACAGCTGTCTATAAATGGTAATAATTTCCTTTTATTTCCGAGATAAGTTATTAGATGAGAAATAAAGTACTGACTGTTAAAATCTGGAGATGTTCCTAACGCTGTGTCATCAAATAAGCATAATGTTTGGATATTTGCTTTATTTTTTGTCATGTGATGTTGTATCTAAAACAAATAAACATGCTTTTGGATAAAACGGAGAAGGAGGGATTCGAACCCTCGGCAGGCTTTAATGACCCGCGACTCGTTAGCAGTGAGTTCCTTTCGACCACTCAGGCACCTCTCCATAACAGACCTTATTATATCTTAAATAATGATATTTTGAAACAATTAATTACAATTAATTAAATTGTCTGTAACATTACAAGACATAACTGCAACATTATCTATATTTTTCCATTCTATTAACTCTCCATTGTAGTAAAGTTGTGTATCAGAAGGCTTACCGGTTGTTATTTCTAAAGAATTATTAATAATATATTCATAATCGGAAGGTTGTATTATTTGATTGATCTTTTCTTCTCCATCTACTTTTAAGTTGACCCATGTTTCAGAATTAATTATTCTTAATGTAATCTTGTTTTCTATAACAACAGGCTCAGGAGGAACAACCTCTTCTTCCTTCTTGGGTGCATTGTATACAACCTTTCTAGTTTCTACTGTTTCTAAGACATTATTTGTATTTTTCTTTGCTTTTACAGTAATTAAGTTGCTACCTTCTATTAATGTGATAGATTTCTCAAAATAACCAGTAGAATCTGTCTCTACAGAAGTATCATTAATATCTATGGAGACACCTTCATCTGTCTTTCCTTTAACAATAACAGTATTTTCTGTAGTAGTTGTCTCCTTTTCTGTAGGATCATAAATAGTTAGAGTAGGGGGAGTTTGGAACTTCTTTATTTGTAAGAATATATAGAAAATAATTCCAAAAGAGAAAAGAATTAATAATAATACGCCAAAAAATTGCGGAGAAGGCATTCTTCTAGTATCTGTAGAATTAATTTTGTTTGAGTAAATTGACTTAGCTTCTGTATTTTTCTTCTCTGGATTGGATCTTCTATATAAAGCAAGTATCTTATCTACATCCAAATCTAGATATTCTGCATATATTTTTATGAAGCCAATAAGAAAGACTTCGTCGCTAAATATAGAGAAATCATCGTTTTCTATTGCATCTAGAAATCTTACTTGTACTTTTGTTTCCGCTGAAACAGTTTCCAAACTCTTTCTTAGAGATTTTCTTTTGTTTTTTAAAACTTCTCCTACGGTAAGCATTTTGTGATTTTACTACAGAAACTAGAAATCATCATCATCTTGGGAAGAATCTTTCCCTAAAATTTGGTCTACAGAAGTGACTAGAACTTTTCTTGGTTTTGAGCCTTCTTCTCCGCCAATTGCACCAGCTTCATAGAGTTGGTCTATTAAACGTGCTGCTTTGTTGTAACCAATCCTCATCTTTCTTTCTAGGAAGGAGGAAGATGCTTTTTGGTTTGCTATTACTATTTCTAATGCTTGCTTAAACTCTGGATCTCTATCTGCTGATGCTCCTTTAGAATCTCCATCTTTACCTTTTTCTATTGCTGTTGTTAGCTCTTTAGAATATTCTAGATCATCTTCTGATACTTGTTCCTTAATCTTGTCTGTAATGTTTACAGTATCCTCTGTAGATGTGTATGTACACTGTATTCTGATAGCTTTAGGCATTGTTTGGTCTACAAATAACATATCTCCGTTTCCAAGAAGTGCTTCTGCGCCTCCATCGTCCAAAATGACACGAGAATCCATAAGTGTTGCAACTGCAAATGCCATTCTTCCAGGAATGTTTGATTTTATTAAACCTGTGATAACGTTAACCGTAGGCTTCTGTGTTGCTAAGATTAAGTGTATACCAACAGCTCTTCCCATCTGTGCGAGTCTTTGTATCTTTGTTTCTACTTCTGCTGCGGATGTAAGCATAAGGTCTGCCATCTCATCTATAACTATGACAATGTATGGCATTGCTGTGTAACCAATCTTTGCATTGTACTCCGTGAGCTTTTTAACCTGTACTTGCTTGAGCTGTCTGTATCTTCTCATCATTTCGTTAATTGCCCAATCTAATGCGTTTGGTACAAGTTCCATATCTGTTATAACTGGTGTCAAAAGGTGAGGAATACCAGCGTAAGCACCCATTTCTACACCCATTTTAGGGTCAACCATGATGAATTTTACTTCATCTGGAGTTTTAGTCATAAGAAGACCTGCCAAAATTGAGTTGATACCGACAGATTTTCCTGTCCCTGTTGCTCCTGCTACGAGTAGGTGAGGGATTTTTGCTAGGTCTCGAACGATTGTTTTACCGGTAATGTCCTTTCCAAGAATCATAGGAAGTTCGTATTTGTGTGGATCTTGGTTAAGTTCCATTCTAACTTTTTGTATCATTTCTCTTGTGTAAACATAGTTTGGAGTAGGGTTAGGGATTTCTATTCCAATATAGGAAGTTCCAGGTATAGGTGCTTCTATTCTTAAGGATGCTGATTGGGAAGCCAATGCTAATGCTAAATCATTGCTAAGATTCTTAACTTTGGATACTTTTGTACCCATACTGATACTAAGAGAAAATCTAAGAACGGTTGGTCCAACAGCTATTGCGATAACTTTTGCTTGTATACCAAAGTTTTGTAAAGTTCTTTCTATTATTAATGCTTTTTCTTTGTATAACTTCTCATCCTGCTTTTTAGTTTCTACTTTTTGTAAAATATCTACACTAGGAAATTCCCAGTTCGTATATTTTGGTTTAGAATCTAGCAATTTGGAATCTGCTTCTATAGCTCCACTGTTGTCGGTAATCTTTACACTCTCTTGTTGGCGAGGAGATGTAGTTGGTATATTGTC
>JAGDCC010000032.1 GCA_017958745.1 bacterium
GTATAAAATAATTAAATAATCTATATTATTAACTATGGAAGGAGAAGGAAATTATTATAAAGAATCCAATACAGTTTCAAACAAACCAGAAAGAGACTTAAGTACTACACTAGAAGCAGAACGAAAGGAAGCATATAAGGCATTAGATAACTCTTTAGAGATTCCACTTGACGGAAAATACAGATTAGTTAGCGTACTTGCAGATGTTAAACCAGTTGAATACATTAGCATTGGAACTACTAAAGATAAAAAAGAACAAGAAACCCGCAACATAGAAAAACTACTAGATCAATTGGGTTTAAAATATAGAAGAGATGACATTCCAGATGATTTAACCTTCTTAGTCCACCATGGGGAAACGATATACAAACTTTTTAAAGATGAAGAATATGCAGACCAAGAAACAGACGAATTATCGAGCAGTACTTTACAAGAGCAAATACAAGAAGAAAGAAGAATTAAAACTTTCTTTGAGAAACATTGTCCAAAAAGTGAAGCACGTTTTAGAGACGAATTCCATTATTTTAGCAAAGATTCTTATTCAGATTCAGAAGAACCAGAAGATGATTTAAGTATAGAATCGGAAACAGAACAAGAGAGACAAGCCTATGAGACTTTAGATAATTTTTCCGAAATGGCAAATTCAAGTAAACACCGTTTAGCAGGTGTGCTTGGAGACATTAAACCAGTTGGAGAAATTGATATACATAATAACGAGCAAGCAATTGCTAATATAGAAAAGCTATTAGACCAATTTGGTTTAAAATATTACAAAGAAGAGTCCTCACATACTGTAATGTACCATGTTTCTAAAAGTGAAGATCTCTTACAAAGAATGAGACATGCAACTGATTTATACAAACAAGAAAAACAGGAATATGTCGTACAGAAATCCGATGGAGGTTATTCTATACATCCTCATGGACTAGGAGAAACCCAGGAATATGCAACACGAGAAATGGGTAGATTATATGGCTTTCCAGAAACTGCTATAGAATTCTTTATAAAGAGGACAAGAGGAGAGGTTGAGTATGATGTAGATCTGCCAGCTAAATATATGACTGGTGGTTATATACATAGTCCAGAAAATGCAGAAGAAGAATACCAGCAATACGAAAAAAAAATCAACAGTTTTTTTAGAAGACATTGTCCAAAAAGTTGGAGAGATTATAAAGAAGAATTGCTAGAGGAGCAATATGGAGATGACTATCGATATAAAGGGATAAAAAGCGATTTGGAAAAATTGAAGGAACAAGATGAAAACAACGTGATATTTAATAGGAAAAAGGCTGTATGGAAAGAAATAACTTAGTATCTATTTTAAAAATCTACCAATACCATTAAGAAATTCTTTCTCTGTTATCTGCTTCTTACCAGATATCTGGAAGCTATTTAGTCTTACACATTTATCAATATCTCTAGTAGCAATAAGAACCATATTATCCTTAGTAAACATAGTGCCTGCCGGAATACCATTATGATTCACATCTAGGATATCTATATCATAAAGCTTAACAGTTTCTTTAGACAAAGGATTATCTACCAACAAATTAATCTTACTCCATGCAATAGGCCAAGGAATAAAAGCCCTAACCATCCTATCTATATAGATTGGTTCCATATCCTCCCAAATAATCTCCGCCTTCTCCTTAGCAATATCCTTCTGCCAACAATAAGTAGCACCATCCATCTGTTCTACAGGAGACAAATCTCCATTAATAAATCCGAGCAAAACATCTTCCAATCTATCTGCACTCTCATCCACAAGTCTCTCTCTTAAAGTAAGATTTGTATCTTTTGGTAAAATTCTCTCTGTAAAAGAAGAAATAATAGGACCATCATCAAGCTCTTTACCCATAATAATATAACAAACACCAGTCTCATTATCCCCCTCCAATATAGCCTTTTGTATAGGAACAGCACCTCTATATTTAGGCAACAAAGAAAAATGGATATTAATACACTTATACTTAGGATAATTAAGAAACTCCTCTGGTACAATCTCACCAAAAGCAATACATACACAGATATCTGGATTGTATTCTTTAGCAACTTCCATATATTTATCCTTATTCTTTTCAGTATGCACAACAGGAATACTATTCTCTAAACAAAATGCCTTCACAGCACTAGGCGTCATTATCTGCTTCCTACCAACAGGCTTATCTGGAGAAGTAATAGAACTAACAACATCAAAATAAGTACTATTATGTAGCTTCTCTAAAACCCTTACAGACTCCCATCCTGTACCAAGAAATACTACTTTATATTTTTTATCAATATTCATAAC
>JAGDCC010000033.1 GCA_017958745.1 bacterium
CACAGAAGTATATCTTAGACGAAGCACAGAAAGTTTATAATGAGCAGGGTATCTCTATAGATGATATCCATATAGAAGTAATATTGAGACAGATGGCAAGACTTGGAAAAGTTGTGAGTTCTGGAGACTCTTCTTATCTTGTAGGTTCTTTCGTCAGCCAATATATCGCAGATGTAAAGAATGAGTTGCTCAAGAAAGAAGGTAAGAACAAAGCTCTTGTATTGCAAAAGTTATTTGGAATCAAGACTTCATCTCTAAACTCAGAAAGTTTCCTATCTGCTATGTCATTCCAAGAGCAGGTAAGAGTTCTAACAAGTACGGCAATATTAGGAAAGACAGATTACCTAAGAGGTATGAAGGAAAATGTCATAATTGGTAGAAGAATACCTGTAGGAGAAGAAGCTGAGATAAAGGATATTTATTCTTTAGAAGAGCTTAAAAATTAATTGAATTTGTTATATAATACGACCTATGCCAACTATAAATCAGTTAGTAAGAAAACCAAGAAAATCTAAAGGAAAGAAAACCAAGCATATACAGCTTGCTAGAGATTTCAATCCTTTGAAGAATAGATATAAGAAAACACCAAATCCTTTTAAGAGAGGTGTATGTTTACAAGTAAAGACAATGACTCCTAAGAAGCCAAACTCTGCTCTTAGAAAAGTAGCAAGAGTAAGAATGTCTAATGGAATGGAAGTCACAGCTTATATTCCAGGAGAGGGCCATAACTTACAGGAGCACTCAGTTGTTTTACTCAAAGCTGGAAGAAAGAGAGATCTCCCAGGTGTAAAATACATCGTTGTTAGAGGAAAGTACGATACTGCAGGTGTAAAGGGTAGAAGAAAAGCAAGATCTAAGTACGGTGTTAAGAGAGAAGATATGGAAGAAAAGTAATTTTATAAATAGACAAATATGAGAGGAAAGAGAGCTAAAAAAAGAGCACAAAAATTAGATGCAAAATATGCAAATCCTATTATTGGTAGACTTATCAATAAGGTTATGTGGGATGGTAAAAAGAGCATTGCAGAGGAATTGGTATATTCTGCTATAGAAAGTGGTGCAGAAGCTGTTAAAGAGTCAGATACTGTAACATTTGTTAATAAAGCAATAGAAAATGTAAGACCTGCTTTAGAGATTAAATCTAGAAGAGTAGGTGGAGCTAACTATTCTGTACCAATGCCAGTATCTCCAAGAAGACAGGAAACACTCGCTGTAAGATGGTTAGTAGATGCATCAAGATCTAAGAGTGGTAAATCTTTTGACAAACTTCTTATGGATGAGCTTATAAATGCTTATAAGGGAGAAGGAGATGCTGTTAGAAAGAAGATAGAAACAGAAAAGATGGCAGAAGCTAACAAAGCATTTGCACACTTTAGATGGTAATATCTTAATTTGTTGTGTATTTGGAATGGGGGTAGCAATACTCCCATTTTTTATATTCCACGGAGATTATATGAAGGATAGCTATAATATAAAAATTAATATAATATATAGATAATAAAATATTACAAAACAATAATGGAAGGATATAGACAAAAGGAAGTCAGAAATGTAGAAACAGAGAGAAGACCACACAACTTTACATATTTTGCAGAAGAAATAACATCCATAACAGACCAAATAGAAAGAGAAAAAAATGTACAAGAATTAAACTATGGAGAATGTAGAAACTTACGCAGAGAACTATATAAAAGTGATGTTCCACATGCGCAAGAATTCCTAATAGAAGGTGCTATAGGAAAACTAGAAAAAGATATAACCAGAAATAATGTTGCCCGTTCTTTAGGTACAAATAAACTAGAAGGAGTTATTACAAAAGCAGGAAAACTAGATGCAATAGACTGGACAGAAAGAGAGTTATTCTATGCAGTACACCAAGAAAGAAGAAATGGAACAGTCGGTACTCAAAGCAGAGAAGCAAAACTTGTTAATTGCATAATAGAGAATGATATTAATAAAGCAAGAGAAGTTCTTGATGTAGAATGGAATAGAGCAGATCATTATTATAAAGCATACAACAACATGCTAGATAGAGACGAATTAGACCAAATGAAGTTAGAATTTGTTGTATGTACAAATGCTCGTGGCTTGAACGGTTACAAAGAGGTCTATAAAGAACACCAAAACTTTATAGAGAGTCACGGACTTCAAGAGTATTATCAAGAAACATTACCAAATTCCTTTATTAAATAATGGAAGATTTTGAGTACGGTGATTACACAGAGGAAGACAAAGTTGTAGAAGTAATTGCTAAAAATTCTGCATACAGAAGAGTATTAGAAAACAAACATGTTTTTTATATTAGAGAAATATTACAAACAGAGGATTCTTATTCCAATATAGATAATCTAATAAAAAAAATAGATAAAACACCAGAAATAAAAGATGGAAAACTCTTATATAAAAATTATCTTCTAGAAAAGAAAAGACTATTTGCAAAAAACAGTATTGTAAAAGATTTACAGAACGATAATCTCCTCAACATTGTGAATGATGCTGTAAAGAATAAAGCAATCTGTAAAGAAGAAAAAGAAGTTTACACAACTACAAATGATTATTCTCTCCATATTCTAAATGGCTATTATGACAAAGCGAAAACTAGTATAAAAGAGAATAATTTAAACAAAAAGGAAGCATACAAGTATGAGAAGGTTATCTATATAAATATGAGGGGAAGAATAATAAGACTTGTCTTTAATGAAATATCTAGAGGATGTTATGCAAAAGCTACTGGTTATATGCCAGAAGTATTAGGGGAAGAGTATAGGAATTATTTATCCAGAGAAGAAAGAGAAAGCTATATACAATTTATCCAAGGTTTAAATGAACTTTGGAAGTTGGACGAAAGGGAGAGACAATTCTTCTCCTCCTTGAACGATGGAGATACAGAAAAAGCAGAGGAGATTTTGTATCTTGCACTAGGAAATAAGGATTTGGAGCTTAGTAGAAACCAGTTTAAGGAATTAAAGGAAATTATTAAAACAAGAAACTCTAAAGAGGGCTCATATAATAATTTTGTAACCAATTTCTTTGCAATAAGGAATAAAGCAATAGAGGAGGAATCTTTTACTTAGTACTTTCTATTCTTTCCCAGCCTGTCTTAGGATTTCCCTGCCTGAGTATTACTCTCTTCCAGAATATGCATATCCAGGTGATTAATCTTACTGGGAAGAGCTCTAAGGACCATATAAATTGCTTAAAGTTCTCTGCATACTTAAGTACAAATGTTGTGTATTTAAGCTCTATAGAAAAGCTTCTAGATTGCTTATCTCTCTTGTATATTCCAATTCTCTTTAACTGTGTATATCCTCCTAGAGATCTAACTTTCTGCTTGAGATAGTCTGTGAGATTTGTTGGGTATTTTACATAACAGATAGCTTTAGGTGTGTAAGCAATCTCCATATTTTTGTTTCTAATATAGTAGGAGATGTATGCATCGTCTGAGAGAATCTCTGGTGGTACATTAATCTCCATATTTCTTATTGCCATAATGTATCCGCTCATTGGGAAGAATGTTTTATCACTAATGTAGTAATTTGTGTCTTTTACCTCGTTCATGGCATGGGATCTTCTGTGATGTGCTGCATCTGCAAGTAAATTGCCCCAATATCCAAACTTGTTGTCTTTTAGATCTCCAGAAACAGGTCTCCCACTAACACCACCTATTTTTTTGTTATTGCTGAAAGGTAATAGGATCTCTTTTACAGAATCTCTTTCAAAGTACGTATCCCCATCTGTAAGAATAATTATATCTCCGTGTGCTTTAGATAATGCCATATTAAGTGCATATGGTTTGCCTCTCTTAGGGTCTCTAATCTGTATAAATGTCTTTTTACCGAGATGTAATTTATTAGCTTCTCTCTTACCAGCATTTAAGGTTGCATCGTCTGGAGATACTTGAATAATCTCAAAAGAACCTTTTAGTCCAGAATATTTCTTGTTCGCAATACAGGATATACATCTACCGATGGTTTTAGGCTCTTTATATGAAGTAATGATTACTGTTACCATTAAGTAAATATAAAATTTTACTTCTATTCTGCACTCTCCTCTGCTGCTGGAGCCTCTGTTGTTTCCTCTCCCTCTGCAGCTGCTTCTTCTCCTTCTACTGCCTCAGTTCTGATAACTTCTTCCTTCTGTATCTCTGTTATTGTGATAATAGTAGCCTCTGTCTCGTCCTGATTTACTGTAATTCCTTCTGGAATCTTTACGTCTTGTACAGAGATTGTTTGACCTGGATGCTCTAATCCAGAAATATCTACTTCTATAAATGGAACAAGATTTCCAACCTTACATCTAACTCCAAGACTGGAGTGTACTTCTATCAAAACACCAAGATTATTCTTAACTGCTGGAGAAACACCAACAACCTTGAATGGTATTGTAAATGACATCTCTTGGTCTGGATCAATCTCAAAGAAGCTGATATGTCTTAGTTCTTCTGTAATAGGATTTCTATCTACTTCCTTGATAATTGCTTTGAAGTCCTTACCATCTAAACTCATATCTAAAACTGTTGCTGTGGATGCATTTCTAACAAGTTTTCTTGCTACTTTTGAATCCAACATAACACTGTTGGACTCTGTCTTTGCATTATATACAACAGCAGGTGTAAGTCCATCTTTCAATAAAACAGATGGCTTTTTTGCTTTAATATCTCTTTCTAATAATTCTATCTTTTCCATAGTGAGCAGTAGTATAGCAAAAAAAACATAATGTCGCAACAAGTTTAGCTAAATTTAATGAAATATACAAAGAAAAACAGTATTTGCTTCTGTGTTATAATAAAATCATATCTAAATTATATAAATATATTAATAATGGACATAAAGAATATCATAATCACCTGTGTAATAGGTGCAGTTTCTGGTTGGATTGCTAGCTTAATAATGAATTCTAAGGGAGGGTTAATTAGAAATATTATAATGGGAATTGTTGGAGGTTTTGTAGGTAGCTGGGCTTTAGGTCTATTAGGATTTGTAGAAAGTGGCTTACTCGGCACAATAATAACATCGGTTGTAGGTGCATGTATCGTAATCTTTATTGGCAGATTGATATTTAAATAATAATGCATGTAGAAGAATCTATTAAATCTCTTGTGAACTTTCGTTCACTAATGTCTGCTTATGTATCTAAAGAAGATATTAGGTATATTTATGGAAAATCTGTGTTAAAAAAAATAGATTCTTCTTTGTTAAATCAATTAAAAGATTCTAAAACACCAGCCTCTACTAGAAAATACATCTATGCAAGAGCAAATATTAATTATTTCTTAATTAGAGATTTTGTAAAATTCATAGGTGTATCAGGCTCTGTAGGTGCTGGATTTGCAAAAGAAACAGATGATATAGATTTATTTGTTGTTCTTAAAGATGAAACTGCGTGGCTATATAGAATAATTCTCCAAACGAAGGATATTTTTAATAACAAACTGCGTACACACAGAAGTAAAAGTTTTAAGGACAAGTTTTATATGAATTTCTTAGTAGAGGAGAGAGGTCTAAAAATGGATAATGACATTTTTAATTTCCACGAACTAATGTATCTAAAACCTGTTTATGGAGAAAAATATATTAATTATATTTATTCCCGAAACGAGTGGCTTAAAGACTGGTGTGTAAGAAAAGAAAACTTAGTGTGTAAAGTTACTCCAGATAAAAAGAAGAATCTTTTTATAAGTGTTGCCAATTTTGTGTCATTTTTCTTACAAACAGTCTTTATGTTTCTGTCTTTTCATAAACCAGATGTGAAAAGATTAATTGCAGAGTATAAAGATGGAAAAATATCTTTTTATGAAAAAGACTTTAGACCAAAGAAATTAAAAAAATATTACAAATCATTCAAATTAAACAACTGAGCATTATCTAGAATATCCTTTGGTAAGTCATCCTTGTTAATAATTGCAATAAATGTCTGCTGTTTATCTATGATTTCCTTGTTAAAAATTTTTTCTGTATTCTTTTGATCTAGTTCAGATGCAATATCATCCAAAAGAAGAATAGGGTAGTAGTTTAGAATCTTTTTAATTATCTCCTGTTTCTTAAATATTAACTTTCCAATAGCAAGCCTTTTTTCTCCTCTAGATCCAAATTTCTTTATATTTTTGCCATCTATAATATTCCAATCGTCTCTATGTGGACCAATATTTGTACAACCAGTTGCAATATCTCTTCTCTTTGCATTTTCCACAGCCTCCTCAAAGTCTGTAGTACCGTTAGATTTTACATATTCCAAATGCAAAGAATCTATTACCATATCTTTTATAATCTCCTGTCTTTTTTTCAATATTATCTTAGATAAATCTACAAACTGTTGTGTCCAAAAATTAAGTTGTGGATCATTGCGAGCAATTATTCCACTATCGTAGAATTTCTTTGCTAATTTTTTTAAATAAGCATTCCTTTGTTTAAGTACTTTTCTGAAATTCTTTAATGTTTCTATGTATGTGTAGTCTACTGTGGAGATTATTTCGTCTAGGAAATCTCTTCTTTTGGTGGAAGAAATCATTAATATCTCTATTTGCTCTGGAGAGAAAATTACAGATGCTGTATTTGCAAAGAATTTGCTAGGTGTTGTGTTAGAATTGTTGATTTTAAGTAATCTTTTATTGCCAGATTTGTAAAATGAGTATTCTGTGTCATCGTCCATAATCATAATTCTTGTGTATTTTTCTCCTTCTATCTGCTCTGTGTTTACATAATCCTCTGTCTCTATTGTCCATGGAGATTTACCATTTGTGATTAAATAAATAGATTCCAAAATTGAACTTTTGCCTTGAGCATTGTTTCCATAGAACACAACAATATTTTTGTCTATATCTAAATCTAGATTTTTAAACTTCCTGAAGTTTGTTAGTTTTATCTTTTTTATCATACGGAGAATAAGTATAACATAATAATATTTTTAATTACTTGCTATTTTGTGTTAATAACTTTATTATAAGTAATAATAGATTATTAAACTGCCAATTATGACGATACAATTTTTAGGAGCAGCAAAAACGGTAACTGGCTCCTGTTACTATGTAAAAGTAGGTGATATACAATTTCTCGTAGATTGTGGAATGTTCCAAGGGTCTGATGAGTTAGACCGAATGAACCATGATAGCTTTCCTTTTGATCCTGCTCAGATAGATTATGTGTTTCTTACACATGCACACTTGGATCACTGTGGAAGATTACCTTTGTTAGTAAAACAGGGATTTCATGGAAAGATTATCTGTACGCAACCAACTAGAGATTTAACAAAAATAGTGCTTTTGGATGCTGCAAACTTACAGAAAGAAGAAGAGAATAGGTGGATTGCTAAGGCTAAAAAAACAGGTATCGCTGTGGCAGAAGAAAATAAGGCTCTTTATACAGAGGATGATGTTGATGACTTAATGAAGTATTTTGAAGTCTACCCATATGGTAATTCTGTAAATCTTACGAAAGAATGCGAGTTCCGTATGAGAGATGCAGGGCACATATTGGGTTCTTCCATTATGGAGTTTTGGTTAACAAACGAAGCAGGAAGATTAAGAAAATTAGTCTTCTCTGGGGATTTAGGTCAGCCTGGAGCAAGAATTGTTAGCGATCCAGATATGGTAAGAGAAGCAGATTATGTTATTTGTGAGTCTACCTATGGAAACAGAAATCACAAAGATAGAAATGAAACGGCATTAGAATTATTGGCTGCTCTTAAAGATGCTCAACAAGAGGGTGGAAATGTAATTATTCCTTCTTTTGCAATAGAAAGAACACAGGAACTTCTTTATGAGATAAATCTATTTGTAGAGAATGGTTTGTTGGAAAGTATGCCAGTTTATCTGGATAGTCCAATGGCAAATAAAGCAACAGAGATATTTAAGCAATATCCAACATTCTATGATGATGATGCAAGGCGTCTTTTGAAGAATGGAGATGATCCTTTTGAATTTAAAAATCTCCATAATGTAGATACAGTAGAGGAGTCAAAGAGATTGGTAGAAAAGCATGGTATTGTAATAATTGCTGGGGCAGGTATGTGTAATGGAGGAAGAGTTGTACACCATTTGGCAAATAATATTTCTGATCCAAGGACACACATCATAATTGTTGGTTACCAGGTAGAGGGAACTCTTGGGAGAAAGATTGTAGATGGAGAAAGATTTGTAACGATTAATGGACAGGAATATGAGAATAAAGCTAAGTTGTATACACTTGGTGGTTTTTCTGGCCATAGTGATAAGAGGGATTTGATGTATTGGTTAAGAGGTTTTGGACATACTCCACAGATGATTTTCCTTGTACACGGAGACCAGCAGATTATGTCTGATTTTGCAGATCTTATAACTAAGGAAATACAACCAAATGTTTACATGCCAGATTATAGAGAAGAAGTGACCTTGCGTTAATTAAAATAATATTTTTATTATTGTTTAATGAAGAATTATAAAGAAGTAGACAAAATATACGATGATATAAGAAATCTTGTGGTACAGGGTGCAACAAATGTTTGCATTGCCACATTTGAGGCAATGAAGATGTATCTAGATATAACAG
This sequence comes from bacterium, assembly GCA_017958745.1. GTDB lineage: Bacteria > Patescibacteriota > Dojkabacteria > SC72 > SC72 > UBA5232. Next base: position 8,523 of record JAGDCC010000033.1, read on the forward strand.
AGGAAAAAGATGCAAATCTTATTTATGAAGAATGCATACAGATAGGTAAAAAACTAGCACATGCGAGAGATAATGAACCATTAGCGAGAAATGGTGTGAAGTATGTAGAATATGCATTTGCAAATATGCAAAAGGATGGTTTGTTTACACAAGCTACTATGAAAAAAGAGCTTACAAAATTATGTACTTCCTATCTTGATTTGATAGATTACAGTAAGACAGAGCTGTTAAATAAAGCTAGTAGAGAGTTTTATAATTATAATTACAAGAGTGTATTTACACATTGTCATTCTTCTACAGCTGTTGATTTAATTAAGTTTTTGGCTAAACAGAATCATGATTTCAGAGTTGTTTGTACGGAAACAAGGCCTTTATTCCAAGGAAGACTAACGGCAAAAGCTTTGGTAAATGCAGGTATTGGAACAACTATGGTTGGAGATAGTGCTGCAGAGTCATTTATAATTGGTAGAGGAAGTGTAAATGTACAAGCTGTTTTCATAGGTTGCGATCAGATTACAAGGGGTGGTTATGCAATTAATAAGATAGGTAGTTGGGGAATAGCTTCTGCTGCAAAATATGTAAAGAAGCCGGTATTTGTTGTTACACCATCATTGAAATTGGATAGAGAATCTATTAAAGAAAATGTGCATATAGAGGTTAGAAAAGATGAAGAAATGTGGAAAGATGCTCCAAAAGAGTTGGATATTTACAATCCTGCTTTTGAGCTTGTAGATGCATCTTTTATAACTGGTTATATTACTGAATTAGGATTAATTAAACCAAAAGATTTACAAGCTGCTGTAGAAAAACAGTATCCTTGGATTATTTAATTAATAATTAAAATATTTAATATTATCTAGAAATACATATGGGGTTTTATTTAAGAAGTGTTAATTTAGACTTAGGAGAAGACAATGATTTGAACATTGTTTTAAACGGAAAAGATGCAAATAGAATAGGATTGCATGAGGGAGAAACTGCTATGGTTGGAATTGGAGAAGTAGAACTCTATTGTGATGTTATAGAAACAGATTCCAAAGTTGCAGAGGGAGAGATTGGTCTTTTTGAGGAAATCTGGAAAGACTATGATATTAAGCCGGATACATCTGTGTTTATAGATTTGCCTGAGGCAAGTGCATCTTTGGATGCTATAAGTAGGAAACTTAGAGGTGAGACTCTTACTAAGGATGATCTTATGCTTATCATGAAGGATATTGGTAAGAGGAAGCTAAAGGAGACAGAGATTGCTTTCTTTATTTCTACTTTCTTTAATCCTGGCTTCAACGATGATGAGATTTTCTGGATGACACAGGGTATGGCAGATGGTGGAGATAAATTGGATTTTAGAGGTATTAGAGATAATGGAAATTTAGTTGCGGATAAGCACTCTATTGGTGGTGTTGCTGGTAAGGGTATTACTCCGACACTTATTCCAATTCTTGCTGCTGGTGGTTTGGTTGTTCCAAATACTTCTACTAGAGCTATTACTTCTCCTGCTGGTACTGCAGATGTTTTGGAGGTTGTAATGCCAGTTGCTTTATCTAAAGAGAGAATTATGAGTACTGTTAAGGAGACTGGAGCAAGCATGTTCTGGGGTGGGTCTTTGGATTTGTCTCCTGCAGATGATGTTATCATTAATGTTGAGAGATCTTTAAGAATACAGGAGTTCCAGAAGGTTTTAGTGAGTATTGTTGCTAAGAAAGTCTGTATGAACATCACCAATATTCTTATAGATTTACCTTATGGTAAAGGGACCAAGCTAGAGGATCCAGAAGATGCAAAGATGTTGGATAGAGAGTTTAGAAAATTGTTCTCCAAATTTGGTATAGGTTGTGATGTGATAACAAGGTTTGTTAAAGGTCCAGATGGTAGATGTGTTGGTCCAAATCTTGAAATACAAGAGTGTCTAAAGATATTAGAGAGAGATGATGATAGATGTGAGAGTTTAGAGAAGATTACTGTAGAAATGGCAAGTAGATTGTTTGAGAATACAGGAAAGGTTGGTAAGGGAGTTGGTAAGAAATATGCACAGGGCATTTTAGATTCTGGTAGAGCTTTAGATAAGTTCTGGGATATAGCAATGGCACAAGGTGCTACAAAGAGAGTACAGGCTAAAGATATTAAACCTGCCAAGCTTTCTTTTGATGTCTTGTCTGACAGAACAGGTACAATTAATTACATTAGTAATAGGGCATTAGTAACTATTGCTAGAGCACTAGGTAATCCTAAAATTAAGGATGCAGGAATGAGACTTTATAAACTTCCTGGAGAGAATGTAAAGAAGGGTGAGAAGCTAATGACCATCTATGCCGATACGCAGAATAGATTAGAGAATGGTAAATCATTAGCTTTAGATCTAGACAACATCTATAAGTTTAAGAAAAACTAGAGAAATAAAATAAATAGTGCAAATAATAAAGCTATTTATCTAATGTAGGGAAGAGAATTATCTTTTCCCTTTTTTCTAATGCATTCCTTGCTTTGTCTGCAGAGACTGGAATAATAGGGGAGTATAGCTCAGTTACAGTCTTTAATAAGTAACTTAGATTGTTAAGTATCTCTCCACATTCTTCTAAGGTCTTATCTTTGCTCCAAGGTTCCTTTTCTGTAATATATTTATTTCCATAATCTGCTAAAGCATCTATTTGCTCACAGGCAGAAGATAGCTCATATGCGTCATATAAATCTGTAATTGTTTTCTTATAGGAGTCTACTCTCTCTTTAAAGGAAGTTTCTACTGTAGACTCATTGTTAATTTCTACCTCTTTAGCATTAGCGAGATGTATAACTCTATTTAGTAAATTGCCATAGTTATTTGCCAATCTTGCATTGTACATATTTACTAAATCGCTCTCTTTGTAAGAAGAATCTGCAAATGTAGAAATACCTGCTAAAAGATAGAATCTTACAACTTCTCCTCCATATTTCTCTTCTTGTACAAATGGAGAAACAACGTTACCAAGAGACTTGGACATCTTTCTTCCATCTTCTCCTAAAACCATACCATGTCTTAGAAGCATCTTTGTATGTGGCAAACCTGCAGATTCTAACATACCCTGCCAGATAGCACCTTGGAATCTAAGATTATCTGGACCAAACAACTGTACTGCTGGCCACCATTCTTTTAGTCTATCCTCATCTGTAGAATAACCAACTACATTTACATAATTTGTAAGAGCATCGAACCAAACATAGAAAACTTGAGTAGGGTCATCTGGTACATCTATACCCCATGGAAGATTCTCTTTGACTCTAGAAATACTAATATCTTCTATTTCTGAAATAATTTTACGAAGTTCATCGTAGCAAGTAGCTGGTTTAATAATACCTTTATTAGAATCTAACCATTTAAGCAAAGGCTCTCTGTATTTAGATAATCTGAAAAAGTAATTCTCTTCTTCTTTATACTCTGGAACTGTTCCGTGATCTGGACACTTACCATCTACTAATTCTTTTTCTGTTAAAAATCTCTCGCAACCTACACAATATAATCCACCATATTTTTTCTTATAAATATCTCCTTTTTCTGCACATGCATTCCAAAACTTCTGTGCTGCGATACTGTGTTCTTCGCTAGATGTTCTATAGAAATTGTCGTACTCAACAAAGAAAAGTTTACAATAATCCTTAAATCTTTGAGCATACTTGTCTATGAAATCCTGTATACTAACACCTTCTTCTTTTGCCTTCTGGTAAATCTTTAAACCATGCTCGTCTGTACCGACATTGAAGAATACATTTTCTTTTCCGAGTTTATTTTTCTGATATCTAACAATAGCATCTGCTTGTACAAATTCTAATGCATGGCCGATATGTGGTTCTGCATTCACATATGGTAGCGTTGTCGTAAGATAGAACTTTTCCTTTCTCATAGCCAAATTATATCTTATTTAATAAATCTTTGGTATACTTTTTATCGTTAATAGTGTATAAAATATAGAGTATGAGTTTTATCGATAAGATTAAAAAGAAATTTGACAATACAGAACTACTAGCTGTAGGCATTTTTGTATGTTTATTGATATTAATCTTAATGTTTACAATAAACAGTACCTCTTCTAGACGAGGAGGTGGAAATTATAGAAATAAGGAAAGTATCTCCTATGATGATAATGAAGTTTACAACTATTATCTTTCTACTGGTAATCTACTTAACAAGGTCTTTGGCAAAGATTTAGTGGCTTTTGGATATGAGACAGTATTTTCCTCTAACAGTTCTGCAATAATGACAAATAATCTTTTATCCTCTGTTCTTTCTTCTTTTGGATCTGTTGCGAATCAGGTAAGTTTTATGCAATTAGCAGCTAACAGGTATTACGTAACAGGAGATGAGTCACAGGATATTTTGTTAACATACAAGTTAAATAATGTAATTAAGGATACTAGTGATTATTCTTCTACTGGAGGAAGTGGCTCTAGTAGTGAAATTAAGCAGTTTGTAAAAGATCTTAAGGAGTTGAAAGAAGAAATTGCAAAATTGGACGAAGATGATAAGGCACAAATGTACAGTATCCTTTATACAGGTACAGGAAATTACACCAACAAGATTGATACTAGTGTTATTGATAAAAAAATAGATGAAATTCTTGAGAATGGTGATGATGTCTCTAATATTACACATGAGAAGATAGCTTCTCTTGTTGATAGTGTAAAGAAAGAGGGAATTGATTCTGTTACTAAAGCATCCAACGGTGGCTACGATGTTACAAAAATTCTTTCTTTGGATGAAGTAAGAAAACTTCTAGATAGTATTGATTATGAAACTATTACATCAGAGGAAGTTGATAGTATGACAGAAGAGGAGCAGGTTGTTATAAAAAAGCTTGTAAATGTTATGTGTAATGAGAAAGAGGATCTTAACTGTTCTGTAGATGATAATGATCCGAATAGTAAAATTACGGACATCTTGAATAATAATCCAGATGATGCAGAGGATGCTGAGGATTATTTACTTGATAACTATGAAAAATTATTGGATCTTCCAGAAGAGACTGTAGAGAAGATTATCCATACTATCGCTGATATGACAAAGATAGATACTGAGAAACTAAAAAGAGCATTACCTTCTATTCTTGACGGTGAGACAGCATCCAATGAGACTCTAAATAATATTGCTAACTCATATGGTAGTAGTGGTTCTCCGTTCTATTCTCAGTTTGCAGACGATGAAGGGTCTATTAGCGATTTTTCTTCTCAATGGGGAACAATACAAGGTTTTATGAGTAATATTCCAAACACAATAAATCTTTTACTTAAAGCAAATTGTGGAACAACAAATCCTGCTATGAGTGATGCATGTATTGATACGACATTAGAAGAAATTGCAAAATTAAGAGAAGAAATGAAAACAGAACAGAGTAAGAAAGTTGTTTCTTTTGAGGGTGTCGTTTCTGGAAATGAAAATGGTTCTGCAGGAAAAAGGCTTTGCAACCAGACAAAGAATTGTCCAACAGATGAAGATGGTGATCCTCTCCCAGAAGGTACTGGTAATTGTTGGACAACAATAAATGCTAAATCTATTGCAAGTGGTTTAAGTGGATATACTGCAGGTGGTAAAGATGGAAATGGTATAAGTGCTTCTGATGTTGTGGATAGCATAAAAGGAGATGGTGATGATAGTGGTTGTACTGGATCGTTATGTCCAAGAAGCTTACAACCAGAGGAGATTTCCATTGCTGATGGAACTGGTGATGATTCAGGTGTCTCTTGTAATTCTGGTAGTTGTAAATGTTATAACGAACCAGCAGATGAAATTGGTCTTAATTCTGTTTATGTAGAAGCACAAAGTGGAAAAATATGTATTAGTGAGTCTTTTGAAGATTATTTTAGAAATTATTTTAGAGATGACAATATAAGTCCAGAACTTCTCAAGCAGATAATGAAGGAATTTGAGGGAAGTGGAGAAATAAACGCAGAGAATATTATGGAATTGGAGAAGGTACTCAATAATTGCAGTAGTACATCTGGCAGTAGTTCTGTTGCTTATGGTAATTGTATAGCAAATAGTAGCTGGTTTAGTAAATACAAGCAGCAAAATCCTTCTAATGCTTCTAGGGTAGAGAATTTGTTAAGAAACGGTACTTATGGAAATGGTATTCCTTTGCTTAATCGCTGGTACCATAACTTACAGTGCGTTGACTTTGTAATGCTTATGAGTAAGCTTTATCCAAATACATATGCAGATATTACCAAGGTAAGTTATCGTGATGCAAGAGATTATCTTTCTGCATTGAGAATGACTTCATTTAATCCAAATAATATAGCTAATTATAAGGTTGGACAGATATTTATAACAACAGGTGGTGTGCATGGACATATTGGTGTTGTTGTTGGTAAAGGAAGAGATAGCTCTGGACCGTATATTGTAATTGCAGATTCTAACTATAATGGTGATGGTGTCGCTCACATTGCAAAGATTAATGCAAGAAATTATTCAAGATTGGGACCTGGTGGATACTATATCTCTGTCTAGTACCTAATATAATATACAATTTATTGAATTTGTTGTTCCATTAGTATTCCTTTAGCAAGTTTTAGTTCTACTAATTCTTGCCATACTGCCTCTGTTACGAATGGTATGAATGGGTGCATAATTTTTAGGTTTTCTTTTAGAATGTAAAGAAGCTCTCCTAATTTTTCTAATCTTACCGTACTGCAGTTTGGTTCATCTTTTATTTCCTCCTTTATCTCTTCTATCCATTTATCACAGACAGTATGCCAGAAGAATTCTCTTATTTTTTCTGCTCCAAGATTAAACTGATATTTCTCTAAGTAATTCTTGACGGCTTCTATATGTTCTCTGTTTTGTTTTGTTCTTTCTGTTTCTGTCACTCTATATTCTCCAATATTTTCTAATTCCGCATTGTCTATGTTCATGAGGATGAAACGACTTGCGTTCCAGATCTTGTTAATAAAGTTTCTGTTCCCCTTAATCTTTTCTTCTCTAAGTGGTGCATTGGAACCTGGTAATGCGTCTGAGTAATACCAAAGTCTAAGAGCATCTGCACCGTATTTATCAAAGATGGCAGTTGGTGTAATACCATTACCCTTAGATTTGGACATCTTAGATCCATCAGAAGACATAATCATTCCTGTAAGGAAAATAGTAGAGAATGGTGCTTTACCAGTTCTATATAATCCAAGCATAATCATTCTTGCAGACCACCAGAATAGTATATCTCTAGCATGTATCATCATCTGAGTAGGGTAGTATTTCTGGAAGTCTACGGCATCTTCTCCTCCTAAAGTAGAGAATGGCCACTGTCCAGAACTAAACCATGTATCGAATACATCTGTTTCTTGTTTCCATACTTCTCCTCTTCTTGCTACTGGTTGTGTATCACTTAGTCTTAGTTCTCCATTGCCTCTTACCTTCTCTCCTGTCTCTTTCTCGTAATCCTTTTTGGTCATACCAGGATGTTCCTGTAACCAATCATATAGCTTTTTGCTACCACTGTACCAAACAGGGATTTGTTGCCCCCACCATAACTGTCTAGAAATACACCAAGGCTGTATATTCTCATAGAAATGCTCTAATGCTTTTTGCTGTCCAGCAGGCATCACTTTAACATTTCCACTCCTTAACTCTTCCAATGCTCTCTTTGCAAGAGGTTCTACATTTAAATACCATTGCTTAGAAATAATTGGCTCTATAGGTGTTTTACATCTCTCACAGATGGATACATCATGTTTAATATTTTCTATCTTTACCAAAAGGCCTAATTTGGCTAATTCTGCACACAATGCTTTAGAACATTCTTTTGTTTCCAATCCTTTAAATCTCTCTGGAATATCTCCAGACATCAGTCCTTGCTCGTTAATTACATTTATAACATCCAACTTGTGCTTTTTTCCTATCTCGAAGTCAATAGGGGAGTGTGCAGGTGTTATTTTGAATGCACCTGTTCCCATTTCCATTTCTGTACTTTCTTCTGCAATAACCGGAATAGGTCTGTCCATTATTGGTAATATGACATTTTTACCAATAAACTCTTTATATCTTTCGTCTTTAGGGTTAACAGCAACTGCAGTATCTCCAAGCATTGTTTCTGGTCTTGTTGTTGCTACTGTAATACCTTCCACACCAAATTTCTTCTTTGCTAATTTTCTATCTACTTCTTTTTCAAAAGGATAAATAATGTAAGCAAAGATTCCTCTTCTTTCCTCATGTTCTGTGTCTACATCTGCAAGTGCAGTCATACAGTGTGGACATTGATTTATTATTCTCTTATCTCTATAAACCATTCCATCCATATACATACGATAGAATGTCTCGTAAACGATTCTTGTAAGCCTTGGATCCAATGTGAAGAATTCTCTACTATAATCTGCAGATAAACCGATTCTTTGTTCCTGTATACGTGCATTCTTCATGTTGTCCATACAGAACTTGTATGCTTCTTTATAGAACTTGTCTCTTCCTAAATCTGTCTTAGAAAGACCTTCTTCTTCTAATTTTTTGCTAAACACACTCTCGGTCTGTATTCCAGCATGATCTTTTCCAGGTAATAGTAGTACTGGATGTCCAGTCATTCTCTTGTATCTTCCAATTACATCATGGAAAGAATATCCACATACGTGTCCTAGGTGTAAGTCTCCGTTTGCGTTTGGTGGAGGAAGAGTGATTGTGTATGTAGATTTAACATCGTAGTTCTTATCTTCTAAATACTTTCTCATGTTGTCTGGATTAGTTAATCCAGATTTCTCCCACAAGTGGAATATCTCTTTTTCTCTAGATTGTGAATCAAATGCCTTTGGCATGTTTCTTTCTGTCATAGTGGAAAATTATAGCATTTAAGTAATAGAAATGGTATAAATATCTCTCCTTTGTTTTTTGCACTCTCTCCCATATATTAATTGTATGTTATACTAAAGAAAATTAGATTATTTATTAAATATTTTGTAAAAAGAAATGGTAAAAAGAAAAAACAGAAGTATAGGTAAAGGTAATAAAACTAATGGAAAAGAAACATTAAAATTATGTACATTATCTGGAACATCTGAAATTGGAAGAAATTGTAATTTTGTACAATACAAAAACGAAATAGTTCTAGTAGATGCTGGATATTCCTTTCCAGGTTCTGAAATGTATGGAATAGATTACCTTATTCCAAATATTAGTTATTTAAAAAAGAATAAGAAGAAAATTAAGGCTATATTGATTACACATGGACATTTAGATCATATTGGTGCCTTGAAATGGTTGCTTCCAGATTTAGGATATCCTCCAGTGTATGCAGGAGGTTTTGCAAAATCTCTTATAGATCTCAAGATGAAGGAGTATCACCTAAATAAAAAGGTGAAGGTTATAGAGGTAAGAAGAGGTGAGAAGGTTAGGATAGGAGAGTATTACAAGGCTACGTTTATTGGTATAAACCACAGTATTCCAGATGCATTTTCTATATTTTTAGAGTCTCCTGTTGGAAACTTGTTCTTTTCTGGAGATTTTAAATTTGATTTGCAACCTGCTAATGAACCTCAGTCGGATTATAGAATGCTGAATAGCTTGAAGAGGAGAGTAGACCTAGCTTTGATCGAGAGTACAAATGCTACTGTTCCTGGTAAAGCACCATCTGAAACTATGATTTCTAAAAATTTAGAGGATGTTATATCTCATTGGAATGGAAGGGTTATTGTTTCTGCATTTTCTTCTTTAATTACAAGGCTTTATTCTTTAATAGAAATTGCTAAGAAGACAAATAGAAAGGTATATCTTGGAGGAAAAAGCTTGGAGCAGGCGATAGATATTGCTAGAAAGAATGGGTATATAAACGTAGAAGATGATGTCTTTATTAATAATAAACAGATAAACAAGTATCCAGATGATAGAATTCTTATCTTGTGTACTGGTAGCCAGGGAGAGAGGTTTGCTGTGTTAAATCGAATTTCTCTTAATGAACATCCAACTATAAAGATTAAGAAAGGAGATCTTGTGATGATGTCCTCTTCTGAAATCCCAGAGAATATTACAACAATAGAGAGAATGACAGATAGACTTATTGCTCTTGGTGCTGAGTTAATGAAGGACAATGTAAACTTTAAGATACATTCCACAGGACATGGAAATCAGGGTGATATACATTCCATGATTGATATGATACGACCAAAGAGTGTTATGCCAATTCATGGCTCTTTGACATTTAGATATTTTAACAAACAGAATCTAGTCAAATGGGGTATGAATCCAAACAATGTATTTCTTACAGAAGATGGACAGATGTGGGAATACAACGGCTTGTACTGGAAGAGAGATAGGCATATAGAGTCTAAGCCAATTCTTATAGATGGATTGGGAGTCGGAGATGTTGGAGATATGGTTCTTAAAGATAGAAAGCAGTTGTCAGAGTATGGAATGTTTATTGTTATTCTTAACTTGAGTCATAATACACACAAGATTCTGGGTAAACCAAAGTTTATGTCGAGAGGATTTATCTATTTTAAGCACTCAAAGAATCTTCTCCATGAGATTGGAAATTGTATTACAGATACACATAGAGCATGGATGAACTTGGATAAACAGGACAACAAAGAGCTTGAGGAGATGATAGAGAAGTCTTTAGCTAAGCTTATCCATAAGAAGACAGAGAGAGAGCCTATTATTATGGTTAATATTATCTAATAATATCTAACCAATAATCTTTTAGCCACTTTTGGGATGTTTCGTACTCTTCTAGAAGTTCTCTTTTTTCTAACTCTTTTTCTATTATTCTTCCTTGGTGTGGTTTATCGAATCTTCTTTCTAATGGAGAATTAAATCCGTGTGTATAATGACACAGCTCATGTGCAATAGTTGCTCTAATTACATATTCTGGTACTACCTCATTAATAAAATATCTAGTAATTGTGATAATTGTTATGCTTTTGTCGTCCTGTACTGCATATTCTTCTTCTCGTCCTTTCATTAATGATTTTATTTTGCTTCCTTTTCTTGCTAAAGATATACATCCAAGTTGCCTTTTAGAATATTTCCCAAACTTAATCAACACAAGGTTTTTTCTTGGTACATCGCAGAAGTGGTTCTCCCATATGTCGTAGAGTAATTCTTCTAAATAGCTATTGTTTCTCATTCTGTATTATACAATGTGTTGTATAAAGATTAATATGGGGTACAAACTATTTGAAATCTTTTATAGATTATGTGATTATATTAATGGGGTGAAAATATTAGAGAAAAGACAGTCGGTGTTTAAATCGCATAGAAATAGGATATTTCTTATATGTATTGCTCTTGCTACATTACTTTTGGGAATTGGTTATGCACAATTAACTCAACAGACATTGTTCATTAATGCTGATGCAGATAATACGCCAATAGAAGAGGTTGTCATTACATCTGTTACAAGTGGTAATAATGTTAGTGTTCCTACATATACAAGTAATAGTGTAAACAGTACTGTTACATTGAGCAATTCTAATGCAGCAGATACAGCTTCTATGACCATTACTGTTTACAATAATTCTAATGTAAACCAGTATTTCTTAGGAGCATCTCATGAGAGTGGAATGGGTTATACCAATCAAGGCATTGTATATACAATCTCTGGTATAGATGAGGAAGAATTAATAGAACCAGGCGAGAGTAAAACATTTACAGTAACATTTAGCTATAAAGATGGACAATTACAAAGTAGTAATACATTAACAAGTTTTATACAGTACAATTTCTCTCCATTGGATAGCATGACCTTTACAGCGAATAATAGTCCATCGGCAACGTATACAGGAGCAGCATTAACAC
>JAGDCC010000034.1 GCA_017958745.1 bacterium
TAGTGTATATTCTCCATTTCCTATCTTGTTTATACTTATTTTTTTAGTAATGTCTTCGTCATCTAACTTGAACATAATTGTGTCATCATCTATAGATGCATTTATACTAGGTATTATTGTTCCTTTTATCATAACTTTTTTATCTGCGAATGAATCTGTTTCCGATGGAGTCATATTTATGACCTGAGGTATTTTTAGGTATATGCTGTCGTCTGTATCTATCTTTTCTTTTTCTTTATCATCTTCTTTGCCCTTTTCTTGATTTTTGTTTCCCTCTTTTTCTGGAGTAAGTACAGGTGTTTCTGGAACGTTTCCGTCCTTGTCTGCTATTATCACTTCTTGTGACAATGCCATTCCAACGCCTGCTGGATCTTGATTGTCTATTGCTCTGACAATTAGGTTGTATGTTCCAGGTTCTAGTTTAGATGTATTGTATTCGTAGGTTGCACGACTAAACTGTATGTCTGTGTTAATTGGAATCCATTTTGATTCGTCAAATGGGTATTTGGTTATGTAAAGTTCGTACTTTACTATCATGTTGAGGTCTGATGCTGTCCAAGAAACTGATAACATATCTCCAACAGTAAGTCTTGTTCCTTCTGCTGGTGCTGTAATTTTTACATCTGGTGTATCGTTTGCATTTGGACTTACGTTTAATACCCATGTTTGTGTAGATAGGTGGTTACTGTATCCATCGTGTGCAAGAACAGACACAAGGTAGCTTGCTGCCTTGTCTGGTTGTCCTTTAAAAATAATTTCTAAATTACCATCTGAACCATCTTTTATGACTGTTTGCTTAAGCCAGTTTTCTCCTGGTGTGAAGTACACGAAGTAATTAATTCTGTCCTTATCTATGTCTTTTGCTTTAACTGTGTATGAGTATTCTGTTCCTGTTGAGAGGTTTCTCGATGGGGTTGAGTCGTTAGGGTCTGTTGTGAATTCTGGTGCACTATTGTTTGATATCGCCTGTAGTCCTTGTACATCGTAAGGGCTACTGATTTTACAACCAAGTGATGTTCCGTCTGCTTTTTTAATCGCACCCAGTAGACTAATGATACCTGTCTTAGATGGGGTGTATATGAAACTAGATGATATTACATTTGGAGAATCTCCATATGTTTGTGAAAAGATGCTTTCTCCAGTTGTATCTGCGATACTTAGAGATGTTATACCTCCTCCATCTTCTACCTCTGCATCTACTAAAACTCTGATAGATTTCCCAACTTCTAGTGTGTATGGGTTAACATTAGGTAAAGATATCACACAAGGGTTCTCCTCTGAGACCTCTATTTCCTCAAAAGCATCTTCTCTAGTGTCAAAAGTTGTCTTTTGGTTTAGTAACTCGTAAACAATTAGTGGAATTGATAGCATTAGAAAAAAAGATGTCGCAATAACGAAGTTCTTATTTGATTTTCTTAGGGCGTAACTTTTTTCCATCTACATATAATATACCCGTTATTAGTTGTATTCTGCAAGCACATCATTTATCCTTTTTTCTGCATTGCTTAGTGCTGATGATGCATCATTTCCATCTATTACTGTCTCTATCATGTCAGAGAATATCTCTTTGACCTCATCGTCTGGACCTATCTGCCAAGATTTCATGAGATTGGCAGATTTTGCAATTGCATCTACATATTTTTCTCCAACCATTAAACTATTTAATTCTACTCTGGAGTATGGTTCTCCAAATGTTCTTATTTTAGATTGTGATGTATATAGAGCCTTTTCGTTTGCTGGTTCTGAAAGAAATTTAATAAATTTCCATGCTTCTTCTGGATGTTTACAGTTTTTACTTACTGCTTCTCCCCAATATGTAGAGTAGTATACTTCTTTGTTGTTTGCTCTTAATTGTGGAAGAGGAGCTGTATCAAATTCTAATGCGGAGTTTGCCTCTATGATATCGAATGTCATCCAACTCGGAGCTATTAACATCGCTAACTTTCCTGAGAAGAACATTTCTGTATCTAAACCTATGTCGTTTCTCCATACTGCATCCTCTCCTGTAGAAAACGATATGTATCTATCTAAAACTCTTTTACCTTTCTGTGTATTTAGTGTAACTTTGGTTCTTGTTTCATCTATGATATCCATACCCTCTTGCAACATGAAGAAGTAGAGTATTTCTTCAAAGAAGCGCATTGTGTCTTTGGTTCCGCCCATAGATAGTCCGGCTTGTATTATTTGTCCAGAATTATCCTTTTTAGTTAGTTTAGTAGCTAAATCAAAGAGGTCGTTCCAATCTGTTGGGAATTCGTCTGTGTATCCAATTTCTTTTAATAGTTTTTTGTTGTAGAAAACGACAAGTCCATCTATCTCTAGTGGTATTGCGTATATTTTCCCGTCTGTATCTGTAAAGTCCTCTACAGCTGTTGGATAAAATTCTTTGGCGTATTCTGATGATGTCATAATAGATGAAGGAAGCTCAGACAATAAGTATCTGTACTTTGGAAGCCATGTGTTGTGTATTCTAAATATATCTGGAGCAGGTTCATCACTCGACGTATAAGATTGAACGAGTCTTGTGTAGAGTGTCTTCTCGTAACCTGCTTCTTCTATTGTACTTCCATATCGCTGCCTAGAATATTTAATTTTTACTCCAGGATTTTCGCTTTCGTATTGTTCTATTAATTCTTCTAATGTCTCATTGTCTTCCCACAATCCCCAGTAAACTAATTCTATATTTCCACTAGATGGACTGGTGGTTTGTGTTGTATCTCCTCCAACTGGTGTTTTTGGTTTGCTAACAGTTTGTACTGGAGAATTACTTCTATCTGTAAGAATAATGACTCCTATTAGTAAAAGTAACAATGCTCCACCTCCAAGGATTACTAACTTCTTATTGTTTTGTACAAATTCTTTTAGCTTGTTTGCATCCATATATTTACATTCCTTACATATTATATTCTTATTTTAGCTTTTTCTTTCTGCGTAAACAACCAACCTTTTTGTTCCTATACCGAGAGGCCAGCAGGTCATCATTGTTATACTTTCTTTATTTGCATTTTGGTCTAATACAGAAAAATCATCTGCTTCTACGATTTTCTTTGTTCTCACTACATACTTTAGTGTAGAACCATCTTTTTCTATCTCTACGATATCTCCTATTTCTATATTGCTTAATTTGGAAAATATTGTTTCTGGATAATTTTTGTGGGAGGAGAAGAAAGACTCTACTGCGCTATGCCCATATAAGAATGAGTTTCCTCCATCTCCTGGTATTGGTGTTCCCTTAAAGTGAGCAATTCCTTTCTTTAGATAGCTGTTGTAGACGTCTGCATTGGTACTTTCTACATTTGGAGTTATTAATATGTGATTTATTTCTATAGAAGATATTGTTATGTACATTGGCTTACTGTAACTTGTGTCTATTACGTAGTGTTTTGCACTTCCTTTTGAGGAAGATGAGGCGCCTAATACTAGCTCATGTGCAAGGTTCTCGAAGTAATTTTTACCTGGGTCGTAGAATGCAAACTCATTTTCTATGTATGTTTTGTATTCCTCTGATACCGGATTTACCTTTACATCTTCTCTTGTTTGTGTGATTACCCCATCTATATATGATTTAAGTAGTGGTATAGATTGGCTTGCAATTATTATTAGTCCAGAAACAGCAAGTACAACGGATATTATTGTTTTGGTTCTTTTAAGCTTTGTTTCGTTTTCTATCTGGATATTCCACTTACTTTTCATAGTGTTCTATATTAGCAAATTAATCGACTGGTTGGAAGTTTGTCTTTTTCTGTTTTAATGAATTTGTAATAATTGAAAATTATACACTAGCAATATCTGATACTATCTGCTAGAATGATAAAATTATGGAAAAGCGTGATTATTATGAAGTCTTAGGTGTTGATAAAAAAGCATCTAATGATGAGATAAAAAAATCATATAGAAAATTGGTTAAGAAGTATCATCCTGATGTTAATAAGGATCCTGATGCCGTAAAGAAGTTTGAAGAAGTACAGGAGGCTTATGAAGTATTGTCAGATGAAACTAAGAGAAAGAATTATGACAATTATGGCTTCGCAGGTAGCTCTGGCTTTAGTGGCAATAGTGGTAATTCTGCAGGTGGTTATAGCTCTTATGGCAATTGGGGAAATTTCTCAGGAGATCCTTTTGATATGGGAGATATTATGGGTGATTTGGGAGAAATGTTTGGCTTTAGAGCAAGAAGAAGTGGTGGAGTAAATAATAATGGTAGTGATATTAAATATAGTGTAGATCTCTCTTTTGATGAGGCTATGAAAGGTGGTAAATACAAGATTAATGTTATGAAGGATGTTCCTTGTGATAAGTGCCATGGTACAGGTAGTAAGAGTGGAGATAAAACAGAGTGTCCAATGTGTCATGGGAGTGGTCAGACAAGACAGGTGAGAAATACGATTTTTGGACAGATGGCAACTGTAACTGTTTGTCCGAATTGTCATGGAACAGGGAAGATATTAAAGGATCCTTGTGGTGATTGTGATGGTAGTGGTGTAAGACAAAAAGAGAAAACTATAACTATTGAAATTCCTGCGGGTGCATACGATGGCATGACTTTAAGATTTAGAAATGGTGGAAATGCAGGCAAAAATGGTGGTGCAGTAGGTGATTTGTATGTCGTTGTAAATGTTGAGGCTTCTAATGATTTTGAACGTCGTGGCAATGATATATATGCAGAAGTGGATATTCCTGCATATACAGCTGTACTTGGTGGTGTTGCAACTGTCAGTGGTCTTTTTGACAAAATTAAACTAAAAATACCAAGAGGAACCCAATCTGGAACAGTATTTAGATTAAAAGGAGATGGTTGTCCTATTGTAAACTCTAAAAGTCGTGGAGATGAGTATGTGAAAGTTAATGTAAAAATTCCAACAAAACTTAGTAGAACTGAGAAAAAGCTTTGGGAACAGATGAAAAAGGAGGATGAGTAATTCCTAGATTTTTCTTTGCATAATTCTGGGTATCTGTGGTATACTTTATATGGAAAGTTATACATAGAAGATGGTGGGATTGATTCTCACCTTTTTTATTATAAGTGGATATAATTTAATATATAAAAATATAAATATATGGCATTAACATCAGATTTTATTGTAGCTATTAATCAGATAGCTGGTGAAAGAGGAATAGATAAAGAGGAGATTTTTAAGGCATTGGAGGAGTCTATTCTTGTTGCCTATAAGAGAGAAATCTTTGGTACAAGGGACGATAGAAAATTGGGTGATGAACCAGGAGATGAGAAGCTTGGAGATAACTACTCTGTAGAGTTAAATAGAGAGACTGGTACATTTAAATTTATTGCAACAAAAGAGGTTGTCGATAAAGTAGAAAATGAGAATACACAAATCTCTATTAGCGAAGCAGAATTAATCTCTCCTAATGTAGAGGTTGGAGATTCCATACAGATAGAAATGCCATCTGCAGATTTTGGAAGAATTTCTGCACAGGTTGCAAAGCAGGTTGTTTTACAGAAGATTAGAGAAGCAGAGAAGAAGTCCATTACAGATGAATATAGCGATAAAGTTGGTGAGATATTTACTGCACTTATGCAAAGAATGCAGAAGACAGATGCTATTTTTGAAATAGGAAAGGCAACTGCAACTATGCCACAAGAAGAGCAAGTAAGTAACGAATTTTATAGATTAGGAGAAAGATACAAAGTTTTGTTGAAGGAGATTAATGACTCAGAAATGATTATTTCTAGAGCAGATCCAGATTTCTTGGTTGCATTATTCAAATTGGAAGTTCCAGAGATAGAATCTGGTGCACTGGAAGTTAAGGCTGTTGCAAGAGAAGCAGGTTCTAGAAGTAAGATGGCAGTTGTTTCTAACCAAGATGGTGTAGATCCAATTGGTTCTTGTGTTGGACAAAGAGGAATAAGAATTGCTAATGTAATGAATGAGCTTGGAGATGAGAAGATAGATATTATAGAATGGAGTGAGAATCCAGAGAAGTTTGTAGAAAATGCATTGAGTCCAGCTAAGATAGAGTCTGTTGTTATAGAAGGAGATAAAGCAACAGTAACTGTCTCTGATGACCAGTTATCTTTAGCAATTGGAAAGGAAGGTCAGAATGTAAGACTTGCATGTAAACTTACTGGTTATAAAATAGATATCCTTGGAGATGGTACATCTTCTAGTAAGGAAGGTGATGCAGAGGAGGCAAGTGATGAGAAGGAAACAGAAGCAGATAATACTGTAGAGGAAGTTAAAGAAGAAGAAAAAGCAGAGGAAACTAGAGAAGAAGAGGTAAAGGAAGAGGAGAAGGAAGAAGTTAAAGAGGAAGAGAGTACTGAAGATAAAGAATAATTATTTAATAACTATTTGTATTAATGTCAAAGAAAAAAGTAAATACAAATAAAGACACGAAGAATACACAGGAAAGAGTTCCTATTGTTACTATTCTTGGACATGTAGATCACGGTAAGACTACAATTTTGGACAAGATTAGAGAAAGTAACGTACAGGTAGGAGAGGCTGGTGGTATTACACAAAAAGTGTCTGTATTTACTGTTTTGCCAAAGGACAAGGATAAGAAGATTACATTTATAGATACGCCAGGGCACGAGACTTTTGATCTTATGCGTGTTAGAGGTGGAAATATTGCAGATATTGTACTTTTAATCGTTGCAGCAGACGATGGTGTTAAACCACAAACAAAAGAATCTATAGATATAATCAACAACTCAGATGCAAAGCCTATTGTTGTTATAAATAAGTGCGATTTGCCCAATATTAATACAGACAAAATTAAGAGAGAGGTTGTAAATAATGGTTTACAGTTAGAAGGATATGGTGGAAATATTCCTGTTGTAGAGGTATCTGGGAAAACAGGGCAAGGAGTTTATGATTTATTAAATATGATTTTACTTCTTGCAGAAGTAGAAGGATTAAGAGAAGAACAAGAATTACCAGAAGGAGTCAATGGAGACGTGTTTGTATTAGAATCTGTAAAAGATAAGTTTAAGGGAAATGTTTCTTCTGTTGTCTTAACAAATGGATCTCTTTCTAAAGGAGATTGGTTTGGATATAGGAATGGAAGTGATTCTTACCACATAGAAAGAGTCAAAGGAATAATCAGCGAAGAAGGAAAACCATTAGATACATTAGAATGTGGATGTGGTGGAAAAATTATTGGTTTATCTAATCTCTTGGATTTGGGAACACAAGGATTTGCATTAGAGAATAATGACACCAAACTTCTAAAAACCTTGTACAAAGAGGCTGATGATATTGTTGCTAACGAGGATATGGATTTTGATGACTTCTTTGCAGTAGAAGATAATAAAGATGATAAAAATCAGCTAAATGTAATTGTGAAAAGCTCTTCAGAAGGTTCTCTAGAAGCATTAGTTAATTCTTTATCTAAGTTAGAAGACGATGGTTATACTGTAAATATAGTTTCTTCTGGAGTGGGTGCAGTAACATTACAAGATGTAGAGTTTGCAAAAATTTCTAAAGCACTTATTCTTGGCTTTGAAGTTACAGTAGATAAGAATATCCAAGATTTAGCAAAGAAGAATAGAGTATTAATAAAAACATATGACATTATCTATAAATTAATAGAGGAAGTTAGTGAGGCATTGTCTATGATGTCTGTACCACAAGATTTAGAAGAAGAAATTGGTAATGCGCAGGTAAGAGCAATTTTTACACTCTCTGATGGTTCTGTGGTTTTAGGTTGCAAAGTAGCAGAGGGAATATTAAAGAAGGATTGCAAAGTATACATTGTACGTAATGATGAAATGCTTGGAGAATCTAAGATAAAGAGTATTCGTATCAATAAGGATTCTGTCACAGAAGTTAAATCTGGTTTTGAATGTGGAGTCCAATTAATGAGTAAGATAGATGTAAGAGAAGGGGATTATATTTATTGTTATAAGAAAGTCTAATCATTTCTCTTGTAGTATTTGTTATTAATATTATTGTAATAAGGTCTTCCTCTAAATAGACAAAAAGCATCTAGTTCTAATTCTCTATCTGGATATGTATCCCTAATACATCTAGAAATCTCTTCTAAAGTACTACCAGTCGTAATAACATCGTCTACAACAATTATCTTTTTGTAACCAGAAATATAAAAATCCTCGTTAATAACAAATCTCCTATTTTTAGTAAGCTCCAATCTATCTGCTTTATCCAGTAATGCATTGTGTCTGTCTGTATTATCTATATTAACGATAAAATCATCTGTATAAATAGCATCTAAATATTTAGCAACAATCTCTGCAATACATTTCGTTTGGTTAAAACCTCTCTGTGTAAGCCTTTTCTTAGAAATAGGAACAGAAATAACAAGAATCTCTTTAGACTCTCTAACATCTTTTTGCACATAAAGAAAATCTTTAATAACAGTACCAATTAAATAATTAAACATAGATGAAATATCATATTCTCCCTTAAACTTGTATCTCTTCAAAAATGGAGACGAAAGCTTATTATATTGCCATCCAACGAAAACAGAATTATAAGAATAACAATCTCTACAATGATTATGAGTGAGATAATGCTTACTAATTCTTCTACATTTGTAACATTCTGGAAGATTTCTCCATAAAAGCTTCTGACATAAATTACACAAATAAGAACCATATCTACTACAGATACAACAACTTTTTGGAAAGAAAAAGTCTAGGATACTAATCATATAGGGAAGATTATATCTATCCAAAATGAACGATTTATGAATTTTATATTTTTATTTACTAAAACCATAAAATATCCTAAACTGTATATTGATGAATATTAAAAACTACCTAATTCCTACAAAACAAAATGGATATAAACCATACCTATTGAGAAAAATTGCTGTTGTAGCTTATTGTTTTGTTCTTGTCTTTGTAAATACACTAGGTGGAATTATAGAGGCAAAAGAGGTAGAAGCAAGTGATATTACTCCTGAAAAATTAATAGAGTTAACCAATAAGGAAAGGAGAATGTATGGTCTAAATGAATTGACATATAGTGCGGAGTTATCCTCTGCTGCATTAGCCAAAGCAAATAACATGCTTTCTCTACAGTATTGGGATCACTATGGACCAAATGGAGAAACACCTTGGCAGTTTATAAGAGGTGCGGGATATGACTATATTTATGCTGGGGAGAACTTGGCAAAAGGTTTTTCTACATCCGAGGGAGTTGTAGAGGCATGGATGGCAAGTCCATCTCATAAAGCCAATATTGTTAGTGCGAATTATAAGGAGATAGGAATTGCAGCCGTGAGAGGTGAGCTTCTTGGTAGGCAGACAATTCTTGTTGTACAAATGTTTGGAAATAGGGCTGTGAATGTACAAGGAGCAGAGGAAAACAACAATAATAACAATAGTACCCCTGTTGTTGTAGAACCAAACAACACTCCTGAACCATCTCAAAATCCTGCACCAACAACGACAACACCCGTACAAGCACCTACACAAACTCCAGTACAAACTCCTGTTCAGACACCTACACAACCACAAACATCTACACAAACGCCTACGCAGACTCCAGTGCAAACTCCTGAACAAACTCCTGTTGTAAAAGAGAAGGGAGAGATAAAGAGTATTATGATTACAAATCCAGTTCCAAAGACCGTTGTAACAAGTCCGTCTCAAAGTATTGAAGGAAAAATAGAATCTACTTTAGATGAAAATTCTTATATTGTTGATGTTTATGAAGGAGCTAATGCAATTGGTTCTGTTAGTTCAGATTCCTTAGAATGGGAGTTTAGTAAAAATAGTGATTGGTCTGAAGGAAGCCATAACATTAAAGTAAACATAAACGGTACAGAATTATCCGATGAAACGACATTTATTTTAGATTCTACTGCTCCAATGGTAGAGTTAAGTACTGTAGCAGTAAGAGATTTAGGAGATAAACTGAAGTTATCTTTTTCTGTTACAGAAGAGCCAGAAAAAGCTATATTGATTGCAGGTTCTAATACATACAATCTAGATATAGATGATTTAGATTTATCTATAGAGTTAGTTAAAGAGAATGTCGCAAATAAATCTGTAAAAGTAGAACTTGTAGATGCTTATGGAAATTCATCTCAAACAGATATCTCAGAATATTTCCTATTGGGAGAGGAAGAAGCTCCTGCATTTTCTATTGCTTCTTTAGGTGTTGCAAAAACAATTAGTATTGTAATTGTATTATCTATTGCAATCTTGTTATGTATAGAAATTGTTTACCTCATAAAATACGGTATGTTTAAGAGAGCAGTGCAAGATATTCTTACGGTTGGTGTCCTTTGGATAATTCTGGCTATTGCAATATTTACTGGATATTCTGGTTCTATTATATAGAGAAAGATAATTAAATAGTTAAAAATGACAAAAACATATACAACTAAAACTTATAACGATGTCTTGTACCTATTCATAATAGCTACACTTACTGAGCTGTTCTTGTATTCTGTAAATAGAGGAGTGTTACTAACAGCATTTATTTTTGGATTCCTAGGAATAGTTGCATTAGAATTATGGTTCTTTAGGGCAATGTCATTATTTGCACAAAAGAAAATATCCAAATATAGTGATGTTGTCATGAAAATATCCAAGAAAAGAAGATTCTTTGGATATTTTATATTACCAGCATTATTCTATATATCTCTTTTAGTATTTCTTTTTTACAACAGAAACTTTATTCTTGGACATGTAGTGCTAACTGTATGTATGTCGTTATTATTAATCCTTTTCCTAAACGTTAAAGGCTCTTTATCTGATTATTATTCTCAAAGGAGTTCTACAAAATCTATCTACGACTTTATCTGCATATCTACATTATATCTAGTGCTTAATGCATTACTGAGAATTGGTCTTAGTGATATCTATTTCTTTGCAAGTAGCTTTATTGCTGCATTTGCACTATTTATTTTTACATTAAAATTGCATGACAGGATAGAATGGATTAGCTTAGGAATCTCATGCTTGAGTGCAATATCTGTTGTTCTCTCTATGCTAGCAGTATGGGGAGATAATATCTTTGTAATTCCTGCTGTAGGTACACTTATCTTCTACATGATTGTTTCTATTTGGAATATTAAATTCTCTGGAAAGCTTAATCTTACAGATTATGTTTTGCCAGTAGCTTATACATTATTGGCATTAATTTTAGTTTTAACATGTTAAATTTATGAGTATACAAAAAAAGATTGTATTAAAAATTGGTGGATCTATTCTTTATAAGGATGGGTTGAATATCAATTTTGAATTATTAAAGAAATTAAAGGATTGGTATGGAGATGCTAAGAAAGATTATTCTAAGATAGTTATATTGGTGGGAGGTGGTGAGCTTTCTAGACAGTTACAGGCATATATGGGTTCTAAGATTAGAGATGAAAGAGGTAGACATGAGGTTGCTATGTCTGTTACGCAGACTAATGCAAAGATTGTAAAAGCTTATTTGCAAGACGATAAAAATATAGCAACTCCCACATCTATTGGTGATGCTTATGAGATTCTTCTTAATGACAAAATTAAATGTGTAGTCTCTGGCGGTTTGAAGATAGGGTGGAGTACAGATATGGATGCTGCAATATTTGCAGATATTATTGATACAGATAGAGTTATAAAAATATCTGATATTTCTTATCTCTATGATAAAGATCCTAAGAAGTTTGATAAAGTCCATATTATCAAGGATATTACTTGGAAGAATTACTTTAAGATGTTCCATATAAAGAATGATGATACTCATGAGGCAAATTCTCATATTCCTATCGATAAGATTTGTGCAAGATTTGCAAATAATAAGGGAGTACAGTTCTTTATATGTGGTGGTGATAATATAGAAAAAAAGAAGACTCTACAGCATATAATTACGGATGGAACATTGCTACATCCGTAGTAATTAGTAATCTGTTAATAGATATATGTAAACAAAAAGGGTAATAATTCTATTACCCTTTTTTAATATGCATTAACGATGATTATATAGTTATGCAATAGCTTCTAGAGTGTACTCTTTTGTCCCGGCTGGTGTGTTAATTGTTATCTTATCTCCAACTTTCTTTCCCATTACTGCAAGTCCGACTGGAGAAGAATGAGAAACTTTTCCCTCTAAAGGATTAGCTTCTTCCTCACTGGTGATTTCATATTTAACTTTTTTGTTTCCCTTCAATGTAACTGTATCTCCTAAACCTACAACACTCTTCTTCTTATCTTTTATGACAACAGCATTTTTAATCTTATTCTTTAGCTCCATAATTCTTTCCTCGTTTATATTCTGGTTCTCTATTGCCATAGAATAGCCGTCATTCTCTCTTAAATCACCTTGAGATCTACATTCGCTAAGAGTATTTGTAATTCTCTCCTTGATGGTTGTTTCTCTCTCCTTAAGCTCTTCCTTCATCTTCTCTAAGCCTTCTTTTGTTGTGTAATATACTTCATTGTCGTCTCTCATAGGTATATTATTTTTACAATTTATAACAAGCTGTAATAATATATTGATACATATATAATGTCAATGGAGCAAATTTATGGTAAAATATGGTATTGTTATGCCGCTATCGTCTAACGGTTAGGACATAGGATTCTCAATCCTACAATTGGAGTTCGATTCTCCATAGCGGTATTTGGTTAATGCTGGATCGTCTAATGGTAGGACGGTGGTCTCTGGAACCACTAATTCTAGTTCGAATCTAGGTCCAGCAATTTCATATCATTTCTAATACTGTTTATACCTTTCATCCAAAACTCTTTCTTAGTAATATCTATGCCAATACTGTTAAATAAATCTCTAGGAGATTTGGTACTACCACTACTTAAGAACATCTTAACCTTTTCTACATTCTTCTTATCTTCCTTTACTAATTCCAATAAAGACTTGGCAATAAGCAGACCACTAGCATAGGAATAAACATAGAAATATCTTCTAAAATGACCAACATAAATCCATCCGAGTTTCATAGCAGTATCCGTGTCTACAGCATCTCCAAGGTATGCATTCATATGTTTAGCAAATAGATTACAAATATAATCCTTATCTAAGAATCCTTTTTCTCTATAATCCTTATGTAAATCTTTCTCAAAATTATAAAATGCAATCTGTCTAAATATTGTAGAAATATCTCTGTTTAGTTTTTGGTTATATAAAGAAATCTTTTCCTCTTGGGAGGCCATAGAAATAATGTCATCCAAAACATACCCTTCAAAGAAAGTACTAGCAATCTCTGCAAGAGAAATAGGGTAATCGCAGTTTAGTTCTGACTGAGACTTAGACAGCTCTGTATGTATTCCGTGACCACTCTCATGAGCGATTGTAAGTACATCATCTACAGTATTGGTATGGTTTAGGAGAATGTATGTAGGTAGATTCTTACCAACGCTTACACAGAATGCACCTCCATATTTTCCTTGTTTAGGAAATACATCATACTGTCCGTTGTCATAGAATGATTTCACAATGTTATAAAACTCTTCATCCAATTTGCGGAAGGATTCTTCCACTAGTTGTTGTGCATTATCATAAGTGTATTCTTTGTTTACATCTTCTGCTATTGGAACGTTTCTTTCATGATATCCAAGAGTTTTTTGTCCAAGCATTTTTGCTTTATATTTATAATATTGCTGAGAAATATCAAAATTGTCTGTAACTGCAGATACTAGAGAATCTACAATTTCTGGTTCTATATCGTCTGATACCAATGTAGCTAATTCTGGCTTGGCATAATTTCTAACTTTATCTCTTGACTTCTTATGCTCCAATACTGAGTTCATCTCGTATTCTGCAATCTCTAGGTATTTCTCATTTACTTTGTTAAATTGAGAAGATGCATAGTTTCTTACATCTTTCTTTTTGCTATCCAAATATTTACTTATCTCGTTATAGGATATGTCTACTTCTTTTCCATCCTCATTCTTAACTGTCGTTTTTTGCTTATCTAGTAAGGTAGATAGCATTTCTACCCAATTCTCATAGGATGTGTTGTATGTTATGTTAAGTATCTTTTCTTCCTTGTCTGACAATACATATTTTCCACTTGCAAATGATGTTTCTAACATGTGGTGGTATTTTTGTAATAAAGGGGAATCTAGGAATATCTTTTGCTTTTCTTCTGGTATCTTGGAAATACTTAAGCTAAAGAATTGAATATTATTTTCTAAATCTGTTGTTATATCGTCTAGCTTATTTATTCTTGCTTTTATATCAGTATTTGTTTGGTCTAAGTAGAAGAGTAGAGAATAGTAATAAGACGGTTTTGTGCATAGCCCGTAATTTTGCATTAAGTTCTCGTAATCTGTGAGTGCTTCAAGCATTATTTCAGGTTTTTCTAAATATCCCTTATTATTTTTCCACTTCTCTACAAATTTTTTGTTTTATTCTATAGATTTCTGTATATCTTCTTTTATCTGGGGATCTTCTAAATCCTTATAAAGAAGTTCTAGATTCCATGTGTTTTGCATTAGTCGTTATCGTCGTCAAATATACTGAATGGGCTTACTACTTTATCTTTTCCAAAATGCATAGATTCGTGGATTTTGCTGTGGTCATGAATAGACTCATGTACGTTCTTTGAAAGTCCAGAATGCATAGATTCGTGAATGCTACTATGACTTATTCCAAACTTTTTATCGTCATCGTCATCAAATATTCCCATATTGTTTCTCCTATTAAATTAATTCCTTAATGATAACATTATCTCTTTTTATACGCTATATATGAGTAATATATGAAATGAGAGTATGTACTGAAATGTTATAATTGTAATATGTATAAACTCATACGAGAAGTAATAAATCTTATTGTAAAGTTCTTTAAGCCATATGGACTTTCAGATAAGATGCTTGTGATTCCAGACAATGTTAAGAAAATGGGCTTTAAAGTCGGTTTTTTGAATTTGGGAATGACGTTGATAGCTTTAGTTTTTGCATTCATCCTTAAAGTGACCAATCTGATGATTGAGCATAGGCTGATTGGACTCGGAATTATTTTGTTTATGCTGCACCGTGGACAGCAGATTGTCAAAGAAGCATATCATCTTTTTGAAGGTTCCGAAAACAAGAAATATGATCTTATTTTTGAGGATGAAATTATTCTTCGAGGAAGTAAGATTATTGGTAAAACAGCAAACAAAATATTGAAATATGATGCATCCAATAAGTTTTACAAGATAATGAGTAATGAATCTATGTTAAATACAATTTCAAACTATTTACAAAACTTATGGAGACAGAAGGTTCAACATGCATTTGATTTACTACAAATATTAAGTGTTGTTATTATGCTAGTAATTGCTGTGTTAACTAATACATCTATAAGTCAGATGGTATTTATCCCTTTGATTTTTGCCTTTGTGATAATTTCTTTTTTTAGTTCTGCATATATTAGTTTAAATAGAGGATCTTTTTATAAAAGACATAGAGATTTTAATAATGATCAATCTCTTATAGTTAATGATTTACTTCGCATTCCAGATATTGTGAAGAATGATTTAGAGATGAGAATTAATAAACTCCAAAAAACTGTCATTGAAAGTAATGCTAATATTACAAAGTTTCATAGGAAAATGAATTTGTCTAGGTTATTTGTCTCGACAATAGAAGCATTTAGTCAATATGGAATTATAATATTCTATCTATGTGGAGTTGATTGGAATAGTATTAGTTTAGCAACAATTACTGAAATAACTGCGATCCTTCTTGTTGTTGAAACTGCACTTGCCCAAATTGGTCGAATTGCAGAAACTCTAAACAACCATAACGATAGAATAACTGTATTAGAGAAAGAAGAACAAGATATGAGACTAATCTTAGATGTATATCATAGTGAATCAGAAAGAATGTCTGCACCTAGAGTTATTGAAAATATAGATATCAATCCTTTTTCTATTCAATATTTAGAAGAGTCAGAGAATGATAAACCATTTACATTAGTTTCAAGGAATCCGATACATATTGGAAAGGGCGAGGTTGTTGTTTTATACGGTCCTTCTGGTAGTGGTAAATCAACATTTATGAAAATGCTAACAGAAAGAATAAAGCTGGAAAAAAGTACAGATATACCATCTACATCTAGGTTCTTATTCTATGATGAGAAACTGAGGTTTGGTTCTTTTAGCATTTACGAGGAATTGTTTTGTTGTAGTAGCAATCCAGATCTTCCTAAAATGAAAAGAATACTAGAGAAACTTCATTTATGGCATGAGATAAAAGCAAATTGTTTTGATGTGTGGCAATGGATGAAAGAAAAGCAGTTTGATCAGTCTCTTTCCAATGGTCAAAAGCAAAGACTTATTATTGCTAAAATGCTGTATTGGTTAGACAGTGATATAGATGTTATGGTATTGGATGAGTGCACGTCAGGCCTTGATGAAAAAGCAGAGTCTAATTCTGCTGATGCAGAGAGAATTCTTGAGTATATTGTTAGATATTCTAACAAAGATAAAAAAAGAATTGTTATTATCTCTACACATCAAAATATAGACGGATTCAAGCAAAAACTTGCGGGTGATTTCACGTTTAAGAACTTGCAATTTGCGAAGATTGGGAAAAATAATTTAGTAAAGGAAGTTTAGATTTTTTCTATTTGCATTTGTTTAGATAATTTGTAAAAATACACTGTTAAGTTTTTTTATAAAAAATCATGAAAGTATCTCTAGATAAAAGCAAATGTATGGTATGTGGTTCCTGTGTAGGTTTGTGTCCAGCTGTCTTTGAAATGGCAGGTGATGGGACTATTGATGTTAAGAAAGAAATGAAGGATGTTCCAAGTAAATTGGAAGGAGATGTACAAAGTGCGGCAGATGCTTGCCCAGCAACAGCTATTACAGTAGAGAAGTAGATGGTAAAAACACATCCAGAAAAGATTCTTTGCATAAAGGAATCTATCCTTTTTGGTAAAGAAAAATGGAATGGTCTAAAGACTGATGACTTGTCCTATTATAAGGATTTGGTGGAGGATAATATGGAGTTTATATGTAGAGATGATTTAGAAAATGATCCAACATATAAACAGGTTATAGCACAAGTTGTCCTTAGGTATAAAGGAAAATATTTTCTACATAGACAGGTAAATAGGGGAGAAAAGAGACTTAATTCTTTGTGTCCTCTTCCTTTTGGTGGACATATTGAGCTTTTTGACAAATCTTCCAATGGAGATATTATCGAAGTGGCTCTAGAAAGAGAGTTGCATGAGGAGGCAGAGGTAAATGCTAATATTGTGGATAAAACATTTTTAGGTCTTGTATATATTGAGGACGACAATCCTGTTAATTATGTACATGTAGGTTTTGTCTATGTCTTTGATTTGGATGGAGATGATGTCCATGTTAGAGAAGAGGGTTTGGAAACAATAGGCTTTGTAGATGTAGAGTATTTACAAGAACATGTAGAAGAACTAACCTATTGGTCTAGATTTATTATTCCTTATTTAAAATAATTATTTAAACACCTATGAAGAGATGTTATATAGATGGCTGTGTATTTTGCAAAATATTAAATGGAGAGATACCTAGCTACAAAATTTTTGAGGATGATTTCTTCTGCGCTATCTTAGATATAAATCCAATTAGTAAAGGGCATGTGTTAGTTTTCCCAAAGGAGCATTATGTGGATATTATGGATATACCAGATAATATTCAGTCTAGAATGTATATTCTAGTAAAAAAACTTACTGCGCATATAGATCATGTATATAATCCAGAAGGTTTTGTTATTAACCAAAATAATGGTGAGGCTGCTGGACAATGTGTTCCGCATATACATGTGCATATAAAACCTATTTATAAGGACACAGAGATACCAGAGGAGGAGAGTTATAGACACCAATATTCTGATGAAGAGATGAAAAAAATATATGAAGATTTGGCTTTAGTAGAATAATTTAATTACAATTTGTTTTATTCTATTGGGTCATTTGCTATAATGAGAAACTGTCTATTTTATTTAAATTCTAATTTTTATAATAATGTCTAGAAGGAGTAAAAGAAAAAATTCCAAGAAGAGAGAAGAGATAGAAGAAGAGGTTATAGAAGAGGAGGCTATTGATGAGGTTAGTGAGGAAGAGGAGGAAGTAGATGATAGTGTAGAAGAAGAGATAGAAGAGGAGGATGAAAAGAAAGAAGATGATGCTGAGGAGGAAGAAGAAGAGGAGAAGGAAAGTGATGTGAAGGAGATAACAATAGATATGAGTACATGGGGTATTCCTATTGCGATTATTATTGCAGGCATTATTATCGCATTAGCTGTGTATTTCTCTAATAAATCTAGAACGGATACATCTAGTACATACAATAATTCTGGTACACAAACAGTAGATAATAACAATAATGATAGTGGAAATAAGGATAATGGTTCTTTATCCATTAATATAGATGGAGATCCATATCTTGGAACTCTTGAGAATGGAAAAGTTGCAATGGTGGAGTTTACAGATCCATTCTGTGGATATTGCAAGAGATTTCATACACAAACATTTGATAGTATAAAGAAGGATTATATTGATACAGGTAAAATAATTTATGTATACAAGGAGTTCCCATTGACAAATGATAAGGAATCTCTTAGATATCATTTGGTAGAAGGTGGTGAGTGTGTTTACCGTCTTACAAACAATACAGAAGCATTTGTTAAGTTCCATGGAGGTGCTTTTGATGTAGAGTCTGAGGATGGAATGAGAACATTAGCTGAATCTACAGGTGTAGATATGACAGCATTTAATGAATGTATCAGTAATCATACATACGCTTCTGAAGTTTCTAAAGATTCTGAAGAGGGTCAGAATCTTGGTATTTCTGGTACACCGTCTTTCTTGATTGGAAAGGTAGATGCTAATGGAAAGATTACAGGAACAGTAACTGTTGGTGCTTTATCTTATTCCTCTTTCCAAAGTAAGTTGGATGCGCTATTATAATAGAGAACGGCACTAAAAAAGGAGAGTGGGTAGCAATACCCACTTTTCTTTTTTATATAGATACTTTATAAATTGAATTAATACTGTATTCCCCAAACTACATGATACTTTGCTGGTTTGCCACAACAGACACATTTACCATCAATAAGAGGTTCATCTTCTAGAATACATCTTGCTTTACATCCTTTAATCTCTTTAATTCTTTCTTCGCAATGCTGATCTCCACACCAATCTCCATGTATAAATCCAGGATGCTCATTTAGAATCTTTTCCATATCTTCTAAATTGTGTGCAGTAAATGTGAGCTTATCTCTTCTCTCTACAGCTCTGTTGTACATATCCTGCTGTATTGTTTCTAGTAAGTTTGTTATGTATTTAATAATGTCTGTGTTCATATCTACGGATATCTTTTCTCTTGTATCTCTTCTAACGAGAGTTAGAGTGTTGTTCTTAATATCTCTTTCTCCAATCTCTATTCTTACAGGAATACCAAGGACCTCCGCTTCTGCAAATTTAAATCCAGGAGTCTTATCTGTTCTATCTACCTTAACAGAAATGGATTGCTCTCTAAGTTTAGTCTCCAATTCTTCTACCTTATTGTTAACAACATCGCTGTTACCAATAGGAATAATAATAACCTTTGTAGGAGCAATTCTAGGTGGTAGAACAAGTCCAAAGTCATCACTATGTACCATAATGAGAGCTCCAATCATACGAGTGGTTGTACCCCAAGATGTCTGGTATACATACTCAAGTTTATTTTCTTTATTCAAGAATTTAACATCATAAGCCTTAGAGAATTTTTGTCCAAAAAAGTGGCTTGTACCAACCTGTAAACATACACCATTGTACATTAAGTCTTCGTTGGTTAGAGTGTACTCTGCACCAGCAAATTTTTCTTTTTCTGTCTTTTTTCCTGTGATAGATGGAATTGCTAATATCTCATGATGGAACCATCTATATACTTCCATCATGAGATCTGTTTCTTCTTCTGCTTCCTTTTTTGTAGCATGTATTGTGTGTCCTTCTTGCCACAAGAATTCTCTACTTCTAAGAAATGGTCTTGTCTCTTTCTCCCATCTTAATACATTACACCATTGGTTATATAACATAGGTAAATCTCTGTATGACTTTACAGCATCTTTATAATAATCCGAAAAAAGAGTCTCACTAGTTGGTCTAACACAGAATCTCTCGTCTAATTCTTTCGAACCACCCTCTGTCACCCAAGCGACTTCTGGAGCAAAACCTTCTACTAATTCACTTTCTTTTCTTAATAATCCCTCTGGAATTAACAATGGCATTGAAACGTTCTGGTGCCCAAGCTCTTTAAACTTCTCATCTAGAATTTTCTGCATATTCTCCCAAATAGCGTATCCATTAGGTAATATTGCGATGCATCCTTTAACACCTGTGTAACTAGATAGATGTGCGGCATTAACAACATCTGTATACCACTGTGCGAAATCTACATCTCTAGAAGTTATTTCTTTATTATCCTTTTCCATGGTTGATATTGTACCATAAATGAATGTAAATGGTATATAATAACGTTGTTCCTTACAAATTGAAAATTATTCATCCATGGAGGTGCAGAATGAATAATGTAAACATAACGATGTTTAAAGATCCAAGAAACTTGGATTTTATTAGTGGTTTTATCGGTAAGTCAAATGGAGCAGTATTGTCTTATGAGTCCAAAATGGACGATGAGTTCGAGTTTCATTTTGATATAAATAATGGGTTATTTGATGTATCTGTTTGTAGAAAAGCACTGTCTTTCCAAGTTCAAACAAATTACTTGTCGGAGAAATTACCGAACTACGATAAGGTCTATTTTGATATCTTTCGCAGTATTTCCTCCACTTGGAGTTATAAGGCATATGGTTGTCGGAAGAACTCTAATGGTAAATATGATTGTAGTTTGTTAGATTTGAAAACACTGCTTGGAGAAGATAGTGAGAAGGTTGCTGTTTCTAGCAAATCATTGACTCTTCCTACGGGGAAGTTAGAGTGGCTGATTACTACGAACTATATAGCACAATTTTTGCTTTTAGATTTTGTAGCAACCTATTAAAATTTGTATGGAACACAACCTATCCTATTTGTTGATTTATATCTCTAAAATAGGGTAGGTTCTCTTATTTTTTTTATTAATCTGGTAATTAATGAATATTTCTATATTTAATAATTTATTGTATACTCACAAATATGGAATATACGTTTGATAAATTAAAACAAATAAAGCAATCTCTGGAAAAAGATAAGACTTTGTCTGCATCTGAGATTAAGAAAAAGTATCTAAATAAGGATGGTGTTTTATCTGAGGCATTTAAAGAAATTGCAAGTGTAGAGAAAGATAATAAAGCTGAATTTGGAACACAAATTAATTCTTTAAAAAAAGAGATTTTAGATATATTGGAAGAGAAGAAACAGGAGATGGTTAATTATTCTACGACAGAAAGAATAGACCCAACTGCACCTTTTGATGTTAACTGTTCTAAAGATTTCTTACATGTATTGGATAATAAAGGAACTAAGCATCCAATAGAACAAGAAATAGAAAAACTCACGGATATATTTAAAGCAATGGGTTTTGCTGTAATGGAAAGTAAGCAGTTGGATGATGACTATCATATGTTTGAGTCTTTGAATTTTCCTAAGGGACACCCAGCAAGAGATATGTATGATACTTTTTGGACTACAGATAACTATGTATTACCTGCACACACATCTACAATGCAGAATAGAGCTTTAAAGGAGTTTTCTATTCCAATTGCTGTTGTATTACCTGGAAGATGCTTTAGAAATGAAGCAACAGATGCAGGTCACGAGCATACATTCCACCAGATAGAAGGAGTTTATGTAGATGAGGGAATATCTCTTGGAAATATGGAAGCTGTTATTAAATCTTTCTTGGAAACATATTTGGAAACAAAGCTAGAAGTGAGAGTACAACCATCTTATTTCCCATTCACAGAGCCAGATTGTGAATTCATCATCAGTTGTCCATTCTGTCATAAAGAAGGATGTTCTATCTGTGGACATTCTGGTTGGATAGAAATAATGGGTTGTGGAATGATACATCCAAATGTATTGAGGGAAGCAGGTATAGATAGTACTAAGTATTCTGGTTTCGCATGGGGCTTTGGAGTAGATAGACTTACAATGATTAAACGTGGAATTACAGATATTAGATATATAAGAAACGCAGATCTTAACTTCTTAACACA
Organism: bacterium; assembly: GCA_017958745.1. Classification (GTDB taxonomy): domain Bacteria; phylum Patescibacteriota; class Dojkabacteria; order SC72; family SC72; genus UBA5232. Next base: position 22,055 of record JAGDCC010000034.1, read on the forward strand.
ATTTTAATTATGAGGATATCTTATAAATTACTAAAAGAATATGGAAATATAAATGCAACGAAAGAGGAAGTTGTTTCTCTAATAGAAAAGCATATCTGCGAAGTAGAGGGTTACAGGGATTTAGCAGAGGATTACAAAGGTATTGTTGTTGCACAAATAGTGTCTAAGAAGGATCATCCAAATTCGCAGAAGCTTGGTGTTTATGAAGTTATAACAGAAGAAAATGGTGAGAAGATACAGGTTTGTGCTGGAGATAAGAAGTTAAATGTAGGAGATAAAGTTGCATTTCTTACAGTTGGTTCTAAAGTTCCTTGTACGATAGAGACTGAGCCAGAGCCAGTTGTTATACAGAAAGCTAGCCTAGGTGGAGAAGAATCTAATGGAATGATGGGTTCTCAGAGAGAGCTTAACATTGGAACAGATAATACTGGTGTGTATGTTCTTCCAGAAGATGCTACTGTTGGTACTCCATTTGCAGAGTATTATGGTTTAGATGATTTGGTAATAGATATAGAGAACAAAGAGATTACAAATAGGGGAGATTTGTTTGGATTAATTGGTGTGTCTAGAGAGTTAACTGCAGTTACTGGAAATAAGTTTGTAAGTCCAGATTGGTTTTTAGATAGAGTTAATGATATTAAACCAGAAACTGAGAGTCTGAATCTTAGTGTTACAAATGATGCAGAAGTGTTATGTCCAAGATATATGGCAGTTGCAATGAGTAATGTTGAGATAAAAGAGTCTCCTATTTGGCTAAAATCCATATTAATTAAGGAAGATATTAAGCCTATTAACAATATTGTAGATATTACGAACTATGTCGCACTTTTGTTTGGACAGCCAATGCATGCATTTGATTATGATAAAGTCATTGCAAATGACGATACAACAGAGGATTGTGCAAATATTGTAATTAGAACGGCAAAAGAAGGTGAGAGTATATTGTGTTTAGATGGAAAGGAGCACGATTTATCTAATAAGACTATTGTTATTGCAAATAATACAAAACCAATGGCAATTGGAGGTATCATCGGTGGTATAGATACAGAGATTGATAATAATACAAAGAACATAATATTTGAGGCTGCTAATTTTGATAAAACTTCAATAAGAAAATCATCTATGGAGTTAGGGATTAATACAGATTCTTCTACAATAAATAAACATGCATTAGATCCAGAAAATACACTTCCTGCTATAAAGTATGCAATAAAGCTAGCTAAAGAATTAGCTAATGCACAAATATCTTCTAATGCTGTAGATATTTATGAGACAAAAGCAACACAGCAAACGATAACACTAGATATACCTAGATTGAATAGTCATATTGGTACAGAATTAGATAAGGATACAATTAAAACTATATTAGAAAATCTAGAGTATAGTGTTAAAGATGGTAAAGAAGATACTTTGATTGTTACAGCTCCTTCTTGGAGAAAAGATGTTGAGATTAGCGAAGATATACATGAAGATATTGCTAGAATTTATGGCTATGGAAATTTAAATATGGTTCTTCCAAAGAAGAGGATTGTACCTGCAGAGGAAAACAAAGTCTTTGAAACAAAGAAGAAGATTAGAAATATACTCGCTTTTAATGGTGCTAACGAGACATTAACATATAGTTTTACAAGTTTGGATAATTTCAAGGCGTGCAATTTGGATGCAGATTTGGCATATAAGATTAAAAATCCTCTTTCTCCAGATTTATCCTTGATGAGAACGACATTACTACAGTCTTTATTGCAAAAGGCTAAGGAGAATATACAGAGAAACTTCTCTAAGTTTGCACTTTTTGAAATGAACATTGCACATCTTAATAACTACATAGACCAAGATACTAATTTACCAAAGGAGGAATGGTTCCTATCTATGGTTATTGTTAATACAAAGAAGCAGGATACATCTGGTAATCCATACTATATGTCCAAACTTTATTTAGAGAAGATTCTTAATGGATTGGGGTATACAAATAATCTCACTTATACTCTTTGTGCAGATGCAATAGAACAGGAGTTGGATGCACATATTAAGAATAAGATGTCTTTATTGGATGCTAATTCTTCTGCTATTGTTAGTGTCTGTGGTGTAACAATTGGTGTTATTGGTAATATTAAGCAGTCTATTAAGAATAACTTCAAGTTACCAGAGTACACCTGTGTCTTAGATATTAGTGTAGATAGACTTACGGAGATAGAGCAGGGAGTAAATACATATAGAGAGACTTCTGTGTATCCTCCATTTTCTGTTGATCTTTGTTTTGAAATGGATAAAAGTATAACTTATGAGACCATTTATAACGAATTATATTCTATAATTAATCGTGGTGACTTAAATGGTAAGGTAGAGTGTTTAGATATTTACCAAGACAAGGATAATTCTAGTAGGAAAAGAATTACATATAGAATATCTGCAAGTAGCTACAACAAGACTTTAACAGATAAAGAAATTTCTTCTGTTGTAAACAAGATCAAAGGTGCTATCGAGCATAAATATAGTGTTATTCTAAAATAGGATCAATAGGGATAAAATCTTTATTCTCCGAATTAATATATAGAGTATTCTCTAACTATTACTCTGTCGGTGTAGAAGCCGCTATGGAAGCTGTAATTGTCTTAGTTGCTAGCATTTTGTTGCCGTTGTATGCTTGTGCGGTTATCGAATACGAATGACCATTTACACCAGAGTAAGTAGTAATCCATTCGCCACCTCCTTTATCTGTCGCAGATAAAGTTGCATTCTTAGTACTATCGTCATTGTCGACGACAGATATTGTAACTTTATTAGTTCCATCAGGACCATGGACAGCAGCCGTAATACTCATATTGGTTCCTTCTGTAGTTGTATATATATCAATTGTATTCTTTTCTTCTTCTGTTTGTGTAGCAACTTGCACGTTTACAATAACATTTTCCAAATCCATTATGTTATGTACATCTACTGCTTTTACGCTTATTTCTAGTGTTTTCTTTGAGTAGTTTGCAGGAATTGTATAGTCAACAGAGAATTTGTTGGTCTTAGAGTTGAATGTAGACTTTGTTGTTATATCTTTTCCATTTGCAGTTACTGTAAAGCTAGAAATACCATCTAAGTATCTTACACTGCCAGAAATATTAACTTTGTCTCCTGGTTTGTAATTACCTCCAGAAGAAGGACTTGCTAAGTCTATTACTGGGGCATTGTTCTCTCCTAAAGGTAACTTACATTCTCCACTCTCTGGCATAGAGAATATATAAGGAGAGTTCTCTAAAGATGTCATATATTTCTCATATGCTTCTTGTTGGTATTGATTTTCTAATTTATTTTTAATGAGTACTGCTTTTGTGGTTAAATCGTAATGCTGTGCAGCTTCTAGGTTTGTTGATACCAGCTTTGAATCCTTACAAACCTCTATCTCTTCCCTTGTATCATCTTGGGGGCAGGCACCTGTAATACAAACTGATACCTCTGTCTTTGAACACTTTGTTGTATCCGATGCGGCTGTACCTGTATCTAAACATACTCTCGTTGTTTGTACACCAGCTGGTCTATTGAAAGAAAATTCATTGTAACTATCTATAACTCTCTTCATGAAAGAGTTGGATACTGTAAGTGCTGTTCCAGATGCCCATGCATTAGGCATTTCTTCATTATTGTTGTTTCCATTCCATGAAATAACAACAATACTCTGATTATAAAGTACACCTACTAAATCTTTTGGACCATCTGTAGTACCTGTCTTGCCGCACATCTTGTGTCCATTAACATAGAAGTAAGAGTTCTCGGATTTGTCGTTATAACCTTGTAGGTCGCAAGCCATCCAGTTAACTAAATATGCTTCTTTTTCATCTATTACACGTGTACCTTCGCTTTCTTCTACTTCGTAAATAACTTCACCACTAGAATTCGTAATCTTTAGAACAGATGTAAGAGGGTATTGTACACCTCCGTTTGCTAATGCTGCATATGCATTGGCAAACTCAACGAGTTTCATTTCTGCTGAACCTAAAGCAATACTTAATCCATAACTTTCTTTATTTGTAATATCTACACCAAGTTTTTGCATTAGTTGTACATAATTAGAGATGCCTCCTAATTGTAGTGCATATACTGCCGGTACATTCCTAGATAAACCAAGAGCATATCTAGCAGTCATTAGTCCCATATATTTGCCATCCCAGTCTCTCGGCTTGTAATTACCGAATGATATTTCGTTAATGTCTGGAGTTAACAACCATGGACCAGTATTTGCACTCTGAAATGCATTAAGATAAACGAATGGCTTAACAGAAGATCCCATCTGTCTCTCGGATGTTGTTATGTTTACATTTCCATCAACACGTGGGTCATCAATATTCCAGTAATCCTTAGATCCAACCATAGCTAATATTTGCCCATTCTTTGGATTAATAACAATCATTGCTCCATTGTTTACATTTAGATGGGCATTTCTTTCTACACCGGAAACAACTTCTTCTTCAGCAATGGCCTGTAATGTAGAATCGAGAGAAGTTGTAACTTTAAGTCCACCTCTTTCTACTCTATCTGCGCCATATTTATCTATCAGCAACTGTTTAACATACAAAACAAAGTGTGGAGCACTTATATCTATCTTTGCGGAAGAATAAACCAATTCCTCATCTTTAGCGGCGGCAACATCTTCTACTGTAACACCTGTCAAATCCATATGCTTTTCCATCTGTCCTAAGACATATTCTTGTCTAATTTTTGCCATTTCTGGTTCAGAACCATAAAGTGGGGAGTAAGAACCAGGTGCCTGTATTAATCCTGCTATCAATGCACTCTCTGATAAATCTAAATCTCTGGCGTCCTTCCCGAAATATGCTTTGGCAGCAGCTTGTATTCCGTAATTGACACCACCAAGTGGAATCTCGTTTAGATACATTTGCAATATTTCATCTTTGGTGAATGTTTGCTCAACCTGCATTGTGATTAATACTTCTTTTATCTTTCTAGCATAAGTTTGCTCATAAGCTTCATCGCCAAGCATGTCGAATAGTAAAGTATTTCTTACTAACTGCTGTGTTATTGTACTTGCACCACTTACAACACTCTTGTGCATAAGATTTTGTATAAATGCTCTTGCTATACTTATGTAGTCGATACCCTTGTGCTGGTAGAACTCTACATCTTCTGCTGCGAGAACAGCCCACTTTGTATAATCTGGAATATCATTAATGGATACAAACTCTCTATTCTCATCGCCATATATTGTGTAGAGAATATTTCCATTCCTATCTAATATCTGTGTACTCTCATCTGATGATCTGCTAATTAATTCATCTGGAGAAGGAAGTGAGTTTTGTATTTGTTTAAGATAAATACCTAGTGCAACAAGAACACCACAACCCAAGAAGAAGCACATTCCGAAGAATATTAGTAGTATTTTCTTCAATGTTTTGTTCTTCTTTTTCTTTTTACTCTTTACAATCTTTGGGTCATTTTTCCCTTTCGTATGAGCCACAGCACTACTGTATTGTTTCATAGTTCTATAGCTTCCAAGATCTGCTACTCTAACAGAACCTCCAACTGCTAATCTTCTATTTTTGTTGTTCTCGTAAGTCTTTCTGCTGTTGTTAGAGACTCCAAAATTGTAATTCATACTACATATTATGCCATTAATTGGCACAATTTCAAGATTAAATTATGTTTAATTTACACAGATAATCTGGAAGTATGTATAGCCCAACACTATGACTTGCTTTAATTAAAATTGCAACTTTTTGGTCTTTTAACTCTTTCAATCTTGTTTCTAGAATAGAAGTCATTTCATCCACAGAACTAACGTGTTTTCCGTAGTTAAATTCATTAAAACTATTTCCAATGTAATATACTTCATTAAAACTATGTTTACTTACATTCTTCCCAAGTTCTTTATGTAATTGCTCACTAACATCTCCTAATTCACTCATATCACCTAATATAACTATTGTATGATAAGAATCATTTTCATATAGTCTAGAAAATGACGTTATAGACATTTTCATAGAGTCTGGATTTGCATTGTATGCATCATTAATAATTAGTAGGTTGTTATTAATTTCTATTTTCTCAAATCTACCTAATTGACCAGTAAATGTTGATATATATTTAATAGAGGAAGATATTTCTATGCCTAGCAATTTTGCTGCAATAATTGCTGCTATAGAATCATAAACGTATCCTTCTCCGTATACAGAAAGGTTTACATCGTATTGCTTACCTTCATTAACAAATGAGTAGTGTGTGCCTTGCTCGTCAACAAGAATATTTTTAATTTTGTATTCTGCTTTATCACTTTGTCCAAATGTATAAAGAGGACATAATTTGTTGTAATGAACCGGAATCTTAGATAAATATTCATCATCAATGTTAAGTATGAGTGGCTTACCTGTTTTCTCCATGTAATCTGCTAAATCTTTTTTCTCCTTGTATACTTCTTCTATTCCTCCGAGTTTTCCAGCATGTACATATCCAATATTGAGTAGTATGCCAATATCTGGATCTGTAGAATTACAATGCCAAGCAATTTCTCCTTTGCTATCCATTGCGCATTCAAGCACAATGACATCTTCGTCTTTGTAGCATGCGAGAAGTTCTGCATTTCCCCAGACTGTATTTGTGTTGTCACTAGAGAGTACTTTTTTCTCTTTTTCTAATATATGCGTCAACATTCTTCTAGTTGTTGTCTTTCCAGTGCTTCCTGTAATTGCCACAATAGGCTTAGAAATATTACCAATATAATAGTTTAATACTTTTTGTAGTCCTTCTTGTATGCTGTCTACTAATATTATTGGTTTGTTTACATCCGTAAGATGATTTGTTTTGGAATTCTCACATAAAGAAACGGAAGCCCCGTTATCTAGTGATGCTTTGATGAATTCGTGACCGTCGAATTTGTCTCCTATAATGGGTATGTATAGAGAATCTTTCTGCATGTCTCTAGAATCGTGGCTGAATGATGTGAAGTATGCATCTGGATTGTAATTTTTGAATTCAAATTCTGGGAACCTGTCTTTTATGTCTTTTAAATAGATTTTGTTCATAGTGATTCATTAACATTTTATTAAATAAGCTACTTTAGCAACATCTAGTAGCAATTTCAATAAAATGGATGACTTATATAACTATTTTGGAGAATTATTTTCAATGGTGGTTAGTACCTATAGTACAATTCAACTAATTTAATAAAGGTAGATTTCTGCATGTATGACTGACCTGTAGTTGTGTTCTCTTGACACTATATACCCTCGATGTTATCTTAAGGTCAAGAAGTGGCACAAAGTGGTGAAAGGTGGTAAGATAAGAAAATGCTAATTGGAGAATACAGGAATAAAATTGGAGAAAAGAAAAGAATTGCCCTTCCTAAAAAATTTAGAGATGAATTAGGCGATGACATAATTCTAACAAGAGGATATGAAGGAGCACTAATCATCGTAAACAAGAAAATGTGGGAAAACATCGCAAAGGATGTAATGAACGGCTCTTTTATAAATAAAGATATTAGAGACACCAGTAGATTTCTAGTTGGTGGTGCAAATGAGATAACACTAGATGGACAGGGTAGATTTGTCATTCCAGAGCCATTGTTTGAGTATGCGAATTTAAGTAATGAAATAGTTTTTTTAGGATTGGTAAATTGGATAGAAATATGGGATAAAGAGAAGTGGGAGAAGAGATTATCGTATTTACAAGAACATGGTGACGAAATTGCCCAAGAGATTAATAAAATGAGTACTTCTAATTAATGGAAAAGATACACAAAACTGTACTGCTCAAAGAAGCAACCGATTCATTAAATGTAAAAGAAGACGGGTGTTATATAGATTGCACACTTGGAGACGGTGGAAATAGCATAGAGATACTTAATAGACTTACCTACAAGGGTTTATTGATAAGTATCGATCAAGATATTAATGCTATAAATTTTGTAAAAGAATATTACAAAGAAGAATTATCCACACATACAAACTGGAAAATACATAAAAGCAATTTTAAAGATATAGATAAAATTGCAGAGGAATACTGTAGGAAGGCAGATGGAATAATCATGGATTTAGGTATTTCATCAAGACAGTTGGAAGATTCTCACAATAGAGGCTTTAGTTACTTAGAAAGCGAAGAACCATTAGATATGAGAATGGATACAAGTCTAGCTGTGACTGCAAAAGATTTGCTAAATGCTTTATCAGAAAAAGAGCTTACCTATATTTTTAGAAAATATGGAGAGGAAAGATATAGCAGTAAAATTGCCAAGGCAATAAAGCAAGATGTTTCTAATATCAATACTGTTGGAGATCTTACAAGACTTATCTACAAAGTAATACCGGCAGATAACTCTATCAACAAGAACCCATCCCGCAGGGTTTTTCAAGCTCTGCGGATTGTGGTAAATGATGAGATTGTCAGCTTAGAACAGGCATTAGATAACTCTTTTAAGATCTTGAATATAGGAGGAAGATTAGTTGTAATATCTTTTCATTCTCTAGAAGATAGAACTATTAAAAACTTCTTCAATGATAAGCAGAAGAAATGCGAGGGTGAATTACCTCTCGGAAGTCAATTTATCGCCCCAACCGACAGAGAGGTAGTTGACAATCCTCGCTCATCCTCTGCCAAACTAAGAATACTTATTAAACTGAAAGAAGGAAATGAATTTTTTAAAATGGATACAAAATAATATATTTACGGCATTATTGGTAGTATCCTTTTTACTATTTATTCTTTCTCAATTAATTATTAATTCCATCTTAGCTCCACTAGGAACAGAACTTCAGAGTCTCAGTAGCGAAAAGAAATACTTACAGGGAGAGAATAGAGGAATGGAAGAGGAAATTGCAAAGAGTAAGTCTATAATTATCATACAAGAGTTAGCTTCGAGTAGTCTGAAATTATCTAGCACGAATACAAAAACGGTTATCTATCTTGAGGATGATAATTTAGTTGCAAGCAAATAATGTCAAAGCTTAATACCCTATACAAAAGGAGTAACGACAAGATTATCAATAAAAAGAAATGGAGTGGTTCTGGCCATGGAAAAGCATCAGAAAGTGCTAACCCTCTAAGAATTGTTACATTCCTAGTTACTTTGGCTGCCTTTATTGTTGTTGTCCAATCCTTTAGGTGGCAGATTGTTTATGCAGATAAGTTCAAGAATCTGTCTAGTAATCAGTATACTTCTACAAGTACACAAGATGTTAAAAGGGGAAGTATTCTTACGAAAGATGGCACTGTTCTTGCTGTAGATAAGCCTATCTATAATGTATATGCAACGTTGAGTTTAGAAGAAGAGGAAAGAGAGATATTCTTTAGTCATCTAGATGAATTTGTTGCAGAAGTATCTGGAATTCTTAATCTTGAGGAAGATGAAGTTAGAAAGAAGTTGCCGAATGATTTTGTATATGCGCCTCTTGCTAAAGGTATATCTGCAGATAAGAAAAAAGCTTTAGAGGAAGCGAATATTTTTGGTGAAGGAACCGAAGGTTTTGGGTTATATTTTGAAGGTGAAGAAGAGCGAATTTATCCAAACGGTACCCTTGCATCTCATTTGCTTGGATTCCTAGGAAAAAATGAGAAAGGGGAAACGACTGGTGAGTATGGTGTTCAAGGTTATTATTATGGAGATCTTATAGGAAAGGAAGGCTATTCTTACGAGGAAAAAGATTCTTCTGGAAATACAATTCTTACTAGTGAATACAAAGTTATTACTGCTAGAGATGGTAAGAATATAACACTTACTATAGATGCTAATATACAGAGTAAAGTAGAGAAGATTCTTGCTGAAAGAGTAAAGTCTGTAAAAGCAAAGAGTGGTTCTGCAATTATTATGGAACCTTCTACTGGCAGAATTATTGCGATGGCCAATTATCCTGATTATGATCCAAGCAAGTATTGGCGTGTTTCTGATTCTTGGATATTAAAGAATAGAGCGGTCTCTGATGCGTACGAGTATGGTTCTGTAATGAAGCCGATTACTTTTGCAATTGTTATTGAGTCTGGTTTTATAGATAAAAATTATATTTGTAATGATGAAACAGGATATTTGGATTTGTATGATGCAACTTGTTATGCTGTTTTGATAGGAAGAAAGGTGTATACGTGGAATAGGTTAGCAAATGGTACACAAACAATTTCTGATATCTTGAAGAATTCTAGTAATCCATGCACTGCAAAAGCAGCACTGTCTTATGACTCTAAGACATTTTATGACTATTTAAGTAGGTTTGGTATTTCTCAATATATTGGTATTGGATTAGAGGAGGAAGCGACAAACTATCTTAAGTCCTTTGATTATTGGACAAAGTTAGATATTATTACGGCTTCTTTTGGTCAGAGTATTACTGCTACTCCATTGCAGCTTATCTCTGCGTTGAGCACATTTGCCAATAATGGCGTGAGAATGAAGCCTTATATTATAGATAGTATTAGTGATGATAATGAAACTATTTCTACTAAACCATCTGTTATTTCTACTCCTGTCTCTGAAGATACAGCGCACTTTATTAGAGATGCTATGTTAGAAGCTGTAGATAACGGACTTCTTGGACTTCTTGCAGGAGATTTAAAGAATTATAGTATTGCTGCTAAGACTGGAACTGCACAGGCAATAGATCCTGAAAATGGTGGTTACAAAGATGATGTGACAAATGATACTGTTGTAGGATTTGCTCCAGCAGAGAATCCTAAGATTATTATGCTTGTGAAAATGGAGGAACCTCATATTTCTTATTATGCAAGTTCCACAACTGTACCAGCATGGAGAGAGATATTTCTTTCTATTGCAGATGACCTAGAAATACCAACAAGAAATTGAGATAATAGCTAATTTATTTAATTATTAATTATATGATAGATATACTAAAAACAACATTTATAGACCTTTTTATTTCTACAGTTGTGTCTATTATTTTTGCTCCGTTTATGATTAATCTTCTTTATAAGTTTAATCAGGTGAGTGGAATAAAGAAGTCTAAGATTGGTGGAGGTAGTGGAGATAATTCTCTTTTTATGAAGTTAATGAACTCTGCAGCAACTAACGGTACACCAAATATGGGTGGTGTGATGATTTGGATTATTGTTCCAATTCTTGTTCTTCTTCTTTGTAATGTTACACCAATCGTTAAGGTTTATTTGATTGGTTTTGTGATATTTGGTTTCTGGGGTTTTATAGACGTTGTTATTTTTACAAATGGATTTAGAAACAATGAAAAGATGAAAGCTTTCCAGGAGTCTTTTGAATGGCGTTTGTTTAAGCTTGTGTTTGCTATTATTCTTAATATTATAGTTATGTTCCTTTTGTATAGAACTGGTACTTTGGATACTATTAGTATTACTAGTGCTCTTGCTATAAACTTTACACCACTTCTTTGTATTGTTTCTGGTATTATTGGACAGTTTGCTATTTATGCAGCGGAGCTTACAGACGGATCTGATGGTTTAATGATTGGTATCTTCACAATAATAAATGTATCCATGATGGTTCTTTTGACAGTACAAGGTCAATACGAGTTCCTTCCAATTTTAGGAATAATATTGGGCTGCCAAATTGTAGATCTTTACTTTAATATCCCACCTGCAAGATTTTGGAATGGTGGTCCTGGTACTATGCCACTTGGATTTACTATGTTCTTTGTTGGTTTGTTAAGTGGGAATATTATTCCTTATTTCTCTATGACTGCTATAACATGGGTTATTATGGCATCCAGTATGATACAGATTTTGTCTATGCGCTTCTTTAAGAGGAGAGTATTTATAATTGCTCCATTGCATCATCACTTACAGGCTAAGGGGTGGCCACAGTACAAGGTTGTTATGAGATTCTGGTTGTTTACTACATTTCTTTGTGTGGTCGGTATATTCTTAGGATTGGTGATAGGAGATTATTAATACGAAAAATATGGTTGAGGTTAAACAGTTTGACAAAATAGAAACTAAGGATGGTAGACTAGCCGCTATTCTGTTCCACAAAATTGGTACAGATTATGCACTTGTTGAATATGATGATGATGGTTCTGATGATAATCTTCTATTAGAAGATATTAAAAGAGTTATAAAAAAATGAATAAACGCTTTTAATTATTGGTATCACATACTACTACACCATTTTTGCATTCGCAGACTTTGTTGTCGCTAGAGCTAAATACTGCATCGTTTGCATATAGATGGTTATTGTAATAGCACGTATTTAGGTTTATTAATGTACCATCTTCTGCTTTGTAATATGTAGTCAAATCCTTACCGTTTTCTGTTTGTTTTGTTAAATCTATATCTGTTATCTTGAAATAATTAGAAACGACACATGGTTGTGTATATACGGATGGATTATCGTTTGTTACTACTTTAAGTATGAGGTTGCCGTTATCTAATTTATAAAAACCAGCTTGAGATGGAAGCTCTTTATTATCTGTACAAAGGGCTTCTCTTTCTAAAACAATAGATACCGTATTGTCTTTGTAAGAGATATTTGTTGTCGTAATCTTAGATTTATTTATAGTCTTTCTTTCCAATACACTTAGGTATTTGAATGTAAAATCTAAGTTATTTGTAACGAATGATCCATCTGATGCGTCTATGATGTTGTCATCTGTCATTTTTTTGTTATTATCACTCTCTTTATTATCTTTAAACAACCCAGACTGTAGTATTACTACTACAGAAAGTAAGCCGACTAAAGAGAATGTTATAAATAGTAGCCAATTCCGATGTGCATACTCTCTATTTTCCATAGCTTAGACATTCTATCACATATTTATGATAAAATGTCAAAATGCACGATTCTCATTGTCACATACAGGATGAGCCGCTTATGTCTAATATTGCGGATGTTATAGATTTGTTTGTTAAAAATAATGGCAAACATATTCTTGTTCAGGGCACAGATTTGGTAGATTTTGCAGATGCGTTTTCTATTGCAGAGAGATTTAATAAACTGTATCCGAGGCTGATACAGACAGCTATTGGCCTGCATCCATCATATTTCCAAGAGATTACTGTAGATAAAGGTATTACAGATAATCTTTATGAGATTTCTCAGAAAGCTATAGATAAATATAATAAATATTTTGCAGATAAATGTAATGATATTTCTGCAATAGGAGAAACTGGATTAGATTATTATGGCTTAGATAGAGAGGAGTATACAGAAGAATTGGTAGAACAGTTTAAGGAGATACAAAAAATATCTTTGAGAAACCAGCTGAGACTTGCAAAGAGGCATATGCTTCCACTTAGTTTGCATGTTAGAGGTGATAAAAGTTGTGTGAAGGATGCTCTTCGACTAATAGCAGAAGAGGGAGATGGGCTGCTTCGAGGTAGTTTTCACAGTTATACAGGAGATATAGGCTTAGTAGAAGATATCTTAGATATTGGATTTTGTATCGGTTTTAATGCAATTATTACATACAAGAGTGGGCAGATTGTTAGAGATATTATAAAAAAGGTTCCTGTAGACAGAATACTTTTTGAGACAGATGCTCCATTTTTGCCTCCGCAGTCTGTGAGGAAGAATAAGCATATTAAAGAGAAGTTCTCTCAGCCGTATGATGTTAAGGAGATTATACAGACCTCTGCAGATGTATTAGGCATGAATCCTGTATATTTAGAAGATAATGCCGATGATAACTATAATAGGGTATTTCTATCTTAATTGTGGTATTATAAATAATTAATTTAATAAAATTGTACCCCTATGAAAAGATTATACAGAGCAGATAAGAACCAAGTTATTGGAGGTGTTTGTGCAGGTATTGCAGAATATTTTGATATAGATCCAACTATCGTGAGAGTAATATTTGTAGCATTGGTATTAGGAGAAGGTTTTGGTGTACTTTTATATCTTATTCTATGGGTATTATTACCAACAAAATCTTCTTTAGAGGATGACCAGAGTGAAACTATACAGAAGAATAAGGAGGAAATAAAGACAGTCATAAAGAAAACAGCAAAAGAGATAAAGAAAGAAGTTAAGACAGATACTGCTAAAAAGAATAAGTAATTTATTTAAATTATTTTTATTACATAGTCTTATGAGTAAGAAAAAAGATTCTGTATTTGGTTATGTTGTTCTTGGTGTAGGTTGTGTTGTCTTGCTTAATAAATTGAATATCTTAGATTTAAATATTTGGGATATTGTTAGTAGGTATTGGTATGTAATAGTTATTCTTTTTGGTCTAAGAATGGCATTTGGAGAGAATAAGCCTTTTGGTTGGTTAATCACAGTTGTTTTTACTCTTTTGTTTATTAACAATACTTTTAATATCAGTATTTCTAATCTTATTTGGCCATTGATACTTATCTTTATTGGATTATCTATCATATTAGAAGATAAACATAATGGTGATAATTCTATACAAGAAGGAGAAAAGATAGAGGATGATGATTTCTTTAAGGATACAGCTATTCTTTGGGAGAGGGATAAAGTTTTTGGTAAAAAAGAGTTTGTTGGTGGAAAAATATTGGTTGCTTGTGGAGAATATCATTTGGATTTGAGAAAGGTGACCATTGAAGAGAAAGCTAGGTTAGAACTTAGAACTATTATTGGTGAGATTAAAGTTAAGGTTCCAAAGAATTGTAGAGTAGTCATAGACGGAAAAACTGTTCTTGGAGAATGGAATTCTAATTTGGAAAGTAGAGATGTTAAGACTCCTGTGTTAGAGATATACGGAAAAGCTATTCTCGGTGAGATAAGTATAGAAGAATAGACAAGGCATATTTAATGATGTATTCTGTATTTTGTATAAGGTAATAAAAAACGGTAAGGATGCAATGGCCTAATAAAATTAGCAAAAAGGAGTTCTTATTATTGTTCTCTGTATTATTGATTTTTCCAGTTTTTATTTTCTATGCTTTTTTTTCTAAATCTTTTGTGACTAGTACTAAAGCAGACTCTACACAGAGTTTACCTGCGTCTATTTCTTTTGCTGATTTAAACTCTGACTCAAGAATTAGTATATCTGACTTTACTATTTGGTTAGGATATTATTCTCAATTTGCAAAATATGATAAATATAATGCTGATGGAGATTTTAATGATGATAGAAGGATATCTATTTCTGATTTTAGATTATGGTTAGATGCATATCTCTCATATGCGAAAGGCACGTATACGCAATTTGGACCTGGAGATGATACGACAAATCTGTGTGAATCTGGAGATACTTTAACAAGATGCTTAGTATATGCAGATACTGGAACAAGAGATTATAGTACAGCTATTACTACAATAAAGAATAAAGCTGCAAGAGACTTTTCTACTGTAGCAACAACAGATGAGGGATTACATGCTACACCAGATTATTCTAGTGTAAGTGCAACAACATTAGATGGAACAAGTTATTATTTCAGAGGAGCAGTAGAAGATAACTGGGTAAGTTTTGCAGGGTTCTTGTGGAGAGTTGTAAGGATAAATGGCGATGGAAGTATAAGGTTGGTTTACAGTGGAACAACAAATAACCATACTGGAGCAGGTGTACAAATCGGAGTATCCGAATATAATGAGAGTAATGAGAATTCAACGGGGGCTGGTTATACGTATGGTGATAATACAGATAGTACAATAAAAAGTGTTGTTGACTCTTGGTATGAGAATAATATAAGAAATAATTATGAAAAATATTTAGCGAATGAAATCTTTTGTAATGATAGGAGTATCGGAGAGACGGATGAAGACTTAATATATTATGGAGCTTTCACAAGGTTTGTTTCTAACAATGCTACTCCAAGTTTGCAGTGTGTTAATAAGGCTGATATGTATACATTAGGTACATCTGGTTCGGGTAATGTCTCTGGAATTGATGGTGCCGGTAATAATAAATTAAAATATCCTGTAGGATTATTAAGTGTTGATGAGATTTCTTTTGGTGGTTGTGCGTTTACTGATGATAAGGCAAACTCTTATCTTTGTCCTGGAAACGATTATTGGCTTATCTCACCATTGGCATTGAGTTCTAGTGGTGTTCCTGTTATGTACATTGCAAGTGATGGTTATATTAGTGTAGCGCTATTGGAAGAAGAACTTGGTGTACGTCCAGTAATAAACCTTAAATCAGATGTTTTGTATTCTAGTGGTAATGGGACAGTGAATAATCCATATGAAATACAAGATGGCATGCATAATATTACGACGCCAATTATTACGTTGAGTTCTACAGAAGGAACAGTTGGTATAGGTAGTACCATAACATTCATAGCTACTGTCTCTAGTGGTGTAGAGGATAGTATTTCTGGTACATTAACAGTAAGTAGTAGTGATACAACGATGGCAAGTGTAGATTCAACAATTAAGAATGTAACAGCAACTCCAAATGGGGCAGAATCTACTATAACAATAACAGGTATATCAGAGGGAGTTAGTACAATAACTGTTGGTTTTAGTCCTACGGATATTACACATTATGCAGATGCAATAGGTAAAACATATACTGTAACTGTTGAATCTGGAGTGAGTGAGCAAATGGCAACAATTCCAACAGCAACAGATTATTGTCACACAGGATTAGTGTATACAGGTAGTAGTCAAACATTAACTAAAACAGAAGGCGAAGGTTATATATTTAGTGATAATGAAGGCACAGATGCAGGAAATTATACTGTAACAGCAACATTGGAAGATGGTTACATATGGAATGACAATTCTACAGAAGCTAAAACTGTTATATGTAGTATTGAAAAATATGCTCCAACCATAACCTTAAGCGCTGAAGAGGAAACATTAGAATTAGGTAATACAACAACATTTACAGCTGTTGTAGTATCGAGTGTGTCGTCTGGTACTGCAGGTGATTTAGTAGTAGAAAGTGGAGATTCCACAATCGCAACAGTTAATCCAACTAATGCTAGTATTACAGCAACTCCAAGTGGTATTGATACTGTGGTAACAGTAACTGGTGTGTCAGAAGGAGTTAGTACAATAACAGTTGGTTTTACTCCAACAGATACGACCAATAACACCAATGCAACAAGTAAAACATATACTGTAACTATTGGCACTGCAGTAGGTGAGCAGATAGCAACAATTCCAACAGCAACGGATTATTGTCAAACGGGATTAGTTTATACAGGTAGTAGTCAAACATTAACTAAAACAGAAGGAGTTGGTTATACATTTAGCAATAATGAAGGCACGGATGCAGGGGATTATACTGTATCTGCGACATTAGAAGAGGGTTATGTATGGACGGATAGTAGTACGGAAGAGAAGACATTTATTTGTAGTATAGATAAAGTGACTCCAACAATAACATTAAGTTCCGATGAAGGAACTGTTGAAGAAGGTAATGAGATAACATTTGTTGCTACTGTAACATCTGGTGGCGTATCTGAACTAGCAGGAACATTATCTGTCGAGAGTGGAGATACTAGTATTGCAACGGTAGATCCAACGAGTAAAGATATTACAGCAATAGTAAGTGGAACATCTACAACTATAGCAATAACTGGATTGGTAGCAGGTAGCAGTACAATTACAATTAAATTTACTCCAGACAGCATTACAAACTACAATAGTCCAGAGAGTAAGACATTTGATGTAGATGTAACAGAAAGTACACCTCAAGAACTTCAGACTCCAACGATTACTTTAAGTTCGACAGAAGGAACAGTAGAATTGGGAAATACTGCTTCATTTACAGCTACAGTATCTTCTGGAGGAACATCTAATATAGAAGGAACATTAACGGTAAGCAGTGGAGATACAAATAAGGCAACTGTATCTCCAGAGAGTACTGCTGTAACAGCTATACAGTCTGGTGTTGCAACAACTATAACAGTAGCGGGAGTAGCAGTAGGTAGTAGTACAATAACAGTGAGTTTTGTACCAACAGACACAACCAACTTTAATAGTGCAGATAATAAAACATATACAGTAACAGTAAATGCGGCAGCTTCTGTTCCAACTTTGGCAGAGAAAATTATTATGGATGACCAAGGAGCATCTAGTTATAGTGGTTCTCTATTAACAGCAATACGTAATAAAACTGCTAGAGATTTTTCTACAACAGCAACTACAGATGAGGGATTGCATGCAACAGCAGACTATGCAAGTCCGAATGCGACATCTTTAAATGGATATAGTTATTATTTTAGAGGTGCTGTAACGGACAACTGGGTGAGTTTTGCAGGATTCCTATGGAGAATAATAAGAATAAATGGAGATGGAAGCATAAGAATGATTTATAGCGGAACGACAAGTAACCATACAGGAGCAAATACACAAATAGGAACTTCTATGTTTAAGTCAGATATAGAGGAAGAAGATAGTAAGGAAAAGTTTGTAGGTTATATGTTTAAGACTACTTCTGACAATGATACAGATAGTACTATTAAAACTGTAATTGACACTTGGTATGAGAACAATTTATTAACTAATTATGAAGCTTATCTAAGTGATTCTGGATTCTGTGGAGATAGAACAGTAGAACACACAATAAATTCTGACGAAGTCGTTATCCCAACTGATACTCATATAATCAATTATTACGGAGGATTTAATAGAACAATTCTTAACTCTACACCAACATTAAAATGTTCTAATTTATCTAGAGATATGTATACATTAAAAATATCAGGTGAAAGCAGTATAGCTGGAACAAGTGGTTATGGAAATAATGCTTTAAAGTACCCAATTGGTCTATTAACAGCTGATGAGGTTGCATTTGCTGGAGGGCATCCAACAGAAAATAATAGTAATTATTATCTGTATAATGGACAAATTGATTGGTTAATTTCTCCAGGGGCCTATGATGAATACTACAATGTATCGGATAATATGGATGTAAATATCAAAGGAATAATTAGTGGTTTTAATGTAGATTTAGGAGAATATGGTGTGAGACCAGTTATAAATCTAAAATCTAATGTTAAGTACGGTAGTGGGAGTGGAACAGAAAATGATCCATATGTTGTACAATTACTATAATTGTAAATAATAGACAAAGTATCTACAATATTGTAGGATTTATATTAATATCTAATATAGTGCATAGAAGAAATGAAATGGACAAATAAAATAAGTAAAAGCGATTTTATATTACTAGCTTCTGTGCTATTAATTCTTCCTGCTATTGTTTTCTATACGGTAAATTCTGATTCTTTTGAGACAAGAAGCCAAGCAGAAACAACAGAGACTTTGCTAGATAGTATATCATTTGCTGATTTAAATGATGATAATCAAATTAGCATAACAGATTATGCTATTTGGGTAGAATATTATGTTGATTTTGCTAAAAATGGGAAGTTGAATTCCTCATGTGATTTTAATGGTGATGGTAGAATATCTATTGCTGATTTTAGCAAATGGTTGGAAGCATATATCTCATATGTGAGAGGGTCATATATAGTATCTAAGAGAGAGAATCCTGTCGTTGTTAAATTAAATCCTAATTATTCTGAAAATGATACTGCCTTGGTTGTTGTAGAAGATGCTAAAGGAGAAGTTTATTTTAGTATAGATACAGAATTAACAGCTCTCAATTATGAAACAGCTGGATCTACAGTCATTCCAACTGGCAATGGAAAAGGAGGCTATAGAGTATATTGGTATTGTACTGGGAATGATAACTATTATTCTAAGAGGGGAGAAGTAGTTTTAGAGGAGGAACATATTAAGCCAGAGGTGAGTGCTGGTTCCATTAAAAAGGATAATGAAGTAACTTTAGTTGAAAATAAGTGTGGTAGTTGTATGCATGACACATATCCTGAAGATCACGCAATAGAGCCAGAGATACCGTCATCGCAATTGCTTACTGCTAGTTGTCCATCTGTATGTCAGACTGTATATGATGCAGCGTATAGTACATCAACATTTGGTAACAAAAAGATTACAAGGGATAAAATTGAAAAAATATATACAGTTAAAGAGGTAGATGTTCCAGCAGATGCTAAAGAATCATGGGATGTTTCAGAGAAAAAAGACAAGTCTGTTGTTGCGTATGTCTTAGATAAAGATTCGAATGGCTTGTATGAGCTCTATCTAGGGGAGAATGGAGGAGTTATTGCTAACCAAGACAGTAGTCGAATGTTTGAAAATTATACATCTTTAACATATGCAGATTTAACAAATCTTTATACAGACAATGTTACTGATATGAGCTTTATGTTCAAGGGTGATAATAAATTAAGCCAGTTGATTATTAATGGGTGGAATACAACGGCTGTTACAAATATGAAGTATATGTTTAAGGATTGTTCTTCTCTTTCATCTTTAGACCTGAATCATTTTGATACTTCCTCTGTAACAGATATGGAAGGTATGTTTTATGGTTGTATATCCATGAAATCTTTAGAAGTGGAAAAATTTAATCTTACAAATGTTAAGACAATAGAGGCAATGTTTATGAATTGCAATAAGCTTTCCAAATTAAACATTGAAAACTGGAACACAGCAAATATATCAAAAATTAGCAAGTTGTTTGCTAATTGTAAATCTCTAACTAGTATTTCCATAGGGAAATGGGATACATCACGTGTAGATGATATGTCTGCATTGTTTTATGGTTGTAAGTCATTATCGAATATAGATATCGGAAGTTGGGATGTATCGAATGTAACAGATATGTCTGGTTTATTCTTTGATTGCTCTTCTGTGAAATCATTGTCATTAAGTAAGTGGAATGTAGGTAATGTTAAATGGCTTTCTTACATGTTTTATGGATGTAAGTTGTTAACAGAGATAAAAATAAATAATTGGGATGTTAAAAACGTCGTAAATATGAATGGACTATTTAAAGGTTGTAAGGCTCTAGAAACTATTTCACTAAATAAATGGAAGACATCTAGTGTATCTGGGTATGGTATGGATAGTGTTTTTGAGAATTGTGAATCGTTGACGACACTGGATTTGAGTAACTGGAATACTTCTAACGTAGAAAGTATGAGTAAAGTATTTCGTGGTTGTAGTTCATTAACGACATTAAATATTTCTGGTTGGAATACTGCCAAAGTACTGGTTATGGAAGATATGTTTTATGGATGTGCATCTTTGAAAACTATTTATGCGAGTAATTCTTTTGTCACAAAAGGACTCTTCTCTGATTTAGATTTAGAAGAAAATATGTTTAAAGGTTGTAAGAGTTTAGTTGGAGGTAATGGAACCAAGTATTCTTCCTCCCACATGGGCAAAGAATATGCAAGGATAGATACAGCTTCTAAGCCTGGATATTTCACAAGTAAGTAACTCTTGTATATATAGACTTTGCTATTAAAATACTAATGTCTTTTCTTTCTAGTGGGAATTATTGCGACTATAACGGTAGCTAATCCTATAATACTTGCAACAATCAGTAATGTGTATATTTGATGTTCTATAAGAAAGTTCTTAACTCTATCTAGAAAACTTTTATTCTCTGTTTGGTTTGCTTTGGCAATTGAAATGCCTTCGTCGTGAATAGTTTCAGAACGAACAATATTCACTGGCTTATTTATGTCACTAATTGCGTACTCTAAATTACCAATATCTAAGGATTCTGTATCAATATAGAAATAATAATCATCAAATCCATTATTAACATAATTGATTGTTGCAAATGTTCCAGATGCACTTGTGTTGTCATCGTTGAAGCATTCTATGGAGATAGTATTGTTATTAACTTTAATATCTTCACCAACTTGACACATATTTTCAGCAATAACGATATCATCTTCGGTTATTTCTAAATTCTCAGAGTAATGTATCTTAATATCTATAGCTGGAAGATAAACGTTAGTATCGCTATCTACAATAAGATCTACAGTATTATTTTCATTCTCGATAAGCATTATATCTGTTGCAGCAAGCAAATAGTTCTTGGAAAGAAACAATAATGATAAGGTGAATAATAATATAATCCTCTTTGATTTCATGATTACAGAAACTCATTTTATACTTCTTTTATAAAAATAGCAGATTAAATTGATTATTTCCACAATTAAAGGTATTCTTTTATAGGATTAATTGATGGTTAAATCACATGGTATCTTTTAGCTTAGGAAAGAAGAAAAGAGCTTTTATAGCAGTGTTTGCATTTATGCTTTTGACTCCATTAATTATTTTCTACAGTACTTCTGATAACAACTTTGATACTAGAAGTAGTGCAGCTAATTCTGATTCTTTACCTAAAAATCTTAAATCTGCAGATTTAAATGCAGATGGGAAAGTTACAATTTTGGATTACAACATCCTGCTTGAAGCTTATCGTAATTTTGTATCGAAGTCTGTATATTCTAAATCTTATGATTTTAATAACGATGGAAAAATTAACTATCTAGATATTGCAGAATGGCAGAACAAGTATGAGAAGTATAAACTTTGGCTCGCTAACCAAAATATTGAAGAGGTTGCTATTACATACCAGGGGGAAGAAGTAAGCAAGTTGGTATTAAAGAAAAAAAGTGCACAATTGGGAACTACTTTTACGAATGGTGAAAAAGTAACATGGTCAAGTAGAAATCCTTTTGCCATTACAGTCGATAATAACGGTAAAATACAACTTGTTGGAGAACCTGGAGAGAAAGCTACTATAGATGCAGTAAGTAGTTCTGGTGCAGAAGCTAGTGTTTTAGTTGTTATAGATGGAGAACCCTCTGGAGCTGTTACGTATGGAGGAAAAGTTTTTGATGGTACTGTTAGAAATATTAGCTTGGAAGAAGGATTTTCTGCACAACTTGGAACAACATTTAGTAATTGCAGTAATTTGACATGGACGAGTAGAAATTTGTCTGTAGTTACTATTGATAATAAGGGTAAATTATCAGTAAAAGGGGAGGAAGGTAGATATACCTATGTTTATGCAACATGTGATTCAAATAGAACACCACAGGTAAGAATTAATGTTACTAAGAAGACTGATTCAAACGGTCTTACTCTTAATAAGACATCTGGTACTATTTATTTGAATTCTTCTAATCCTAAAGTTTTCTTAAAAGCTACAACTACAAATGGAAAGGAGATTACATGGTCTAGTAGTAATACTAATGTCGCAACTGTAAATAAAAATGGGAAGGTAACGGCGAAAGCAGTTGGAACAAGTAAAATTATTGCAAAAGCAGGAGATTTAACTGCTACTTATGATCTTACAGTTAAACAAAAAATTATTATTATTGTTGGTGCTTCTCAGGTTGGTAGAATGAAAAAGAATGTTTCAAGTTATGAATCTGGTAATTACTTATATCAGAAAAGCGATAATACTTTGAAGATAATTGCAGAAGGAGGTACTGGATTTGCTTATCAACTACCTGGTGGTGCTGGTTTTGATTCTATGTATTTATTCATGACTGGTTATTCATCTGTCAAAAAGTATATTGAGTTTTATGTTTATTTCCCTATCGCTGGAAATGGTGTTACACGTTATACTTGTAAAAAATTGACAAACTCGAATAGTGACATTAGCGGTTATATGGAGAATTATAGCTCTACTATGGCATCCTTAGCGAAAGAATCTTACCAGGTTAAGACATATCTTGTTAGTATCCAACCTGTGGCTCCAGAACAATGTACAGATGCTGAATGTACAGCTGTTGAGAGTAATGATCCTAATGCTTGCAAATCTGGTTATAGATCTAATATCAAATATTATACTTATAATAAGCTTATGGAAGAATTCCTGAAGAACTACAATAATCTAACATATGTTGAAACATTTAAGAAAATAATGAATGTTAATGAATCTACTAATGAGTTTACTTATAAGAAGGGTGTTAAATATGTAACTGACCAACATGGTATTCATTGGGATGAGAAAACAACCGTCTATTATGTAGGCTTAATGCTGGAATCTAACACAGAGTTATAATTTTACATAGTATTTTGTCTTCAAAAAGGAAGCTTTATTGCGAGATTCCTCTGCATTATGGTAAAATATCCAGTTTATGTCAGACCAAATTAATAAAGAAAATATAAGAAATATTGCAATAATTGCGCACGTAGACCATGGTAAAACTACATTGGTAGATGCCTTTATGAAACAATCTCATCTATTTAGAGAGAATCAAGAAGAAATGTCAGAGACACAAATCCTAGATTCTGGAGACTTAGAAAGAGAAAAAGGTATTACCATTAGTGCAAAGAATATATCTATTGTATATAAAGGAACAAAGATAAATATCATAGATACACCAGGACACGCAGATTTTGGAGGAGAAGTAGAAAGAACATTAAATATGGCAGACAGTTGTTTACTCTTGGTAGATGCTAAAGAAGGACCAATGCCACAGACAAAGTTTGTGCTAAAAAGAGCATTAGAATTAGGTCTAAAGCCTGTTGTTGTTATTAATAAGATAGATAAGAAGTTAGCAAATATACCTAAGACAATATCTAAAATACAGGATTTATTCTTAACATTAGCAACAGATGAATCTCAGTTAGAGTTTCCAATATTCTATGCAATTGCAAGAGAGGGAAAAGTATGGACAGAAGTACCACAAGGAGATTTAACAAATTCTGCAAATATAGAAGGAGATTTAACTCCTTTGTTGGAAGAAATAGTAAATAATCTACCATGTCCAAGTGGAGACGAAACAAAACCGTTACAGATGCAGATTACATCTATTGAGTTTAATGAGCATCTAGGTAGATATCTTATTGGTAAAATACACAATGGTACTGTTAAGATAGATGATCCAATTATAATTGTATCTAATAAAGAAGATTTTGAGAAAAAACAGGGACGTGTTAAAGAATTATTTGTAAAGAAAGGATTAGAGTGGGAGGCAGTAAAACAGGCTAGTGCAGGAGAAATAGTAGCTATAACTGGTATAGATTCCACAGATATCGGTGCAACTATATGTAGTCTAGATTTCCAGGAACCATTACCAGAAATAAAGATTACACCTCCATCTGTGAGAATTAAGTTTGCAGCAAATACATCTCCATTTATGGGTAAAGAAGGTAAGTTTGTTACTGCAAAACAATTACAACAGAGATTAGAACAGGAAAAGAAGTTAAATATTAGTTTAGAAATAACAAATCGTGGGGGAGAAGGATACTTTGTAGCAGGTAGAGGAGAGTTACAGTTATCTATATTGGCAGAACAGCTAAGAAGAGAAGGTTATGAATTTGAAATAGGTAAACCAGAGGTTATCTTACAGGAAATAGATGGTATTAAGTGTGAACCTATGGAGGAGCTTACAATAGATGCACCAGAGGAGTATTTAAGTGTTATTACACAAGAAGTTAATGAGAGAAATGGTAAGCTTATCAATATAGAAACAGAAGATGGAAATAATAGATTTACATTTAATATCCTAACAAGAAATCTTATTGGTTTACATAGAGTCTTGATGAGTGCTACTAAGGGTATGGCTGTAATAAATAGCTATATTGTAGATTATGTTCCTTATGACAAATCTATATCCTTGTTTAGAAAGGGTGTTATTATCTCCTCTGAAACAGGTACAGCATTGGATTATGCACTTAATGAAATACAAGATAGAGGTAAGTTATTTATAACGGGATCTACAGAAGTCTATGAGGGTATGATTATTGGAATAAATAACCATGAGAACGATTTAGATGTAAATCCATGTAAAGCAAGACATAAGACAAATGTAAGAATGTCTCATGCAGAAGTAACACAGATAATGCTTAAAGCACCCGTACAGCTTACAATAGAGTTTGCATTATCCTTTATTAATGATGATGAATTAATAGAAGTAACTCCTAAGAATATCAGATTGAGAAAGAAACTTCTTACAGAAACACAAAGAATATGGTCTAAGAGAAAGACTCTTACATATTATGCAAAAGAACATCTAGGGGATAATACCATTTAGTTAAGGTATATATATTCATTTCATAAAAAAAGAGAAGGATTCAAGAAATGAGATTCTGACTTACATGACTGTGTCCTATAGTTGTGTTATAATGGTTTTTGTTCATTAAAAACCTATAAATAAGGAGGATTTCAAGATGAAGAATTATTTTACTTCTCAGTATTGGCAAGATTATCTTGGATGTAAGTATACATACGAGATGATTGAGGCTTGTTATCAAGGCAATGACAAGTTGCGAAACTATGCAAAGTATTTGTATGGTGAAGCATGTCTTGAAAGTATTGAATATTTGTTTGATGCCGATAGTAGCTCATGCAAAGACAGTGATGAAGTTGAAAAGTATAGGGAAGAGTTTGAGTATCTTTATCCAGAAAAGTCAACGTTGGATCTTGCTGATTCAATTGTTCCGCGTGATATAGAAGCACTTTATGCAAGTGAGTATATCGGAATGACTGAGGCCAGCTATGAGATGTGTCTTAGCAGATATGAGCTATACAGGAGGGTGAGGCGTTATGTATATGATCACCATTTAGAAAATAGACATATCGTACAACTGTCTAACTATAAACTTGGAGATGCCATTCTTGATCTCTGTAGTGAGTTGTCTAATGTTGTTCTTGGGCATGGAGATTATGCGCCTGATGAGTATTTGAAAGATATCAAGCGTAAGATTCAGTTTTACATCAATTCTATTCGTTGTTCTTATAACCTGAAGAGAGAACTTAAGGATGCTGGAGAAGATCCATCTGAGTATTTAAACAAATTGGAAGATGCCTGTAATAAGGAAATAAACAAGATACATCCACTTCTGATTGAATACTTAGAAGAATATGAGAGATTATCTGCTCACTATATAGATCCAAGCCCTGAAGATTTGAACATTTTTTTGACAATTGTTATGCAGGAAATCCTTTTATTAAAATAGGGTTTTAACTCCCTAGTTATGTTAATTTTTGTTTTCAAAGACGTATACTAGGGAGATTTTCTTTATTATTTTTTTGTAATATATGTTAATATGTAGCTGTCGCTATATGGAGACAATGTGAATTCATATATTGTCATGCTATTGTATTAAATCTATATGAAGAATCTATTTATTTATTACAGTCTAACAGGTAACGGAGATATTGTAGCAGGTGTATTAAGAAATAAAGGTTATGATATCAGAAAAGTTGTTACAAAGGATAAATATCCTAGTAATAGATATTTGCAGATAATTATTGGTGGTTATAAAGCAACATTTAATAAAAGAGATAAACTTTTGGATTTTGATACAGATATTTCCAATTATGACAAAATAGTAATAGGTTCTCCTGTCTGGAATGATAGACTAAGTGCACCAATTAATGAAGTTATTAATTTACTTAATTTAGAAAATAAAGATTTATCATTTATTTTATATAGTGGTAGTGGAAAAGCAGAGCATGCAAAAGAAAAGATTAAAAATCTATATGGTATAGATCCAATTATTATAAAGGAACCAAAACTGTATAAAGAAGAATTAGAAAAATTACCATTATAAAGCTATCTCTCGCGTATGTAGGCTATTAATGTGTCGTTGACTGACAATATCGGCCTATAGTATAATATATATGTATATTACAAATAGTTCCTTTTAGGAACAAGTTCTTTCAAAAAACATACAGACAGAAAGGAGATATTATGTCTGAACAAATCTTTGCTTCCGTTAAACGGATAAATTTCCTGATTAAATCTATGGATCAGTTGGGAATTTCACTGATGCATTTTGGTGCATCTGAAATGAACGAGTTGGATGCCGTAAAAAAGTATAAAAATCTCTCTAGAGGTTCATTATACGGTCGTGCTCTTTCTGAGTTGAAGGAAAGTCAGCAGTATTTTCGGGTTGCATGCATTGCATGTCCCTTGAAAGCAGAGTGCTGTAAAGATAAGAGGGATAAGAAAGCCTCCAAGGAAAAAGTTTTTTGGACTCTTTCCCAGGATGCGAAGAGTAGGAGACGTTTTGCAAATCGTGTAAAGCGAATGGAAGAGCTTTACAAAGACGGTGTTTGTCCTCATACATGTGAGAGACTTATAGACCCAAAGAGATTAGTCAAGAAAGGGGCATAATAAAAATCCTTTGTATTGTATGTATAATAGTATTGTTGTTTAATAGTTAGAATGGAGGTGTATCGTGAAAGCTACTGAGACGAAAGAGTATTTAGAAAAGTCCCAAATAGCTGGTATGGCATTTCTGGAAGTCTTAGATAGACGCCAGGGGGATTCGGAACTGTGCAAATATGCACAGAGTCGTTATGCAGCGAGCGTTATGGCACTTCGTTGTCATCTGTCGTTGAGTCCGATTATGGACTACCGAAAAAGTAAGCCATGCCCATACAAAAGCGGGTATGATTCTTGCCCTCGTCCTTCTGACTCTCAAAAGAATAAGAAGAAAAAAACATATTGTCCAAATCGCGGGCAAATATGCGTTCTCGATGAAGAAGAACTTCTTCTTGATTGGTCTACAGCGGAGTACAACTCCGTTATTCTTGGCCTTGAGGGCTTTGACCCACAACGAGTTTCCAGTGAAACAAAGAGGTTTTATGAGATGATTAGGAAAGGAGTAAGATTACCATGAACGGACATGGGTACAAGCTTTATAAGTTCTACTATAATATAGTAGATCTTATTGAATTGCTTTATTCGGATCAAGATGAGCTTGTTATTTATGCAAGGTTCATTCTCTCTCGAAAAATCTTGGCATACATCTATGAGCTTGATTGTGATAGAATGATCGCATCTACTCTCTATGGTCCGGAAGAAGCCAAACTCATCATTGATGAGAAAACAGCAGTTATCGACGAATATGTCGATCTTCTAGATACAATAGAGATTCCTGACTGGTTTGATGAAGATTGTGTCTCAGATGAGACAAAGTTGCTCTTTGGAGCGATAATCAATGACCAGATCCAATATTCGGATCTAAAGCTTGAGGATATCTTCTAACTTTCTTTTGTAACAACAAACCCAGTTGTGTGTAAACATAACTAAATTATTTGTATAACATACAACTGGGTCTTATTTCTTTAAACAATACCTAGTAACAGGACCATTTCCAACTCTATATAATAAACCATCATTAACCATTTTATTTAACAAATTAGACGTAGTAGTCTTTTCTTTGTTAATTAATTTCTCTGCATAAGAACGAGAAATATAATCATTTTGCTTAAGATAATTGAGAATAATATCTGTATCGGATAAATGTCGCTTATAATCCTTATTTATTTTAGGCAATCTAATTACAAAAGTAGAAGGAAGAGCAGATACTTCCATCTTTAGATTCATATTGTTGTAATAATCTCCAATTCTTTTTAATCCATTACCAACGCCATCTAGATAATTAAGTCTTAAAAACATAGACTGCAAAAAAGGATTTCTAGATGTAGAAATGCCACCAACAACATCGTTAACGGAAACATTCTCATTAAGAGAACCGTAATTTATAACCTCTATGCCACCATCTCTATATAAATTAATAAGGTTAGGTGTATTCTGTGTGTAATCTCTATGTACAATAGAATTCAAAACAATCTCCTTAACAACAAAAGAAGGAAAAGCTTTCTTGCTATGTGTAATATTGTTTATAACGTAATCCAAAACATCTGTATAAACCTTAAACAAAGAACCACGGAAATCTTTCATATCCAGTAATTTCTCTTTATTGTTAGAATTATACAAAGCAATTTTGTAGTTGTAAGGATTATCATCTGAAATGAGTAGGGCAAGATTGGTAAATTCTCCTTTATCATCTATAAGATGCAGATTTGTCTGCACATCTTTATCATAGATATCTAATCCGTTATCTTTAAATACATTTTCTGCTTGTACAAATGTAAGATTTTGTTTAACAGAGACACTAGTTTCAAAAGAGATTTTGTTGTTTCTAATTAATAACATCTTAATAGTATCCTCAGATGCAGGAACA